>CAILUI010000422.1 GCA_903837355.1 uncultured Victivallales bacterium
AGCGAAGGTGCCCTTGATCACGCTCCACAGCACCTTCTTCAGCCCGTAGGTCGCGGCAGAGTCCGCAATCGGGATCTCGTCATTGTCGGCCAGCGGCGTCTTGGCAGCGGCGGCGTGGAGTTTCGCCGCCATGCCGGCGGCCGTCGGCGCGCGGTCATCGGTCAGCCGGGAATCGTTTCCAGCCACGGCATCACCGGCACCGGCGCCGATCACCGGCGCGAACGTCGTCGGTTTGTCCGTGATCGTCGACCAGGACTGATTGTGGGCGACCGGCGTGCGAGGGTCCGTCAGCCGGGAGTCATTGCCGGCCGCGGCCTGATTGGCGGCGGTGCCCAGGGTGTGGTGCAGCGCCGTGGTGGCGTTGTCCGTGTCCGCACTCTCGTGCGTGTTCGCCTGGGCGAGCTTACTGCCGTCTGTGGCCCCGGTGTGGCCGTGGGCGAGCAGGGCGAAGGTGCCCTTGATCACGCTCCACAGCACCTTTTTCAGCCCATAGGTCGCGGCAGAGTCTGCAACCGGGATCTCGTCATTGTCGGCAAGCGGCGTCTTGGCAGCGGCGGCATGGAGTTTCGCCGCCATGCCGGCGGCCGTCGGCGCGCGGTCGTCCGTCAGCCGGGCATCATTCCCGGCAACAGCATCACCGGCACCGGTGCCGATCACCGGCGCAAACGCCGTCGGTTTGTCCGTGATCGTCGACCAGGACTGATTGTGGGCGACCGGCGTGCGAGCATCCGAAAGCCGGGAGTCATTGCCGGCCGCGGCCTGATTGGCGGCGGTGCCCAACGTGTGGTGCAGCGCCGTGGTGGCGTTGTCCGTGTCCGCACTCTCGTGCGTGTTCGCCTGGGCGAGTTTGCTGCCGTCAGTGGTCCCGGTGTGACCGTGGGCGAGCAGAGCGAAGGTACCCTTGATCACGCTCCACAGCACCTTTTTCAGCCCATAGGTCGCGGCAGAGTCTGCAACCGGGATCTCGTCATTGTCGGCCAGCGGCGACTTTGCCGTGGCAGCGTGAGTGGCCGCTGCCACGTCGGTGGATCCGCCCCCACCGCCGCCTTCGGATGGATCGACCCAGTCAGAGTCGTAATCGGCGTTCGACGCCTTGGCCAGGAGTTGGCCGAGGGTACCGCCCGCGGGAAAGCCCCCAAGGTTGGTGAGCGCTACCAGGTTGGTCCAGGTCGGGTAGCCGACGTAGCGCCACTGGATGTACCCATCGGCGGCCTGCAGTTCGACAGCGCGGCCGGGAGCGCCCTGGCGACTGATCCCGACGCCGATGGTGGGAGGCGCAATGTCAACCGCGATGCTGGGCGGGACGATGTTGATGGTGATACTGTTGCTCATGGGCTACGCCCTCTGGGGGCGGCCGCGGATACGCAGGTTGCTGACGGCCCGCGTGACCTCGGCGGTCCCGTCGACTTCGATGCCGGTGAGGATGTAGGATCCCGGACCACCGATGGTCTCGATGTCTTCAGGGGTCAGGGTAAGGGCGCTCAGCCCCGCCGCGGCGTTGCTGTGCACCGTGACGTCCTTGACCAGCAGTGTGGCGCCATCGCGCGTGGCCGAGACGAGCCAGGAGAGGGTGCGGCCGGTGAGGTCGTGGGCGACGCCGCCATCGGTGACGGCTACAGCGAAGGTGGTGGTGTCTCCGCTGTAGGCTTCGAGGGTCTGCAGGGTGCTGAGCACGGGCTATCTCCCCCTCTGGAGGGACCAGGAGCATTCGACGGCTGCGTGGCTGCCGTCGGTGGAGTACAGGAGCCGGTAGGCGCGGGCGGTAACGCCCAGGACGATGACGCGGCCGTAGGAGCGGCCGGCGGCGTCTTCGAGGGTCACAAAGGTGCCGATGAGGCGCTCGTAGTCGGTGCAACGGCCGCGGGCGGTGCCGATGTCGGCGTGGAGGCTGGTGGTGCGGACCTCGAAGGCCGGGGAGCGTTTGCCGCGCAGGACGAAGGTGTAGCCGTCGGTGCCGGCGCGTTCGCGGGCCTCGATGGCGTTGGCCATGGGGGGGACGGTCCCCGACCAGGCGGTGAAGCTGTATCCGGCAATCTGAGCGCCCATAGGCTAATCGGCCTCCTGCCGGGGGGTAGTTTTGTTCTGCCGCAACTCCATGAGCAGCTCTGAGAGGCCCTGCTTGAAGGCGTCTTTGAGGCCCTGCTCGAACATCCCCTGCAGTTCGGCGACGCGCTCGGGCGAGGCGCCGGCAGCTTTGAGCGCGCCCTGCTCAAAGAGGTCGAGGCGGGTGCCGGTGTCGACGGCGCCGGAACGGGCGGCGATGGCAAGGATCTCCTCGGGGGTCCGGGCTTCGCCGATGGCCATGCGCCCCGCCAGGGCGCGGTCGCTGGCGTACTGGGAATCGACGGCGAGCTCGCCGCGACCGAGGGCAGCGCCGCGCACGCGCCGGAGCTTCTCCTCGCGGCGGTACTGGGAGGTGGGGGTGTTCCCCATTTCCGCGGCCAGCCGCCGAGCCTCGATCGTGGGGTCGGTGGCGTCGATGAGGCCAAAGCTCTCGAAGTAGTCGGCCAGCTCCTTGGCCACCGCTGCCTGGCTGGCCCCGCCGACGTTGCCCTGCTCGGCGGCCTCTTTGGCGGCGCCGGCCTTCTTGGCGTCCTGCATGGCACCGTAGGCAGGGGTGAGCGCCGCCTTGGTGGCTAGACCCTGAGCGGTGAGGTCGGCGCCGGGAGCCGCACCGGCCTCGATGAGCTTGCGGGTCTCGGCGAACTTACCGCCGGACACACGCAGGGAGCCAAGGGCGATGACAGCCGAGGCGCTCTCGCGACCGAGCTCGCGGGTGTAGGCGGCAAGCGCTTCCTTGGGGTCGCCGAACTCCCCGGAGTTGATCCGCTCGATGGTCTCCAGGACGCGATCCAGGCCGGTCTCGCCCTTGAGTCTGACCTTCTTGCCGCCGAGCTCGACATCGCGGGTGGCCGCACGGGCGATGAGGTTACTGACGGTGGTGGTGCTGTTCTCGCCGGTGCTGTCGGCGGTCTCGGTGGTCAGGAACGCATGCAGGGCCAGAGCGTCTTTGATGTTGCCGCCGCTGACTCCGGAGAGGCCTTTGAGCTTGCCGACCTGGCCGGCCAGACCGGCGATGTCGCCGCCGGCACGCTCGCCGTAGATGCTGAGGACGTTGGAGGCCTCGGTGATGCCGACGCCCAGGTCATCTTTGATCTTGATCACGGCCTGGGAGTACTTGGCCAGGTCGGTGCTGGGGTCGAGCCGACGGCGCTTGACGGCTTCAGCCATGGCTGCCATCTGGTCTACGTCGCTGCTGCCGGCAGTGGAACCGCGCAGATCGGAGAGGGCGGAGAGGACACCGGCGGCGCCGCCGCCGACGCCGGTCTTGCCCTGCTCTTCGGCAAACTTGGCCCAGATGGCGACGTCGCCCTGTGCCAGGGTGGGGTTGTTGCTGATGAACTTACCGAGGGATCCGGCGAAGGTCTCCTGGGTGCTGAGGGCGTCGCGCTGCAGCTTGCGCATTTCCTCGATCGACTTCCGGGCCATCTCAACGACCTTGTGGAAGATGCTCTCGACGGAGCCGACGCCGGCCAGCCCCAGGGCGAAGGCCCCGGCTTCTTTGGCCATGTGCGAGAAGGCGTCGCCGCCCGCCTTGCCGGCGCCCTTGAGTCTGGCTTCCAGGGTCTCGGTGCGCTTCTCGAGCTGCGTGAGCTTGGCGAGGAGATCCTTGTTCTCGCCGGTGACTTCGAGTACCACGAGGCCCATGGTCAGCTATCCTTCGCGGCAGCAGAGGGAGAGGTCGGCGTAGGTGGCACGATGGTGGCGGAGGACGCCGGACCGCCAGAGGGCACTGACAGTCCGGCGCGGACTTTTGGGTCGCTGAGCATCTCCTCGAGGGCGGGCATGTCGAGCAGGGCGCGAGCGATGCTGGTGTAGCTTTCGCTGCTGAAGAGGCCCAGGAAGAGGCAGTCGTCGAGATCCAGGCGGTAGTTGACGGCGATCGCGGTGGCGCAGGCGCGGCGCAGGTCGTCGTCGTCCATCTGCAGCCGCCCGGTGTTCTCCATGCGCTCCCAGAGGCCGCGGGCAACGCGGCAGACGTCGGCATAGGCGGGGTCGACGGCGCGCACGAGGCGGCCCTCGTCGTCGAGGCCCTCGCGCCAGGGGATGGCGTAGTTGGGGGCGTCGGCCAGGGCGACGGGGATGACCCAGGCGCGGCCATCGCCCAGGCGCACGGGATAGCCCTCGGACGGCGGGGCGTCTTTGGCGAACTCCGCAGCCTGGTAGTCGTTGCGGACCCCGCGCCAGTGGTCGCCGCAGCGCTGCCAGCGCTGGGCCTTGGCGTCGAAGCTGACCAGGACGTTCTCCTGCCAGGTGATGAGCAGCCCACGCCCACCATCGGGACCCGGGGAGCTGTCCTGCCGGGTGTGGGTGGCGAATCGCCCCCGCAGACGCTCGGGGATGGACCCAAGGGCGGCGGCGGTGAAGCCGCCAGCGGCCTTGCCGGGGAGGTAGTAGAGGATGGTGGCTGGGATCATCTGAAGCCCACGGGAATGAGGTTGGGGAGCAGGAGCGGCGGGGGAAAGGGACGCAGGGGACCCAAGGGACGCAAGGGACCCATGGACCGCCTGAAGGCGGGACTCCTGACCTGGCCACCGGGAGTTGCGGCGACGTGGCTGTACTCGGCCAGGTCTGCCGCAGCGACCCTGCGCGAGGGGTCCGGGGAGGCACGCCGCCCCGGCCGCCGGAGGCATCTGACGTTGCGCGTTGCCATGGGACTACTGCTCCGTTACGGCGGGTTGGAGGACTTTGCGGGTGGCGCGGAGGAGGTAGCCGCCGGAGAGTTCGGCACGGATGCCGTCGATATGCCAGACCTCGGTGGCGGTGCGGACGCGGTCGCCGCGTCGGGGAGGGAGAAGCAGATCGGCGGCGTAGAGGAGGATGTCGGCCTCGAACTGGTCGTAATCGGCGCCCATGACGGCCTCGGCCTTGCCTTCGCCGCGCTTGACGATGGCGCTGATCCCGGTCTGGACGGCGTTGTTGAGGGGCTCGTAGGTGACGCGCTCGGATAGGTTGTGGCCGCCGACCTGTAGCTGCTGGCGGAGGGCGAGGGCGATTTGCTCGGCGATGCTCATGGCGTCAACGGCCCCCCATATCCAGGAAGAGGAGGAGGATGGCGCCGATCTGCGGGGGCTCGCAGGTCTCATCGAGGGCCAGAGTCTTGAGCTTGATCTGAGTGATCTGGCCGGTGGCTTCGTTGGCGGCGATGAGGCCGGCAACGATGGCGCCAGTATCGTTGACGATGGCCTCTTTGGCGCTCTCGGTGATGCCGCGCACGACGCGGCTGAGACAGACTTCCACCTGGCGCTGCACGTCCAGACCAGGGGTCAGGGTGATGGTGTGCCCGCTGGCGTCTGGGTAGGAGAGGATGGCCCAGGCGTCGCCGACCTCGGGGGGAGTGTCGCTGCCCAGACGGTCATAGAGGTAGACGGCGGTTGAGGGGCTGAAGGCGCCGAAGGCCTCCAGGCTCTGCAGCCAGGTCTTGATGAGCTCCAGGGGCTCGCCGTAGATGCCGGTCATTGACATGGGGACCGCCTTACCTGGGAACGCCGACCGTCGGGTCGGCATGAGAGCCGATCGGGAGATCGGCGTTCCCAGGGTGGTTACGCAACACTGGCAAACTGCAGGTAGTTGGTGCCGTCGAAGGCGGTGGCGATGAGGTCGGCGATGAGCTGGACGGTGGAGGGGCGGCCGCCGGAGATGGTGCCGACGTGGACGCCGGCCTTCTGGCCGGTGACGAGGTAGCCGCCGCTGTTGGCGGGCATGAGGGCGGCGGTCACTTTACGGAAGGTGATGGTGACAGTGGTCTCGGCGGTGCCGATGGCGGAGCGGGCCTGGGTGGCTTCGGCGAGGCCCTCGACGGTGGTGGTGATCTTGGCGTCCTGGTCGGCGATCCAGCACTTCCTGGGGAACGGGAAGCCGTTTTCGCCGGTGTCCTTGGCGACCTTGAACCCGAAGTCGAGACTGGCCTCGGTGACGCCGGCCAGGGCAGTGGTGAGGGTGACGATCCCCAGGCAGTAGAAGTCGGTCGGGGCGCTGAGGGTGGCGCTGGTGGTGCCGACGGTGAAGGGGGCGGCATCGCCGTCGGTGCTGGTGAGATGGACGGTGCAGCCGAGGGTGGCGAGCTTGCCCTTGCCGCCGCCCAGGGTCGTGGGGACGGCCATGCCGCTGGTGCAGGTGACGGAGATGTAGCCGGTGCCGAAGCCGAGGGTATCGGACAGGGCCCGGAAGTAGAGTTTGAGGGGACTGCCGACACTGAGCAGGGCCGGTCCGGAGAGGGCCTTGATGTCAAAGAAGCTCAGCTCGATGGTGGGCTCGGCGGTCAGCCCGAGCTTGATCTGCGGATGGATGGCGCCGCATTTCTGGATGGCTTCGGCCAGGCCGGGGGTGACCTTGACGCTGGACGGATCGACTTCGGCGATGAAGCCACCGCCGTAGTCTACGCCTACCATGATGTGCTTGGCGAGGTCTGCCATGGGGACGGACTCCTAGAGGTTGATGACGATGCGCCCGCGGGTGGGCGAAGCCATACGGATGAGGTTGCGGAGGTTCCAGGCCAGCCACTCGCCGTAGAGCCGCCCGAGCTCCTGCCGTTCGTCTTCGTTGACCGAGGTCAGTGCCCCGGAGGCCACGAAGCCGCTGTGACGGTTGGGGCGGGTGGCGTAGGAGGGGAGGCTCTTCCAGGTGCCTCTGAGGCGGGTCTTGCTGCCGGTGAAGGCGACGGAGCCGCCGAGGAAGGCGCGCGCCAGCCGGCCGCTGACCTGGAGGGGGTTGACGGCGGTGATGCGGCGGCCCAGTTCGCCCTTCTTCTCAACCCTGGCAGTGTCTTTGGCGTGGCGGCGCAACCACTCCTCTTTGTCGGCCTTGCGGGAGGCGGAGTAGGCGGCGGAGTAGCGGCTGAAAGCGCTGCGCTCGAAGTGCTCCGGACCATAGTGACGGACCCAGTGCCAGAAGGTGGACTCCAAAGCGACCCGGTTCGCCAGAGGAATCTGGCGATGCATGATGTCGATGATCGGGTCTGCGATGGCGCCCACTGGTGTGCTCCGTAACACGTGCTGTTACGGAGGGGGGCGTTTGTTCGGGGAGCGCAATGAGCCAGAGGCAGGATCGGTCTGTGGAACGATCCTGCACGGGGCTATCGGCAATCATCCTGCTACAGAGCGTGCCTGCCTTGGCTGCTTGCTAACGTGTGTCATGCTAGCTCCTTGCGCAGGCCATCCCCCAGGCATTCCAAGGATATCTTCTGCTCCGATACCGCATCGGTGAGGAGCTTTCGCAGTTCGCGAGCTGTGAAACGGCGGTGCCTTTTCTCCTTGATCGCCGCGACAACCAAGGTCGCCATCGTCCCGAGGGAGTCATAGTCAAGGTCGACGACGTCACGGTGTCGGCATGAGAACCTGGCGTAAGGGGTCCTTCCATCGCTCGCTGAGAGCGTCAGGGCGAAGTCATGCCCTTCGCCAGGGCTAGCTGGGATGGTCACGACGTCGATAGTATCGATGCCCTGACCGCCCGAGGCGATAGCCAGCACTGCATCCATGAACTCAGAGTCATCCTCAATCCACCAAACCGACAACGCATTGCCGCGCGTCCGCAGGCAAGCGGTGATGGCATCCGCGGACGGTGTCTCACCTCCCACAACGTCCTTCTGCTTCCACTTCGCCAGCTCAATCTTCCGTACCAGGGCTCCCACTTCCTCGACCTCCCTCAAGCATGACGACTCATGCCCGCACCAACCAGGCCAGTCGGCTACCTGCCGGGGACAGCCTCAAGATCAGCGATAACTGCCCGAACGTAGTCGGCTAGCCAGTCCTCGTCAAACGTGAAACGCCTAAGCAGTTCAGCGCACTCTGGCCCCCCCCAGTTCTCGAAGCACCTGACCGCACACTCCCGTGCCTCCGCGTCGGCATGTCGTAGCGAAGCAAGTGCCATCGTGGGGCCTTGGGGAGCCACCTCCGAGTACTCAAGGTGACCAAGAACCCGCAAGACTCGGCATAGCGACTCGGGCGAAGCAACCCAGCTCCTTAGGAACACCTCGTTTATCCACTCCCTCACCACGGCCCCACGCTCCGTAACCGCCGCCCTCACGTACGCCTCTGCACTGGATGAGAAACCGTACTCGAAGTCAGCGACTGTAAGGAGTTGGCCGAGCCTCTCCATGAACCTAGCCTTCTCCCCATCGATGACGCTGCTCATCTCCGGCGAAGCCTGTGTGGTGAGGCTAGATCTCGTCACGGACCGCTGGGTTACGGACGACGATAGGGTTTGCCCCGTCCAGTCTTCACGGCTACCTGAACAACGGCCAAGGGATGCAGCCAGGGCCCCGATGCTCGCACTCGGTGCTGCCTGGCTTGGCGCGGGGCCAGCTACGGCTCCGCCATGCAGCACCAACCCCTCTGGCAGTCGCCCGCCGCCCGGCGGGGAACCTTGGCATGCCACACCGCCAAGCGCTCCGGTGCCGGACTCTGATCGGGCGCACGCAGGACCAACAACGTAAGAGGCATCAAGGAACACCATTGAGTAATCCCTCGATCTGGGTGGCCAACTTCTGCGCCAACGCGCTCGCCGTCTCTAGGAACCCTCCTAGGTCGGCCAGAGCAAAGCGTGCCAAGGTATTCCCCTGATGCGTGTTAATGTCGAATCCGATCTGTATTCTGTCGAAATCACTTGTCCCCTTGGCGTGCGTGATGCTCCCCTGGGTCCGGTTGATGTCGGCGATCACGTTCAGTGTTTCGCTCTGGCCGCCCACTTCGCAGCGCTCCCGGCCCACTGTCCTCGTGTTCCATTCACAGGGAACGTTCTCAGAGTAGAACGGCACCAACCTGAGGACTCTCGGGCATCGCGCCTGAAGCTGCGGTACTGACTCCTCTGGCATCAGCCCCCTGGTGTTGAAACCAAGGCGGTTGGCGCGGACATCCACGACCCCACAGAGGCGTTGCGCGATGTCCGTTGCTTCCCGAACGAAATCCACAGTTGTGCACATGCACGTCTTCGGGACGTTGCTGCGCTGGATCACGACTCTGGCCGGCTCAAAGGCCACGAGCCACGCCATGTCCGGCGTGGCCAACTGGAGCTGTAGGCCGACAACCGGAGCCTGTCCGGGAATCAGCGATACCTGCTGAGTAGTCATCGGCACAAGGGTCTTGTCGGAGAACGCCTGCAGCAACTTCCCTATGACCTGAGGACTGGGCGGTACGGACCCGCAGGAAGCGAAGAACACAGCTTGGTAATGCTCGGTGTAGTCAAACACGTCCGCTCTCCCAGCCATATGAGACGACTGCAAGTATGTATGAGCAAGAGCAGTATACCCGAACTGAAGGGAGCTTTCAATCACAGTACGCGGCCCTGCAGAAAGGGCCCAGGCCACGGGGGCTGGCGAGGCACCCGTGGCCTGGGGGAGGACGGCCGGGGACCGGGAGGAAGCGGTCCCGCGGCCTGCCGGGGGCGAGCCGGCTACTTGTTGCGGCGCCCTTTGGGCGCCTGTGGGGGATCGGCGGACGGATCTGACGGATCGAGGGGCGCGGGGGGCGCGACGGCATCGGCGGCGCCCAGGGCGATGAGGCGGGCTTCGGCGGCGGGGTCGGCGAGGGTGAGCAGTTCGCCGGGCGCGACCAGGCGCTCGGGGGTGTGGATGGTGTGTTTGGCGCGGACCATCGGCTCTCTCTCTATGCAGCACAGGCGGCCCTACGCAGGGAACCGGCATCGCCCGCTGTGGGGGTCAGCCGGCCACCCCTGCATAGGGACTGGACTACGCCTTGACGGTGGCCTTGAGGAAGCCGTTGACGTTGACGGGGACGGGCAGCGGGGCGCTCTGCAGGAGGACGTGGCGGACGCTGGGGTCTTTCTCGGTCCAGGTCTTGGGGAAGCGCTGGGCCGGGATCATGCCGCCGCCCGCAATGCCGAGGTCGGCGGCGGCTTCGAGGTCCTGGATGGGGCCGTAGTGCAGCTCGCACTGGGCCTTGGTGGAGCCGAGCAGAAGGGTCTTAGCCGGCATCATGGGAGTCGAGGCGCCGGCTTCGTTGGTGTAGGTGCGGGAGTCGCACCAAACCTCGACGTAGCAGCCGGGGGCGTTGAGGCGGCCGATGTAGTCGATGCCGGGGACGATCTCGCGCGGGGCGATGTTGCCGACGTTGACGTTGAGCAGGTTGAGCAGGGCAAGGATGGTGGTGTTGGCCACGAAATCGGCCGCCAGGTCAGGGGCGAGGATGAGCACGTCGGGACCGAGGCTGCCATGGGTGCGCAGGAGGTTGGCCCAGGTCTGCAACTGGGAGAGGATCGTGGTGGAGCTGGTGCTCCAGTAGGAGCCGGTGAGGGCGATGGTGAGGGCGGCGTTGCGCAGGAAGTCGACCTCGCGCACCTTGGTGAGGGTGCCGACGATGTCCTCATAGATCTCGATCTTGCCATTGAGGAGGGCGTCGCGCATCATGACCTCCTCGCGGTTGACGCAGGCGTCGTCGAGCTCGCCCAGGTCGCGGGCCAGCACGAGCTGCTCGCGCTCCTGGATGGAGCGGGAGGAGAAGATGTCCTCGCCCGGGAGGCGCTTCTGCAGGTCGGCGGCGGTGATGGTGCGCTTGGGCTTGATGTAGCCGGGCTTGACCGAGTAGGTGGTGAAACCCTCGGCGCGCATGACCTTACCCTCGCGGATCGGGCTGACAAAGGGCGCGATGCGGATGCCGCCGACGCGCACGTCGATGTCGAAGTTCTCGGACGGGTGGATCTGCGGCGGGCCGCGGAACCAGGTGTTGCGGTAGTGGGTCATGGTCGGCTTGCGCTGGGCAAGGACGCTGATCATGACGCGGAGGTCGAAGGCGTTCAGGGCCATGGAGGGGACTCCTTTTCGGGATGATCTGACGGATCGGACGGGTCTGGCCGACGTGGCCCCGAGTGCGGGCCACGGCAGCCGTGGGTGTTAGACGGTGACGTTGTTGTCGGCGCTGAGGAGGTAGATGTTGAGGGCCTGGAGGGCGGCTTTGACGTCGGCCACGACGGTGTCGGTTGCGAGGCTGACGGCGCCGGAGTTGAAGCTCCCGGTGAGGTAGATGGTGGCGTAGGCGACGGCGCTGGCGGCGGCGGCATCCTCGGCGAGGACGGCGCAGGGGTTCTGTGAACCGTCGACGGAGGCCTTGTCGCAGAGCTTGTAGTAGCCGCTGCCGGCCGCGGCGGTGACGGTGATGGTGAAGCCGTCTCCGGAGGCGAAGTCGGTGGCGTCGGCGATGGTGAAAGTGAGGCCCCCGGCGGTGTTCTCGACGGCGCCGGTCACGACGCCAATCACGATGCCATCGGGGTCGGTGAACAGGAACTTGCCCGCGTTCGTGCCGGGCTCGATGCAGATGAGCTTGTAGACGCCGGCTTTGGTCCCGGCGGCGACGGCAGGAGCGGCGGTGATGGCGCCGGAGCCGCCGGTGTTGCCGGCGATGGCGGCGCCAACTGCCGACAGGGCACCAAGGGTGATCTTGCCGAGGATGGCGCCGGCCGTGAGGTTGGCACCGGCGACGATGGTGGCTTTGGTGGTCTGGCGCGGGAAGTCCCCCGCGATCAGGTTGGGGTAGCTGAGGGTCTCGGACATGGGCGGGGGCTCCTCTACTGATCTGACGGATCGGACCGATCTGGCGGATCGGACGGATCGGGGTGGTTACTGGGCGTTGGCGGCGGCGACGAGGCCTTTGAGCTTCTCGGCATCGGCCTTGGCTTCGGCAGCGGCGGCGGCCTGGGCGGCGGCGGACTTCGGGTCGGCCGGGGGGTTCTTGGGATCGCTGGCGGCGAGGGGATCGGCGAGGCCGGCCTTGGCGGTGGCCAGGGCGTCCTTGGCGGTCTTGGCCTCGGCGCGGGCCTGGTCGCGCTCGGTGGCGAGGGTGGTGAGCTGACCCTGGGCCGTGGCGAGGGCGGCGGCCTGGGCCTCGGAGCCCTGCTCGAGGGCGGCGGCGTACTCCATGTCGCCGGTGATCGCCGCGAAGGCGAAGTCGGCGCCGAAGCGCGCCTTGAGGGTGGTGGCTTGCGCGGCGGTGATCTTCACTGGCTGTGCTCCTGTTGGGTGCTGCGCACGGCTGGTACTGGCGGCCACACCGGCCGCACCTGTTACCTGTGAGGCACTTTGTTCGGAGGCGGGGAACGCCGCTCTTCCGAGCGGCTCATGGGCCGAACCGGAGTTCGGCGTTCCCAGGGCGCCGGGGAGCGGCGGCAGGTGGGCGGCGGCTACGGCGTCGGCCAGGTCGGCGCCGGGGACGGCGACTGAGGCGGCCGCGGCCACGGGCTCGAAGATCTCGTCAACCAGGCCCAGCTCTTTGGCGTGGTCGGCGGTCATCCAGCGGCCGTTGCCGTTGTCTTCGTTCATGACCGCCCACACGTCAGCCTCTTTGGCGCCGCTGCGCTTGGCGTAGATGGCGGACATCTGGCGGTCGAGGGTCTCGTAGCCGTCGGCCGCGGCGCGCAACTCGACGGCGTTGGCGGCATTGGCGTAGCCGTAAGGGGGCCCGGACCGGTGGATGAGGTAGAGGGCGTTGGCGCTGATCTGGCGGACGCGGCCGGCCTGGGCCACAACGGTGGCGGCGCTCGCGGTCATGCCAATCACGCGCGTGGTGACTTTACCGGGGAACTGCGCCAGGTAGTCGTGGATGGCGATGGCGTGCTGGAAGCTGCCGCCGAGGCTGTTGATCTCGACGGTGATCTCGGCCGCCCCGAGCCCGGCCAGGGCGGAGAGCTCTTTGCGGACCTCCTCCTTGAGCAGGCGGCGCCCCTCTTTCATGCTGTCGGCGGCGTAGTCCCATTGACCGATGGGACCATTGAGGAGGATGTCGGCCTTATACCCCTTCACGCCCGTGCCGGTGCTGCGCACGGCTGGTACTGCGGAGTCCGCAGCGGCTTCAGCCAGTGTGATGGTCATCCAGGGGCTGCGGTGGTAGAGAGTGGGGTTCATAGGGTGGGCTTCGCTCCCTGCTCCAGTTCGCTGAGGAGTTTGACGCCGGGGGTGGAGGTGGCCAGGATGGGGAGCTTGGCGACCTTCATCTTGTCGATCTCGGTCTGGCGCTGGCCGATGATGCGGGTGAGGACGCGGCCCTGGTGCTGGCACCAGGACTCCCAGGTGTCGACGTTGGACTCGACTTTCATCCGGTGGAGCTGGAAGGCTTTGAGTTCGTCGACTTCGATGGGGGGCGGGAGGGTGGTCTCGTGGGTGAGGGGGTCGCGATCGAGGCCGGCCGGGATCTTGACCAGGCCTTCGTCGATGAAGCGGCGGGCTTGCCAGAGGTAGGTCCAGCGTACGAGGGCGCGCACGAGCATGAAGGTGTTCAGGAACTGGCGGCGGCCCATGCTGGCGCTCATCTGGTTGCCGTAGTAGTTGGCGCGGGTCCAGTCGAGCAGGACGAACTCCAGGGGCAGGCCTGCGGAGATGCCGACCATGCGACAGATGAGGCGGAAGAAGGTCTCGAAGTCGGTGCCGGGACTCTTGGGGTCGATGGTGGCGATGTCCTCATCATTGTTGAGGGTGATCCCCATGCCGGCAAACAGCTCGATGTCGGGGCGGGTAGAGGTGGTCTGGCGGGCGCCCTCGGTTTCGGCGAGGCTGTTTCCGGAGCCGAGTCGGGAGAGCGGGCCGGTGGCCTTTTCCTTACTCTTCTTGATGGCGATGCCGAAGACGGCGGCCATCTTCTCCTGGAAGGCGCGATACTGGAGAATGGACTCGGCGCGGCGCATGTGTGGGAAGGCAGCCAGGAAGCGGGAGACGCCGCGGTAGTTGTCGAGGTCGTAACGGGCGGGGTCGAAGCCGAAGAGGCCGAAGTCGGCCGGGATGTAGCGGAAGCTGTCCTGCACAAGGGTGGAGGAGCCGGTCAGGCGGCCGACGTACCAGCCGCGCGGGGTGACGCCCTCGCCGGTGTAGACGCCCTGGTGGATCTGAGTGCCTTCGTACATGCCGTGGCTGAGGGGGGTGGCGAGGCGGTTGGCGCTGAGGCCCTGGATGCGGCCGCCGTTGGCGTCGGCCACGCGCACGGTGAGGTTGTCGCCGTGCCCGAGGAGAGTCTTGAGCCAGGGGCGCTGGAACTGCCAGAAGCTGAGCCCGCGGACCTCGGCGGTCTCGGCCCAGTCGTCGAAGCGGCGGGAGAGCTCGCCATCCAGGACATCGTTGCCGGTCTGGGGTACGGGGCGGATCCCGGCGGCGGGGATGACGTTGCAGCAGTACTGGTCGACCATGGCGCAGAGGAGCGGGTTCTCGTGCACCAGGGAGTCGAAGAGGCTGATCATCTGCAGGCGGTCCCACCAGGGCAGGCGTTCGTCGAGGCTGCCCTGGCCGGTGGGGACGGGCCCTACGGCGCGGTCGTGCTGCAGGGGGGCAAACTTGGCCATGGCGTCCATCTGCAGGCGCGCGACGTAGCGGTCGCGTCCCCAGCCGGGGAAGAGCGCCGCGATGGCGGCGTCGGTGCGCTGGCCGAGACGTTTGAGGCGGGGGCTGGCTTCAGCCATTGAAGGAGGCCTCCCAAGCGCCGCGGCCGTCAGTTCCGGCAGCTTCGGCCATGCGCAAGACGACTTCGGCGCGGAAGGTCCGCAGCTCCCCCAGGCCGGTGTAGTGGAATTGCTGGCCGTTGACGGTGACGAACTTGGCGCCCCGAATGAGGCGCAGGATGGCGGCATCGATCTCCGCCAGGAGTTCGGTATCGGTCAGGACGGTTTCGGCCATGGGCTGTCGCGCTCCCGCTGTTACAGGGAGCGGCCTTTGTTCGGGTCTTGCAGACGGCGGGTATTGCAGGCGGGGCGTGTAGCATGTACCGTGCTCATAAGACGTGCTACACGGGAGTGGATGCCCGAAGGCGACAGCGAGGGCGGTGGGTGATCCACACCCATCGCGCGAGGAGGGGGACTGTGATGGATGGCGATAGACTGCATCCGGAGGCAAGGAGGCTCGTCGAGGATGCATTGCGCGCCGCTTTGTGGCGCTGGGCGACAAGGATGGCGGCCGGAGCCGGCGTGCTCGGCGTTATGGGTGTTGGGGTATGGTACAGCGTCGTCAAGACAGCTCGGGAAGCCGCGGTGAATGCTGCAGTCGTCGAGGCCCAGGCGCAGTCCGCAGAGACCTTCAGGCAGACCGTCCAGGCGCTGGCGCAACAGCACGCGATGGCGATGATCGATGTCGGGAGGGTTCGGAGAGAGCTGGAGGAGATCGCGAGAGAGATGGAGGAGGCCAGGACCGAGGCCGCGGCCATACGAAAGGAGCAGGAGTCAGTGACCGCGGCGGCAAAGGAGGCGGCGGAGAAGGCCAAGGCAGAGGCACTGGCAATCCTCGATCAGGTATCAGCCACCCGCGGCAGTGCTGAAGCCATGGGCAAACGTCTGGCGGAACTGGACAAGACTACAAAGGAGTTGAGTGAGAGGGTGCTGGGGGACGGGGTGCGCAGCCTCCAGGCTTTCCTTGATCGTATCGGGACGGACTCACGACTGAAGGATGTGGCCGACCTGGCACGAAGGGTTGATGGCATTGGGGCGTGGCTGGACGCCTCCAGTGGACAGATCAAGTGCACCAGTCTCGCGGTGCAGCAGGCTGGAACTAGTGCGCCGCTCGTGCGGCTTGGTTCGACCGCGTCGGGCGGGGGGCTGGTCGATGTACTCGACGCAAAGGGCCGTCTGCGACTCCGTTCCGGTGCAACCGGAAACGACGGGGAGGGCCTCATAGCTGCTTACCGGTCGGAGGGCGGGGTTTCGTGCCTCCTGGCGCAGGACAGCGGGGACGGCCCTGGCAGGATGGCCCTGTACGGGACCGGCGGAAGCATCATTGCCCACATTGGGTCGATGGGTGTCGATTCCGTGGGACTGCAGGTGTGTGATCCATCCGGCCTGATCGGCGCTCAGTTGCTCACTACGCGCAGTGCGTCGGCATCTTGCGGTGAAGCGGAGTTCAGACGGGATGGAAGCCGGTACCTGTCCATAGGTCTTGGCGCCGGCGATAGTAGCTCGGGGGTATGGATATACCGTAAGGGCGTGGAGAACCATGTCGCTACGCTGCAGGATCATCCAGACGGCGGGGTGGTCATGCTGCGGAACCCGAGGACCGGCCTGGAGCGTAGCCTTTCAGCACAGCAGAAGTGACGGCCATGAACACCCTCTACTACGGGGATAACCTGGACATCCTGCGGCGGTACGTCGGCGACGAGACCGTTGACCTGGTGTACCTGGACCCACCCTTTAACTCGAACGCCAACTACAACGTCCTCTTTGCCGAGAAGGACGGGACCCAGGCGGCTGGGCAGATCCAGGCCTTCTCGGACACCTGGACGTGGAACCAGGAGAGCGAGAAGACGTATGCCGGCCTGGTTACGGCCGGGGACAGAGTGGCCGACTGTGTGCAGGCGTTCCGCACGTTCCTCGGTCCCTGCGACCTGCTGGCTTACCTGGTGATGATGGCGCCGCGGCTATGCGAGCTGCGCCGAGCCATGAAGCCGACTGCCTCGATCTACCTGCACTGCGATCCGACCGCGAGCCACTACCTAAAGATGCTACTGGATGCAGTGTTTGGTGGCGACAGCTTCGTGAACGAGATCGTATGGCGGAGAACAACAACCAAGAACGACTACAAGCAGGGTGCCGCAAACTGGCCAAGGGTTCACGACGTACTGCTCATGTACTACCGGAGCACCGACGCGGCCCGTACGGCGAAGCGCTTCTCTCAGCCGTTTGAGCCGTATGCGGAGAGCTACACGGATACGTTCTACAACTTCCGGGATCCTGACGGCCGCCGTTACAGACTCTCGGATCTCAGCGCGCCCGGCCAGGGGTCGCGAGGCCATCCGCAATACGAGTTCATGGGCGTAACCAGGTACTGGCGTTACGGCCAGGAGAAGATGGAACAGCTCCTCAAGGACGGGCGAGTTGAGTTCAGGCCCAATGGGAAGGTGCCCCGCCTGAAGGTCTACCTGGATGAAGCGCCTGGCATCGCTGTGGGGGACGTGTGGACAGACATCCGCGGCATGATTAACCTGAGCAACGAGATGCTCGGATACCCAACGCAGAAGCCGGTGGCACTACTGGAGCGGATCATCCAGGCGTCGAGCAATCCGGGCGACGTGGTCCTCGATCCGTTCTGCGGTTGCGGCACCACCGTCGCAGCCGCCCAGAAGCTGGGGCGGCGGTGGATCGGCATCGACATCACGCACCTGGCCATCACCTTGATGAAAGAGCGGCTCAAAGACGCCTACGGCATTGAGCCAGTGACGCGGAAGGCCCCCGCGAAGTCCGCAGCGGCCCCCGCAGAGTCCGCGCCGGTCGCGGCGGAGGGTCCGGGGGACTACGTCGTGCCGGCCGGCTTCCGGGTGGTGGGTGAGCCGGTCAGTCTGCCCGATGCCGAGGCCCTGGCCGCGGCGGACCCGTACCAGTTCCAGTGGTGGGCACTGGGCCTGGTTGGCGCGCGGCCGGTGGAGCAGAAGAAGGGGGCAGACAAGGGGATCGACGGGAAGATCGTCTTCCAAGGCGACGCCCCTGGCAAGTTTGAGACGGTGATCCTGTCGGTGAAGGCGGGGCACACGATGCGGGCGCACGTTCACGAGCTGCGGGGGGTGCTGGATCGTGAGAAGGCGGTGATCGGCGTCCTTATCACCTTGCAGGAGGCGACCGGACCGATGCGGGAGGAGGCCGTGACCGCCGGGTTCTGGCACTCCGGGCTGTGGAACAAGGACTACCCGCGGATCCAACTCCTGACGGTGGGCGACCTCCTGGATGGCCGGCAAATCGAGATGCCGCCGCAGAAGCAGGTCTCGCAGACCTTCAAGCGCGCTGCGAAGGTGAAGGCGGCGCCGTCGCACACGCAGCCGGGGCTGTTTGACGAGCACCCTGCAGAGGACGTGGATGGCGACAATGGGCCCTGAACGGGCCTGCTGGGGGAATCAGATGGATGCTGGAAGGTCGGGGGTTCTGATCGGTGGGGCCGTCGCGCTGGCAGGAGCTGCCCTGGGCGTTGTCGGCTCCTTGCTGACCGAGTGGATCCGCACGCGCAAGGAACGCCAGGCATACCTCCAGTCCAAATATGAGGAACTGTCGCGCCTGCACCTTGATGCTTCCATGTGGATTGCCGAGTTCCATGCTGCGAGGGGCCTATCAGAGGTCTGCAGTTTCAAGCCATCACAGGAGGGCCGTCAAGCCCTCGTGTTAGCATGGCTGTACTTCCCCGTCCTGGCTGATCCTGTAACGGAGTACCTGAACTCCCTGGTTCGTTACTACCAATGGGGGCTGGATCACTTTGACCCATCTCTGCCCATGTCGGTTGGTGCCCAGTTGACCAGGCATGCAGACAGTGACCGGATGTCCGCTGAGGTCATGAGGTTGCGCGTGGCCGTTGACCTCGCAATACAGAGAAACGCTTCCACGTTTGCCCGGTGAGCTTCCTTCCCGAGGACCGAGCATGGGGAGTGGCGGCGCCGCGCGGCCCGGAGTAGAGTAGGCGTTGCCGGTCCGGGATAAGGGCCCTGCTCGGGTCTCCTCGGCCTGGATCGGTTGGCCCGTTCCCCTTGCCGGGGGAACGGGCCTCTTTGCGTCTGGGGAGGGAACCGGACGGATCTGGCTGATCGGACGGATCGCCGAAGGGGGGGGGATGGCGCGTCAGTCCCAGCCGACGGGCTTGCTGCCGCTGACACGGGACTCGGCCGTGGGGCCTGCGGCCGGCGGGCCGTCGCTTCTCCGTAGGGCGCGCAGGTTCTCCGCCAGGACGTAGCGGGCAGCGAGGGCGTACTTGGCGCAGTCGAAGTAGTGGTTGGGGCCGATCTTCTGCCACTCCCGCACGGTGTAGCCGTGGGAGTTCTTGCTCTCGAGGACGGCCTCCCCCAGCATGTGGCGCAGGAACTCGCCGGGGGTGTCGGAGGGCAGGAGCCAGTCGGTCTCCTCGATCCTGAAGCCCTCTTCGCTGACGCCGGACTCAAAGCGCAGGAGGAGCTGCTCTTTGAAGTGGGTGTCGGAGACGTTGAGGCAGTCGATGGGGCGGTCAAGCTCGCGGTCGCTCTTGGGGTAGTGGGTGGCGGTGGTCCAAGAGACGAGTCCGGAGCGGCCGGAGCCGGTGATGGGGATGACGTGGGCGTCCTCCAGGGCGAGGGCGTACACGTCGGCGGGGCGGTACCCGGCGTCGGCGAAGGCGGCGTCGATGCCGTACTGGACGTCGTCGAGGTTGCGGTAGGTGAGGGTCCGGCGCAGTTCGCCGATCTCTTCGGGGGTCTCGACTTTGTGCCAGTCGATGAGGTAGGTGCGTGACGGGGTGAGGGCCCAGACGGTGACGAAGTGGCAGAGCTTGTGGAGGTCGGCGGTGGCGACAACGATGCAGGGCTCGCGGGTGGGGATGGTGCCGCGGGCGTAGTCCTCGGAGACGTGGGCGCGCACGAGTTCCTGGCGGGCGTTGTGGCCGGCGTCGGAGTAGGGCAGCGCGGCATCGTTGTTGCACCAGTCGCGCATGGCCTCGGGGTCTTCGAGGCCTTCGACGTAGCGGGCCGCGACTTCGCCAAAGGAGTTGACGGGGGTGCGGGCGTACCAGCTCGGCAGGTGGAAGGAGGGATAGGGCCCCTCGGGCTGCCGGGCGTGCCACTGACCACGGCGGACCATGGACCAGCGCAGTGTCTCCCGGATGGCCTGGCCGCAGTCGCGGCACTCGTAGACGGTGTCGCGGCGGACGCGGGCCTGCCAGTCGCAGATCTCCTCGGGCTCGTCGGCAGCCTTCTCGCGCTTGGGGTAGCGGAACTGGCTGAACTCGAGGACCTGCCAGCCGGGGTTGCGGAGTCCGCTGACGGTGTCGTGTGAGACGGCCTCGCGGGCGCAGTGCGGACAGGGGACGAAGAACTCTTCCCAGGTGCCGCCGATAAGGGCCTTCCAGCCGTCGGCCTGCTCGACGGTGGGGGTGGTGGCGTCGAAGATGCGGCGCAGGGGGCCGTAGGAGGCGGTGCGGCGCTCGACGAGGCGGAAGGCGTTGGCCTCGGTGTCGGTGGCGTCGGCGTACTTGTCGAACTCGTCGCGGGCCAGGAGCATGATGGGCTCGCCGGCCATCTGGCTCGGGCTGCCGGCCCAGGCGACGGTGACGCTCATGGTGTTGAGGTGGTACTCGTAGACCTGGAGGGCGTGCCGATCGGGGGGGATGTGGCGCGCGAGGACGGGGGAGTCGCGCAGGAAGGGGCGGAGGTGTTTGGTGGAGCGGCGCTTGGCGAAGTTCTGGTCGGGGGCGACGTACATGAAGGGGCCGGGGTACTGGTCGACGGCCCAGCCCATGAAGCACTGGAGCATGATCGTCTTGCCGGTCTGGGTGGCCCAGATGAGCACCGTTCGCACGAAGTGCTTGATGCACTGGAGGGGGCGGCGCTGGTAGGGCTCCAGGCGCAGGCGGCCGCTGCGGGCGGTGACGCGGTGCGAGAGCTCGACGGAGGTCTCGGCCCAGGCGTCGATCTCGATGTCGTCGGCCGGCCGGATGGCTTCGGCCGCGGCGCGCTGGAGGCGCCGGATTTTGGCGGGGCGTTCGTGGTCGGTCAGTTGTGGCATGGTGGCAACCGGGTCCGCGCAATCCAGCCGGCGAAGTTCAGGCAGCGCCAAAAGCACTCGCATGACTCGAAGCCGGCACTCTGGAGCAGTTCACGATTCCAGGCGTCGGTCACCGGGACCAGGACGCCCTCCAGAGAGAGGCGCTTTCGTTCGATCTGCTCCTGGGAGTAGCCGTTCTCGCCTTTGATGCGGTGGTATTCCTCGGTGAGCAGGGCGTCGGTCTGGTGGCAGGAGCCGAGTACCTTCTCGACCAGGATGAAGACGCCGCCGGGGATGAGATGGCCGGCAACCTGGCTGAGGATGCGATGGCGGTACTCGATGGGGGTGAACTGGAGGGTCAGGACCGAGAGGATGAGGGAGGCGCGGACCTGGGGGAAGGCGGTACGGAGATCCAGGGGCAGGATGCGGACGACCTCGGGCGGCCAGCCGGCGAAGCGGCGCTGCAGGGCCGCGAGCATGGGCTCGGAGACCTCGAGCAGGTGCCAGGTGACGGTGGCGCCGAAGCGCTCGATGAGCGGGGCGACGGCGGAGCCGCGGGAGGCGCCGAGGTCGACCACGTCGGTTCCGGGGACGATGAAGCGGGAGGCGAGCCGGGTGACCAGATCGCGCATGGAGTGGTAGTCGGGGATGGAGCGGGCCAGCATGTCGTCGAAGCAATCGGCGACCTGGCCGTCGAACTGCCAGCGGGGTCCGGGGACGACGGCGTCACGGGGGGAGTCGGGGGTAAGATCGGCCATGGCATGGTCCTCCTGCCAATGGGGCCGCACGAAAGCCATTCGGCGGCCGGGGGTGATACGGTATGCAGGCTACTGCCTGTATGCTGGTTTATAGGAGTTTGTTCGGCAGGGAATGGAAGGGGACGCATGGGACGAAGGGGACGAAGGGGACGGGGAAGACTGCGACAGCCTGGGGGTGCCGTGGCACGCGGTTCCCGCGGGATGGTCTACTGAGAGCGGCACAGCAGCCAACTACAGATCCGTGACCGCGTTCTGCTGGGTGGCGTCGACGAGCATGATAGAACGCAGTAGCAGACGCCCAAGCGGCGTGATGTCAGTGTGGCTGACGCTCATCATGCCAGTCTTGCTGTCGAACTCCGGGGGTTCGCCGCGCCGACTGGGGCTCCGGAAATGCGGTCTGATGAGGCCAAGCCGCTGGAGGTTTGCCTTGTGCATCTCGTGCAGAGCCAGTAGGTCAAACGCCTCTGGTGATGATCCCATGCTCAGCATCGGCCCTTGGATGATCTCAGCATGGCGTGCCATGAGTTCGTTGTGGTCGTCCGAGCCCACTTTGCTGTAGAAGTGAAGGAGGATGACCTCCGGGTCGCTGAGCTCGCGCAGGATGGACAGGAGTTGCTTGTACTGACAGTGCTTGAGCGTCTCGGAGCTCAGACTGTTGGCAATGAGTGAGGCGATATACTCCTTGCGTTCCCGGGAGATGGCGCGCGCCACGTGTAGGAAGCCGTCCTCAAGGAGGTCGACGAACTCAGGGTCCCTGAACTGGGATTCGAGGCGAGCTCTGTCGACCGCCTCGACCTTCGCATTCAGGATTCCGACGAACTCTGCCAGCCTGTCGATCCTCTGGTTCGGTATCAACTCAGTGACCACTTCTGACAGGAGCGGCCCCACGTATGGAGCGGCCCCGAGCACAGCCCTTGCAATGCCAGCAACGCGGTCCGGAACTCCAGGCTTCAGGTCCATTGTCTGGCCCCCCATATTGCGTCCAACACCGTGCTTTCACCTATACCGCATGCATGCCGGTGACGCAAGCTCACTGCCCTCGCATGGACCGCCTGGGCACGGGGTGCGCAGACAGCCGTCACTCCGTGAGGTAGGTGTAGCCGTTGACGGGCAGGCCGTTCTCGCGGGCTCCCTGGGAGCAGGCGGCGCGGTAGGCCTGTGAGTAGGGGCAGCCTTGGCGGGCGGCCTTGGTGGCGCGGGTCATCACGTACACCAGGGCGGTGTGTGCCGTCGGGCGGCCGGTGTCGGGGTCGGCCAGGGTGACGGTGACGCGGCGGCGGGTGTAGAGGGCCGGGGCGCCTTCGTAGCGGTCCAGCGCCCACAGATGGGCCGCGGTGATCTCCCAGAGGACCCCCCAGGTCTCGGCCTCGTGGTCCCGGTCGATGTCGGCAAAGGTGCGCTCGGTGAGGCGCCAGCCGGGCAGGCGGGCCGGGCCCAGGGCCACGGCGCCGGGGCAGCGCCGGGCCATCTGCTGCAGGTTCATGTTGGAGCCGTAGGCAAAGTACAGCATGGCTCAGGCCTCCGGGATGAGGGGTAAGGCGCTCCAGGGCTCAGCCTCGGGCACGCGCAGGGCGTGGATGCCCTCGCGGCGGTACATGGCACGGGTGGCGGCGTTGGACTCCAGGGCCAGGTAGGCGGTCCGGTCGGGCCCGCCGTGGCGGGGGTATATCCGCTCGTGCAGTATGCGGCGTTTGCAGGCCGGGGGGACCATCGCCCAACGGTTGAAGTGCCACTCGTCGGGCTGCCAGCCGCCCAACTCGGCCCGGATGCGGGCAAGGGTGGCGTCCTCGTAGATCTCGGGCCGGGCGGTGATGAGGATAACCCGGCGGCCGGCCAGCAGGGGCAGCAGCCAGGCGCGGTAGACCTCCTGGGCAATCCAGTCGGTGTACGGCAGGCTCCGGCCGTAGCAGGCGCGCCAAAGGACGCGGTCGGCGCCGTTGGCCACCAGGGTGCACTGGTAGTCCAGCAGTATCGTCTCGGCCTGGCGGCCGGCACCGGCATGGGTGAAGAGGTCGGTCATCGGTCACACTCCCTGCTGGGCGCGGATGTTCCGCAGCCAGGTGGCGGCAAAGGTGGCCTGGCTGCGCTGTTCGCGCGGCCAGTAGCGGCGGGGGCGGCCGTCGTCGCCAAACTCCACGGCGGGGCGGTCGGTGCCGGTCCAGTCGTTGCGGTAGCTCACGGGGTACCAGCGGCGGTCGGGCGCCAGCCAGAACACCATGTCGGGGTCGCGCATGGCGTCGCCGTTGGACTCGCCATAGTGGGCCAGGCTGAGCTGGTCGGCGGCAATCCACTCGACGCACAGGGGCATGTAGGTGCCGGGGCGGTTGTCCAGGCGGGTGGCGCCGCCGGCCGCGCGGGCCAGGGCGGCAAGGTGGTCCAGGGTGGTCTGTGCGGTCTTGCTGATCGGGGTCATGGGGTCATCCTCCTATGGGCAAGCGGGTGGGGGGCCCGGCGGTCGGGCCCCTCCCCCGGTCGGGGTTCAGCGGGCGTCAAACTTGCGGGCCAGGCGCACGGCCTCGGCCTTCATGGCGCGGCGCTGCTTGGCCATGTCGCCCACCAGGCAGTGCAGGCCCATCTTGCGGTGCAGGCCGCGCAGGGCCTTCTCGCCGTTGCCGCCTTCCATGCTGGCCCAGCCGTGGCCGGTCCACGGCACGCGGGCCAGGTCCTGCGCAAAGCGGGCCATGAACAGGCAGGTCCACAGGTGGTGCAACACCTTCTCGGTGTTGAGGGTGCCGGCAAAGGCCCTGAACTCCACGGTCCCGCGGGTGTTGACGTTGGTGACGTTGAGCACGTGGTAGCGCTGCAGGTAGTAGTTGTAATCGGTGTGGCCGTCGCGGCTGGCGCTGTCCAGGGTCGTGCGGATGTGGTCGTTGAGGGGGGCGGTGTAGCGGCTGAGGTCGCGGCGGGTGCCGGTCTGGGCGTACAGGGCGGCGGCGTTGATGTTGACCACGCCGGCCAGCTTGCGGATGTAAAAGGCCTTGGTGGCAGCGTCGGCATCGCGGCCCAACAGGCTGGCCAAGCCTATGTGTACGTGGCAACCGCAGCTCGGGTTGACCTTGCCGCCGTGGCTGCGGATCCACTCCAGCATCGCCACCAGGTTCGCAACGCCTTCGGGGCCGCACAGCACCGGACTCACAAACTCGCAGGCCATGAATCCCGGGGGGGCGGTGATGCTGCCGTCGCGCTCGGCGGTCCAGGGGGTGCCGTTGTACAGGGGGGCGGCGGTGACCAGGCGGCCGCTGTGGTAGCCGCCCACGTCCAGGGCGTTGACGGGCATGACCGTCTCCAGCTCAACCCCAAAGGTCACGTGGTCGGCGGTCATTCGGGCCAGGGTACGCATTGCTCGGGTCTCCTCGGTTGTTACTTCTGGTACTCGGCAGGGTTGCCGCCCTGCGTTCTACCAACTGATATAAGTATACACCTAAAGAGCTGTGTATACAAGCGCTTGCGGTGTCATAAAACGTTTTTTTTCAACGTCTTGCGAATGCCGTAACGGCATCGGAGACGAGACCCAGGCGGGAGCCGTCCGGGTAGGGCAGATCAAACTCGTGGGAGAGGGCGGCGGCGAGGTCGGCAGGGAGGATGGGGCGGGGCCGGGAGCAGACGCACTCGACGTTGTTGGAGGACTCGGAGACGCGGACGGACTCGAAGCGCTCGTGCCAGAGATCGTACCACTCGCGGGGGGTGTGGTACTTCTGGACCTTGGGGGTGGAGCCGAAGTCGCCCAGGGTGACGCGGGGCTCGTAGTCGAGGCGGAACTGGATGCGCTGGGAGTCGGTGTGGTTGGCGAAGTCGGCACCGGCGGCGATGCGGTAGCCGGCCTGGCGGGTGGAGGAGCTGCAGGCGTAGACGCGGGTGCGAGGGCCGCAGAGGGCGGCGACGATGCAGACGACGTGGCGGCGATCGGCGAGGAAGGGCACGGAGTTGAGCACGGCGGAGAGGAAGACGGCGTCGAAGCGGACGCCGGTGGCGATCCGCGCGAGGAAGCGCCGGGTAAGCTCCCGGGCGGCGGGGGCGGAGATCTCCCCACCGTCGAGGAGGAAGGGCTCGAAGGGGGTGCAGTCGATGCCGGCGGCCTGCAGGAGACGGGTCTCGTCGAGGAGGCCGGCGCCGAAGTCGCAGACGGTGGTGCCGTAGGTGGCCTTCCAGCGGGCGAGGTCGGCGGGATCGGTGATGTCGAACTCCTTGGAGGAGACGCGGCCGAGAAGGGCGAAGGTGAAGCAGCGACCGAGGCGGGAGCGGCGGCCGCGGGGCCGGCGGAAGGAGTTGTAGCGCAGCACGTCGGCGTAGCGGGTGTGGATGTCGAAGTCCATGCTGAGGTGGTTGAGCATGACGCGGGCGAAGTCGGCCTCGGCGGGCGAGACGTAGACGACGGGGACGGTGGCCGCCTTGCGCTCCGCCATGGCCTGGAGGCGGCCGATGCCGTTGACCGCCAGGTTGTCGGGGGTGCAGATCACGGGCATGGCGACGCCCTTGCCGAGGAGGGTGGCGGCGACGTTGCGGGCGTAGTTGACCCAGCGGCCGGCGTTGGCGCGGGTGAGGGTCGCGGTGTCGACCTGGACGGCATCGAGGCAACGGAAGAGGCGTTCGGGAGGGCAGTCTGGCAGGTGGGCGGCGAGGCCGTGGGGGTCGTGCTGCTCGAGAACAGCGGTGAGGGATGCGGGAGTGTCCTCGGCGCTGAAGTCGTTGGTGCCGCGGTTGAAGGCGATGTTGACGGCCTTGCGCTCGGGGAGGTCCATGGCCGGGACACGGGCCACGGGGACGTGGGTGAGGCCGAGGCGCTGCGCCACCAGGTGGCGCTGGTGGCCCGAGAGCAGCTCGCCGCCGGCATCGGCGTAGAGGGGGAGGACGAAGCCGAGCTTGCGCAGGGAGAGCGCGACTAGGTCGAGGCGCCGGGGATCCGCGGAGCGCGGGTTGTAGGTGGAGGGGCGGACGCTGTCGATGGGGACCAGGTTCACAGTCCGAGCCTCCTCTTGATGCCGGCGATGACGGCGTCCTCGTCGAAGCCGCACTCCTGGCGGATGCCTTCGATGAGGCGGTTGTAGGCGGGGCGGTCGATCTCGAAGCGGTAGGCGCCGACGACGCAGAGGGTGTCGGCGGGCGGGGTGGAGTCGAGCCCGCCACCGTCGGGGGGCGGCGGCGGCATGTCGTCCATGCCTGCGACCAGGCGGCCGATCTCGTCTTCGCTGAAGCCGGTGACGCCCAGAAGGTCATTCGGGAGGCCGGCCAGGACCTGCTGCAGGGCCAGGTCGTCCCACTCCGCGAGCTCGGCGGAGCGGTTGTCCATAATCGACAGAGCCGCGGCCTCGTGATCGGTCAGGTCCAGGATCTTGGCCGTCCCCTCTGTCATCCCCATTGCCAGCATGGCGGCGTACATGCCATTGCCGACGCGGATGATCATCCCCTGCCGCTGTACCACAAAGTCGCGGTACTGCCCCCATCGGCGCAGTGATGCCGTGATCTCGGCCAGATTGCGGGCGTCGTGCCTGCGGGTGTTCTGCGGGTCTGGCGTCAGGGTGTCGAGGCGGACAGTCTCAGTGGTCATCTTCGTCGGTCTCCATGGTCTTGAGCCCGTCGGCCAGGTGGCGGAGGGCGTCGGTGACACGTTCATCGAGGTAGGCGGTGATCTGGGCCGGGTCGGTCATGGCGGCGAGGTCGGCGGCGGAGGCGTGCGGGAGGTTCATCAGGTCGTGCTTGACGCGGGCGCAGATACGGCCGACGAGGCGCTCGGCGTCGGAGACCAGGATCACGATCCGCATCTGCTTGGCGACCTCGATGCAGTCCAGTTCGAGCTTGCGGAGGAGGTCGGCGCAGGCGTTGGCGTTCTTCTGGTGCGCGATCTTCTCGCCGTGGGGAGCACCCACGAACATGCGCACGGCCTGGGTGTACATGCGAGCCGTGTTGTCGCGCACCGCGAAGATATCCCAGGAAGCGGGCGCCGCGGCCGGCGCCGGAGGGGGTGCCTGGCCCGGACCTGGGGCGCTCGGCGCCGTGGCGGCAACGGGCGCCGGCACCGCGGCGCCGAGGTCCGTGGCCATGGCCTGGCGGCTGGCGTCGGCAAGCTGGCGGCGGCGCTGCCGCTCGTAGCCGGTGATCGACTGCTCGACCGCGGCGCGCGGCGGGCTCCGTGTGTCCTGTTCCAGGCTGGCCATGTACCCATTGAGGCGGGACAGCTCCTCATGCTTTTCGTTCTCGGCCAGCCAGGTCGCGAAGGCCTGCGGCTGGAAGTAGAACCGGCTCCCACGTCGCACGCGACGGAACGGCCTGGAGTGCTGGGGAGACACCCAGATCCGCAGCGTGCGCTCGGAGACGCCGCAGATCCTGGCGACCTCCGCGGCCGTCAGCATGCGCTTCTGGGCAGGCGCCGTCACAGGAGCCCCCCGATCCAGCCGGCATGGAACTGGATACGCCCGGCGTCGTTGAAGACGCTGTAGAGCTCGATCGATGTGTTGCGGGCCATGTTGCCCGACCCCTCGACCACCCAGGCGTCGCCGGAGGCCATGGCCATGCAGATCAGCTTCGCATGAATGTCCAGCTCGCGGAACCGGAAGCGCCCCGGGAACCCCTGCCGCAGATCCGCCAGGGCCGCGGCGGCCTGCCCGCCATCCGACAGGCGGCGCATCGACTCATGCACCAGCACGTCGGCAAGATGGACCTGCCCGGACGACAGCAGTGAGCCAAGCATACCGACAGCGGTCCCCGAGATGTTGTAGGTCGTGAGGAGGAGGCGCTCGCAGGGGCCGTGCAGCAGCATCGGCACGAACTCGAAAGCGGAGAACTCCCGGCATGTAACGAGAGTGGTGTTGGCCCCTGGTCCCGGAAGGTGGTCCGCCACCTCACGCCAGGACCGGATCACGGCCCCGCCGTGCCACGAGACGACGCTCTGTGCCGCCCGGCTCTCGAAGCCCTGTCGCAGCGCCTGCCGGTCCAGCGTTGCCGCTCCTTGAACACCAATGCTACGCATTGCCGCCTCACGATAGGAAGTGCCGAAGCCAACCAAGTCACAGCCGATTAGGGCGGGGCACGGCGGGTCATTTGGCCCTCCCCCACCCCCCAAACAGTACCTACCAGGGGGGGGTCTACCCCTAGCGTCCAGCCTCCATGCCACCACTGCCCGTAGTGGTCTCACGTATTGCTACTCTGTCTCTGATGAAGCGCCTGACCTCTTTGGGCGTGATCCGTAACGCTCTGTCGGTAGCGTAGATAGCACTCAAGTAGCGTGCGGATATCAACCGCCGCACCGCCCGCTCTTCGAGCTGGAACCAATCCGCAAACTGGCTGATCGTCATGGATCGGTGGGGCAAGTGGTCGCTATCATCCTCGGCGTCCGTTCGGAGGTCAGTTCGACTGGGCTTTCCGATACGCTTCGTGGCCATGGTCGACAAGCCCTTCGCTTTGCGCTTCCTATTGCAGCCTCATTCTGTTCTTAGACATGCTGTCTCCAGTATGCCAGGAGTGGCCAAGGAGGTACGCTAAGAGGCCATATCCCCCCCAACTTGACGAAACCTCAGTCTGTCAAGTGCTCGGCGGCGGCGCACGGCTGGCGGTTGCTGAGGCGGAGGCGATAGGAGGGCGACATGCCCCCCCGGTTGCTTCCAGAGACGGCACGGAGACGGCAGGGAGGGGGGATCGGGCGGGATCAGAGCAGACCGATGTCGAGAATGGCCTGGTCAACCATGGCCTGGTCGAAGCCCAGGTAGCAGAGAGTGCTATCCAGGGTCTTGTGGCCCAGAGCTTCTTTGGTGTACCGGATCGCGTCGATGGGCGACTGGTTGAGCTCCTGGCCGCGGCGGACAAAGTGGGCGTGGACACGCATGGCAAAGGTCTTGCGCAGCCCGTGCATGCCGATACCGCGTGAGCCAAGCCCGGCGACCACATAGGCCTGCGTCATCGCATTCCAGGCAGCTTCCCTGGTCATACGCTGAAGCCGAGAAGTAAGGAAGAGCGGAAAGCTGTAGTGGAGCGTGCCCAGCTCCTGCCGCTGCCGCACATAGGCCATGATGGCGGCACGGCAGGAGGCGTTAACGACAATGCTACGGGACGCCTGGCGCCCCTTCATGCTCTTGCGGGCCACCGTGAGGCATGGCCGCAGGTTACCGCCGTCATCAAGAACCCCGCCAATGTCCAGACTGAGCATCTCGCTGACCCGGAAGCCGCAGTTTCTCC
This sequence comes from uncultured Victivallales bacterium, assembly GCA_903837355.1. Classification (GTDB taxonomy): domain Bacteria; phylum Verrucomicrobiota; class Lentisphaeria; order Oligosphaerales; family JAFGRS01; genus CAILUI01. The sequence continues at coordinate 29,385 of CAILUI010000422.1, forward strand.
CCACCTCGAACAGGCTACGGTTGCGCAGGGCGTTGGGGCCATGGAATGACGCCTTGATTCGGGCGATCTCGTCGTCGGTCAATGGACGCATTCCGGGCATGGTTAGCGGTTCCCGTTCTGGCCGTCAATGACGGCCAAATATGCACATTCGCCAGAGGTCTTTTTGTGCCTTACGAGACGGTTTTCCACTTCCCGCCATGACGGTTGACCTTTGGCTCCCCGGATCCCATACCGGCAAGCCAGCCGATGGTAGATCCCGCCGACGCCCTTGACCCTCAGCCTCTCCTTCGGCGGCTTGGCCTTCTCCTCAGCCCGCATCTCCTCGTAATCAGCCAAGAGCTTTTCACCGCTGACGCATCCGTGGACCTCGCGATTCCCCCCCCGGTTGTCGAGGACGATCGCCTCGGCGACCTCGGGGAAACGCTCGCCCAGGGCTTTCAGGGCTTCAGTGATTCTGGCTCGATGTGCCCAGGCCAGTTCTGGGATCTGCCGAAGAGTCTCCCTGAAAATCTCCTCACTCAGCCATGGGAACCGGGCGCTCAAGGCCCGGACGGCCGCGCCAAACCAGTCCAGACGCGCCAGGTCTGCCTGGTGCATCTGCGTGACCGCCGCGCGCACCTTCTCATGACTCCAGTCCGGGTGCGTCTTCTTCCACAGCCACGCATCCGAGCCGCCCAGATCGGCGAGCCTGTACTCCAGTTCGCGCTGGTATACGACCCGGATGTCTCTGTCCTTGGTCTCGGTCCGGCCATAGGCCGCGACGATGTCGTCTCTGCAGGCCTTGACGAGCTGCCCGCACTCCCGGTACCGTTCCTCGTTGACCATCGGCAACAGATTCCGCAACGCACTGCGCATGATTGCCCCTACCACCGTCTCGAAGTCCGCCCCGTCCAGGGCATCGCAAACCTCATCGACGACGGGGTTGGCAGCAACCTGCCCTGATTCCACCGCGGCTTCGTCCAAGCGCCTTGTCATCTCCGTCAGGCTTTCCGGGTCGCGATCCTGCATCACATCCCCTCCCACCAGTTGGCTACATCACTGCCTTTGCGGTCCGAGTACTGCGTCTCATCCTGCCAGGTCTTGCCGTCCCAGTAGTGCATCGTCCCACGCTCCACGATCCGACGGCGGATCTGCGGCCAGCGGCCGGCCCCGAGGCGCGCCTCGAGCTCGGCGCCGCTCGCGTTGGTCGTAATCCAGGTGCGCATGCCCTTGCGGACGTAGCGGTGATCGATCAAGCCGAAGAGCAGCGCCCGCGTCCGGTCGTCCAGGGCCTCCTGCCCGAAGTCGTCCAGGATGAGCAGATCCACCCGCTTCGCCGCGGCCAGTGTCGCGGCCTGGGCAGCCTGCTGCGAGTGTTCCCGGGAGCGCAGCGACTCCAGCCACAGCGCCGACTCCAGCCACAGCACCGAAAACGGGGCCGCCCCAGCCCGCCAGCTCGTAATCGCCACTGCCCGCGCCAGGGCCCGTGTCTTGCCAACCCCCGTGAACCCAGAGAGCCACAGCCACTGCCCGCTGTGCCGCAGGCACCACTGCAACAGGTCCGGGTGCGGTGCCAGCGCGGCATCGTAACGCAGCAGCTCTGCCGGCATCCCGGCCCGCACCAGACTGCGCTGCAGCCCATCTGCCCGCGCCTGTCGCTCTGCCGACGCGGCGCAGTCATCGCACACCACCGCCACCTGGAGCCCAGCCGGCACCATCGTCGGCCGGCCGCAGCGCTTGCAGCTCCCCGTCGTCACGTCTGTCGTCGTCGTGGTCGTTGTCATGGCCGGTAGTTCTTCTTCTCGTCAGCCCGCACCTCGACGCGCCTATCGGAGCCCCGCTCCCAGGTGATGACCGCGGCTCGCCAGTCCCGCATCGGTGATTTCCCGACTACCCAGCCCTTGGCCTGGTAGTGCGCCACAAAGGCCTCAGCATCGACGCCGTTCTCACGCTCTGCGCAGTAGGCCGCGACTTCCGCCACCGTCGGCACACGGAACGCCTGGCGCCGCGTTGCCTTCTCCCCGTCGACTCCCGGCAGCATGGGGGACAGCGTAAGCTGGGGGTCTGAATCGGGGACGGGGATAAGAGGGGGAGTGTGAGGGGGAACATTCGGGGTAGGGGTGTTGGCTTCGCCGTTGGCTTGTCCATTGGCTTCGCCGTTGGCTTGTCCATTGGCTTCGCCGTTGGCTTGTCCATTGGCTTCGCCGTTGGCTTGTCCATTGGCTTCGCCGTTGGCTTGTCCATTGGCTTCGCCCTTGGCTTGTCCATTGGCTTCGCCGTTGGCTTGTCCATTGGCTTCGCCGTTGGCTTTCTTCGGACGGTTACCCAGTTCCCAGTTTGAGACCGTCTTGCGGTTCATGCCGATGTAGCCGGCAACCTCAAGGCTGCCGTCGGCGTGTACCGTCAGCCACCCAGCCGTCCGCAGAGCCCCCACGAAGGCCGTGGGCTCCCCCTGGTACTCGCAAGTGGCGGCCAGAGCCGCTGGCACAAGCTCTCCCCTGCCCCAGATCCAGCGGCGCTGCTCTGTGGCGTAGGCCCATAGCCGCAGACCGTAGATCTCCGCATGCGGGCAGGTGAGCAGCGTACGCAGCATCCGCGTGCGTGCATCCGCGCCAGTCAGTATCCCGTGGTCGATCCTCACGGATGCACCTCCGGGAACTGGTGCCACTCGCGGCCGTCGAGAAGGTGGTAGTTCGGGTGAGATTTCGGCAGCCAGGCGGTTCCGCAGCCTTTCCAGAAAAACGGTACCCCGGCGGAAACACACTGGTCGCGCAGGTCGCATCCCGCGATAGGGCTCAGTGGCCTGGCCCCCGGCCCCGTCTCCCCGCCGACAATCACCCAGTCCAGGCAGCGGTCGTCGTCGGCCGTTCCTCCTGGGTAGCTGCAGGGGCGTAACCAACACGCGAGGTCCACCGGCCCCAGCATGGGCTCAATGCTCACGAACCGCAGCGCCGCCGGGGTCTGAAGCAACACGGGTATCTTGGCGTCGGCCTCGGCCTGGTTGCAGACCGTCACGCCCAGCCAGAGGTTGGGCAGGGGCCAGAGAGTGTCCGAACTGAGCTGCAACATGGTCATCCATGACCGTGCGTTCTCCGCTCGCTTGGTCAGCAGCAGGTAGGTGTGGTGTTGCCCCCGGATGGAGCGCATAGTGTGGAACACATACCTCGTCCAGTTTGCCGCCATATCATCGTGGAAAAGGTCCCCCATCGAGCACACGAATACCCGGCGCGGACGGCGCCAGTGAAAAGGCTGGTCAAGGCGGGAGAGGTGGAACTGGACGCAGGAGAACGGCAACGGTTTGGCCGCGCATGCGTGTACCGCGTCTATGCACGAATCGTGCAGGTGCGGGAACCGCCGCACCATGTTGGCCGCATAGCAGTGGTCGCAGCCCGGCGAGCACGGCGTACAGCCCGTCACCGGGTTCCAGGTTGCGTCGCACCACTCGATCTTCGTTGTTGCGCTCACCGCCTCGCCTCCTTGCCTCTGTGCTCCCAGATTCGCCGCGCCAGCCCTTCCGCCTTCAGGGCCTCGTGATCCGTCATCTCCCCGTCGGCCGTCCTGATCGCGAGCCGCTCCAGCTCGTCCGCAGTGAATACCCGCATCCACTCCGCCGGAAAGGGCGGCACACTGGCCGCTGACCGAGTGCCCGTCACAGCACACCCCCAATCGCCACACAGCGCACCACATGCCTGCCAAGGTCATCCAACGCCGCCTCGCGCCGGAACGCCGCCCGGCAGTGCGGGCACTGGTACACGCCCCGCGGGAGATCCAGCCCCAGCCGCGACACTGTCCAGCGCTCCACCTCGGCCGCCCGCCCGCACTCGCCGCAGGTGATGAACGCCTGACCCCGCATCGCCAGTCCGACTTCCTCCGCCGTCACGATGCCACCTCCGTGAGCGCAGCCATGGCCAGCGCCTCAGCCACGGGCGGACAGACCGCGTTTCCGATCTGCCGCACCTGCTCTTCTCGGGTCCCGTGGAATGCGTACTCACGAGGGAATCCCTGGGCCCCGGCCAGTTCATGCGGGAGCAGCATGCGGAAGCGGATATCGAGCGTCAAGACCTCGCCCTCGAGGAGGCCGAACCGGTCTTTGCACGTCACAGTGCGCAGCGGCCTGTCCACGCCGCCAGACTCATCGTTGCCATAGTACGGCACGACCAACCCCAGGTGAGCACCGCTGCAGCTCACCGTTGGCGCCGGCCGGTCGGCGCTCCGTGTCTCGCTCTGGCCGCGAAGAATGGCCAGGAACGGGCTCACCACTGATATGGCGCCATCCGTGGCCACCGTCGGCAATGGCTCGCGCGTGGGCCGTGGGGCTGCTCCGGACTGCTGGCCCAGGACAAAGGGCTCCACCAGCCCGTAACGGTTGCTGCAGTCGACCACCGGCAGGGGAGAGCCAATGCCGTGTACCCGGCGGAAGTCCCTCTCGCGCGTGCCGTTGTACCGCACCACGAACGGCTCTACCAGGCAATGCCGCGCCTTCGTGACCACAGTGCTCAGCGGTTCGGCTACACTCCTCGCCCGGTCCGCTGAGGACTGGTTGTCGAGCGCCATGATGAACGGTTCCGCCCATGCCCCCCAGTAGCGGCGGATCCCCGTCTCGATCCGGCGCAGCGTCGCCGCTGCCAGCGGCCGGGCCCGCTCCGATAACCGCTGCCCCTGGACACTCCAGTCAATCACCTCCGCCGCGGCCCGCCACGGTCGGCGCGAGTCGGCAAACAGCGTAGTCTGGTCTTCAGCGTGCGACGGCTCCGGCCATACCAGACGCGCCGACCCCCGCACCGCCTGCACGAACAGCCGCCGCCGGGTCGTCGGTGCCCCGTAGTCGGCCGCGTTCAGCACCCGCCACTCCACCCGGTACCCGAGTGACCGCAGCGCGTTTACCCAGGCCGCGAACGTCTCCCCGCGCCGCGCTGCCATCACCTCGCCAGAGGCGTTGAGAGGCCCCCACTGCACAAACTCCGGAACGTTCTCGATGATCACCCGCCGCACATACAGTTCCTGCAGCCACTTCAACACCGTCCAGGCACTGGCCCGGCTCTGGTCGCTCTTCGGGCGGCCGCCGCGGGCTGTGCTGTGGTGCGTGCACTCCGGAGACGCCCACAGCAGATCCACCTTTCCACCCGGAACCGTCCGGCACGGGTCCAGCGTCTCCACCCCGGCGCAGTAGTGGTTCGCCCAGGGGAAGTTCGCCGAGTGCGTCTCCACCGCACGCTCCCAGTGGTTCACCGCGTGCAACTCGACTGCCAGGCCAGCCCGCCCGCACGCCTGCATGATCCCGGAGGTCTCCCCGCCCCCGCCGCAGAAGAGGTCAACGATGGTGGTGCGCTTCTTCATGCCTGCGCCTCCAGTGCGACAACCAGGTATCCGCTGCCCGTCTCGGCCGGATCCAGGTACAACTGCGGTGGGGGCGGGCGCGGCAGATCCAGGTACGCCACGATCACCCCGCGCACCAGCGCCGCCTCAGCCTGGTCCAGCCAGCGCACCTGGGAAGCATCGAGGAAGACCGTGAGCACGGTTGACGAGTCCCGTCTTGCCGGCTCCGTGTACGCCCGTACCGCTACGCAGCGCTCAGCCGTCAGACGGTTCGCGTGCCAGCGCAACGCACGGCGGACGATGCCGCTCACCCCGCCTTCCACCTGGTAGGTATCGGCCGCCCACTGCAGCCGCCCGTACAGCTCACGAGGGAGACGCACCTTCCGCGCAATCGTAGAGTCGCCGCACATCGCCACCGCCCTCCTGCCGCCATCTGCAAGACCCTGCCGCCTGCATTCCAGCCGTCTTCAAGACCGTGTAGCACGTGGCGTGATTCGCGGACGTGCTACACGGACTTAGCGCTGCTCCGGGTCGCCTTCCCGGATGCCGCACTTCGGACACAGCCGCTCATCCTGCGGGACTACCTCTCCGCACCCTGGGCACTTGGCCTCGGGAGCGTAGGTCAACGCCGTAGTCGGCAAGACGCCGTCCGCAGTGCCCGCCGTCAGCAGGACCCTGATCCGCCGCGCCAACTCCCGTTCCCGCTTCCCCACCGACAGCACCGTCAGCGTCTCCAGGATGCCACGGCGCACCCCCTCCACGTCCAGCGCATACACCAGCGCCGCCAGCTCCTGGAGTCGCGTTGCCGCCCGGTGCACCGCCGTCATTGCCCCTGCCGACCCATCCCGAGCCAGGCCAACCGACTCCCGGGCCGCCTCGGCAAGCTCCAGCGACAGCGCCTCCAACCCTTTCCCCTGCGCAAACCACGGGACGGGTGCTGCGCACGGCGTCTTGCAGACGGCGGAAATGGGGGAAGTCGCCGCAGGCAGACCGTTGGCAAGGCCAGCCTCCAGGACCTCAGCAAGCCGCCGGTTCAGCCGGGCGATATGGGCGCTCAGCCGCAGCGCGTAGGCCAGGTGCTCAGCTCTCGTCGTCATCCCTGGCCCCCTTCCTGCAGCGTCGGCAGGCCGCGGACCGCTGACACCAGCGAATGCAGATCCTGGTACGCATCCCGCCCGATCTGCGCCAGCGCGAGCGCCGTCATCCAGCGCGACATCAGCGCCGACGCCTCTGCCACCAGAGCGTCCAGGTCCACGTCAACCCGCTTCCGCGACGTCTCCGCCATCGGAGCCGGGCCGCTGGTGGGTGCCGCGGCGAGCATACCGCGCGCCGCGAACTCCTGGTTCACCTTCGTCAGTTCGACGACTGCCTTGCGGTGCCCATCGCGCGCCTGGTCGCGTTCTGCCAGCGCCGTCTTCAGCTCACCGGTCGTCCGCTCGATCTCCTGCCGGGCCTGCCTCACCTCCGTCCGGCAGCGCTCCAGATCCTCAGCCTGCGCGTCACAACGGGCACGCAACTCCGCGGTCTCCGTCATCGGGTCCAGCAGACGGCTTGAATGAGGACCGGCTGAAGCCGGGACTCCTGACCTGGGAACGCCGATCTCCTGATCGGCTGCAGAGCGGGGCCTCGTCGACACCACCAGGCGCCTGCCACCGGAAAAGACCCGCGCCAGCTTCCCCTCCCGGCGGAACTTCAGCGCCCACCAGCCGTATGTGTGCTCATTCACCTTGAGCGTCGCGAACATCGGCCCCGCCGCAACCTGCTTCACCGCCGCCGCCCGCGACATCCCCGACGCCATCACGTCGAGTATCGCCTCCACCGCCTGCAGCCAGAGCCCGTGATCCGTCTTCGGAACCCCCTTGGTCCCCTTCCCGCTCGGCGGCTTCGGCGGCGCCACCTTCTTCGGCGCCTCCTGCTGCGCAGCACGGCCAACGGACGCTGCGGCGACACGGCGGTACTCCGGCGCGTCCGCCGCGGCGGCCTTGCTCGGGGGGCCCGCGGGGGCCACGGCCCCTCGGCCGTCGGAGACTCCTTCGTCCGCGTCTCCGCCGTCCGTAGGAGCCACACCGCGCGGCGCCGTCCCTTCCATCGCCCCAGTCATCCGCGTCGGCGATGCTGACAGCAGCCGCACATAGTCATCGAGCCCCACTCGCGCGCCATCGCAGAGGATCAGCGTCCCCAGGTTCCCCACCGCGTCCACCGTGCCCGTCACCTCCGCCAGCATCCGCGGCGTGCGATACGAGATCACCGCCCCCGAACGCAGCGCCAGGCGCTCCTTTGCCACCAGATTGCCATTCGCCCCGCTCATACTCCCACCTCCGATGCCATCGCTCCGTGCCTGTGACTCACCGACTCCAGAGCCGCGACCCGTTCCGCCAACCGATCCAGAAGGCCCTGCAGCTCAGCCAGCGCCTTCCCGTCCTCGGCAACACTGGCATACCCGTGCAGCCGCACCCCGGCCGCCTTCGCCAGCGTCCCCAGGTTCCCCACCGTCACCGGGCGGCCCAGGAACTCCGCGAGACGCTGCGCCACATGCCCCTGCGGCTGCTGCGCCGCCATCTCCGGGCACTCCCGCAGCCAGGCCACCGCCGCCATCTGCGTCGCCAACGGCATCCGGTTCGCCGTCCGCGGCTTCTTCCCAATGCTCTCCCCATTCCTGTTGTCGTCCATACCGGCCATCGTCTCGCCCTTTCCTGGTTACCGCACTACCGCCCCACCCACTGCACCAACAACCTGGCCGCCACCCACAACCCCCAGATGATCACCACCACCCCCACCATCCCCAGCAGGTCGATACACACCCGCTCCCGACGGCTACGCGGGTCACTGTCCCCCTGCGCCGCGTCCGCCAGCAGTTGCCGCCAGCGCTGCTCACGATTGGCGCTCACAGCGGCACCTCCTGCAACCACTTGCCCAGAAGGCACCCAATCACCAGCACGCAGATCGCGGCGGTGATCCCGAGCGTCAACAGCGACAACTCCCCCCGGTCGTGCGCCTCCTGTCTGGCGCGCTCATCCCTCGCCTGTGCCCGTGGTCCGTAGTGACTCATGGAGCCTGCTCCTTACGCGCTTCATCGAGTCTCGCCAGCGTCCGTGACACTGGCCATGTGCAACCCGTCAAACAGCAGCTCCAGAGCGCCGGGGCAGTCCCGTAGCGCCTCGCGGGCGGCGTTGACCCCGGCCAGAGCGTCCTCAGTGATGCGCCGCGCATTGGCGGCAGAGTGTCGGGAAGGCTTGTCGGTGGGCGTCGTCATTGCGCCACCTCAGTCTTGCAGACAGCGGGAATGGTGGACGGAGCTGGATCGCCAGCCGTATCGCAACAACGGCTCACCGCCGCCCCTGGCCGCGTGCCAGGACGCCCGTCCGTGAGAGTGAGTGCCGGTCCCTTCCGGCTGCCATCGTAACCGCCAAAGAACCGCCGGTACGCCAGCTCCGCCAGCGCCGCGGCCAGCGCCGAACCGCCAACGGCCGGTATCTGCTTGCCGCCGGCCACACTGCCGTCCGGCATCACGACGTACCGTTCCGGTCCATGTCCTGCCGGCGCCCTCATGGGGATGCAGATCGTCAGAGCCTTCACGCCGTCAGCCCTCCTCTCCCTTGCCGCCAACCGCGCCGCGCTCGCCTGTTCTGGATATCCGTTTATGGATATTTTCGGGCAGGTAAGGAACTAGGAGACTGGCAATAAGCTGGCTCCTGGTGCTCAACGCTGGGTTGCTGCGAACCTCAGTGTCGGCCGCCTCAATCAGCCTTTCGTCAAGCACCACCTGCACGGCCTTCTTCACTGGCTGACTCCCTGTTTTCATGGCATTACTGAATAGCCATATGTGGATAATGTCAACACCGTATGTTGATTTTTTTACGGCTGAATGTTAAGCTGTTTGTGGATAAAGGAGTTACGCGAATGAGCCATGGCATGGGTCTACGCATCAAGCAAGCCCGCGAGGCAGCAGGGATGACCCAGGAAGAGCTGGGCGAAGCCACCGAGATCAGTCAGAACCAGATCTCGCGCTATGAGTCTGACCAGGTGGACATACCAGCGTACCGCTTGGGCTCCATTGCCCTTGTCCTACGCGTTCCTATCGGGACTCTGGACACAAGGCTTGCTGGCATGCCCTCGGGTACTGCTGCTGCACCACCGGTGCGAGGCACTCGGACCGGCGACCTTGGCGTTCCCATTCCCATGCTCGGTTTTGCCCGCGCAGCGGACTTCGAGTCCAGCCTGCAGAGCGTCGAGGATTTCGCCATAGAGGCGTCCGACGGGGCCACGGTGGTCTTTCCGCAGTCCCGGCAGGGTGACATGGCCCTCACCGTCGAAGGCGACTCCATGCTTCCATGGTACCCTCCAGGAACCGTCCTGCTGGTCCGTCCTGGAGAGTTCGCACAGCGTGGCGACATTGTCGTCGCAAAGCTCGGAACTGGCGCCGTCGTGGTTAAGCGCTACCAACGCCGGCAGAACGTCGTCACCCTGGAATCGTTGAACCACGGCAGTGAAGGCGAGACCTTCGAGTGGCACGTCAAGGAGCAGCCAGGCTTCATCCTCTGGATGTGGCCCGTGATCCAGAGCACCCGTGACGAGCGCTCCGTCCGCTGGCACGCAACCAAGATGGGAGCGGTCTGACGGAGACTTTGTGTCGCCGCACCCGGCGAATTACCTCTGTGTTGTGAGGAGGGGCCCTATGAACAGCGCCGATGGAATGCTCGCATCCGTAGTGGTCGGCCTGATCGTGACGATCCCCGTGATTATCGTCACCGCTCTGTACGTACGTTGGCTCTTCAGAATCAATGACATCATCTGCCGCCTCGCCGCCATCCAGGCAGCGCAGGAGCGCCAGGCCGTCGCTACCGAGGCCCTGCTCAAGGCCGTGGCGCCGACCGCGTCCCAGCCAGACGAAGTCGCAGCACAGCAGAGGCAAGCCGCAGCACGCACAACCACCCGGTTTCCAGGCGCGGAGCCAACGGTCTTGCCTGGCGGCCCGACGGAGCAGTGGTCCCGCACTCCCGTCATCGTTGCCTGCGTACTACTCGTGATCATCGTTCTTGGTGTGATCGTGACTCTCTCCAGGTCGTGAGAGCCTGGGGCCATCGCGCGCCGCCCGAGCCGTCGGAGACACCCCCACCCATGCGCTACCTTCTCTACGCCCGCGTGTCCCCCAAGGGTAGCACCTGGGACGGCGCCGAGACCACCGTCCCTGACCAGCTCCGCGACGGCCGCTCCTACGTCCTCGCGCGAGATCCCGCCGGGACCTGCACCGAGGCCTGGGACGAACTGGCCACCGCCGACCACAAAGCCATGCATCAGTTCCGCGCGGCCATGGAAGCTATGCGCGCCGGGCGCGCCCAGTGGGACGCCCTCGTCTGCCGGCACATCGACCGCATTGGCCGCAGCGCCCTCGAGGTCATCCAGATCGGCGCCGAACTCGCCCGCCACGGCAAACACCTCGTCGTCTACGCCATGCCCTTTCCGTCAGAGCCCCCCATGGGCCCGTTGATCCTCGGCATCTTCGCCCTGCTCGCCGAGTTCGAGCGCCGCATGATCGCCGACCGCACCCGTGCCAAGATGGTAACCATCGCCCGCGGTGGCGGCATCCCCTACGGCAGTCCGCCCTTCGGCTACCGTCGCGCCGGCCCCAAGAACAACGTCCCCGAGATCGAGCCCCGCGAGGCCGAGATCGTGCGCGACGTGTACCGTTCCGTGGCCAGCGCCGCAGCCTACCCTGTCGAGCTCAGCCGCCGGCACGGCGTATCCGCGCAGACCATCTGGAACATGCTGCGGCGTCGGTTCTACCTCGGCGTTGTCGAGTACAACGGCCAGCAGTACCCCGGCAAACACGCCCCCATCATCGATCAGGACCTCTGGGACCGCGTACAGACGCGCCTTCCCGTCCGCGTTTCCAGCTCTCCCCAAGACCAGCCGTCTGCAAGACTGGGGCGCCACAACGCCCGCAAACACCCCTTCCCCCTGAGCGGCTTGCTCCGTTGCACCTGCGGACGCTTCCTCACCCCCGGCAGCGCCCGCGGCCGCGGCGGCATCGCCTACCGCTACTACCTCTGCACCGACCGCGACGACTGCAAGCGCCGCTTCCGCGCCGACCACGTTGAACGCGCCGTACGCGACCTCCTCCGCGCCATACCCATCGACCCGAAAACCGTCGAAGACGCCTGCCAGCACCTCACCGACCGCATGCGCGCCACCGCCGCCGCCTCAGAGTCCATGGCCGAAGTCGCGAGCCTGCGCACGGCGCTGGCGGCCGCCAAAGCAGAACAGGAGCGAGTTGCCCGGCTCTTCATCGACGGCATCGTCACCCGCGAGAATGCCGGCCTCTTCAACACTCGCCTCAGCGAGTGCCAGTCCGAGGTGTCCCGGCTGAGCGCCCGGATCGCCGCCCTGGTCGACCTGGCCAATCCCCTGATCCAGATCGCCGACGCCGACGCATGGCTGCGTCAGTTCCGCGGCCTGGTGGCGGCGATGGACGCGATGGGGGATGATCCCGAGGGGACGGCCGCAGTACTGCGGGCCGTAGTGGAAAGGATCGAACCGGGAGAGAAGAGCGGAACCTGGAACGTCAGCCTACTCCTGCCCGGTTCGCCTATTGTATCCATCTGGCAGCCCGACCTGGATTCGAACCAAGACTAACTGGACCAGAGCCAGTTGTGCTACCATTACACCATCGGGCTGCAAAAGACGGCGGATACTATAGCGGGCGGTGCGGGCGCGTTCAAGGGAGTCGGAGAGGGTTTTGGTGATGCCAGTGAAGTCTGCAGCCGCCGGCTCTGCGGGCACGCGGTGGCGCGTCCTGCTGTCCAGTAGGACGCGCACGCGCCGGTGAGCCGTCCCCCGTCTCCGGCCTCTGGCCGGTGGCTCAGCGGCGCGGGCGCGCCTGGGGAGCTTCGCCCTCCAGGGTGGCGCTCGCGGCCGGGCGGCCTGGCGTCGACGTCTGCGCTGTACGGCGGGCTGGTCACGCCGGCATGGACCGCTGTCTTCAGGTCGGAGCGCGAGGACCGCCGACCTCGGCGCAGCGCGCCACGCTGCATGGGGCGCCTGGCACTCGCGACCGGGCCACGCTACCTTACCGCGTCGCTCCCTCCCGAAGGGCTGCTGCGACCGGGGCGAGCAGGGAGCCGACGGGCCCGGGGCGTGACCGCACAACGAGTGGGCAGGCAAGGAGAAACACCATGGGCGAGCGTAAGTATGCCGTCATCCTGGGCAATCTGGGTAACACCTGTGACCGCTTCTGCAGCGGCTACAAGAAGAACCCACCGGCGCTGGAGATGCTGAAGGCGGCCGCCGGCATCCCGCATGTGCGCGGCATCGAGTTGGTGGGCTCCTGGGACATCCGCCCGGACAACGCGGCGGAGATGAAGCGGGCGCTGGACGGGCACGGCCTGGCCTGCGTATCGATCATCCCGGACCTCTTCGCCGTCAAGGAGTTCGCCAAGGGCGCCTTCTCCAATCCCGATGCCGCCATTCGCAACCGCGCCATCACGGAGACCCGCCGGATGTGTGACATCGCCTTGGACCTGGGCTGTGGCTTGATCAACCTCTGGCCCGGGCAGGACGGCTATGACTACCTGTTGTCGACCGACTACGAGCACGAGCGCGAGTTGGAGTGCCAAGCGGTGCGCGAACTGGCTCTGGCCTATCCGACACTCCGCTTCGCCCTGGAGTACAAGCCGAAGGAACCGCGCACGCACTGCTACCTGGCGCGCATGGCTGACAGCCTGCTGCTGGCCCAGGAAACGGGCTGCTCCAACGTTGGCGTGACCATGGATACCGGCCATGCCTTCGCCGCCGGCGAGAACCCGGCCGAGGCCGTGGTCCTGGCCCGGCGCGCCGGGAACCGTCTGTTCCACATGCACTTCAATGATAACTATGCCTCCTGGGACGACGACATGATCGTCGGGTCGGTACACACGCTGGTCTACCTCGAACTGCTCTACTGGCTAGACCGCTGCGGTTATGCCGGGTGGCTGTCCATGGATCAGTACCCCTACCGCGAGGACGCCGCCGGCGCCATCGGCGAGAGCATTGAGTGGCTGGTGGCGTTCGACGCCCTGCTGGGGCGTCATCGGGCGGAACTGGACCAGGTGATTGCCGCGGGCGACCCCGTCGCCACCTCGCGGTTGATGCGCCGCCTGTTTGCCCCGGTGGTCCGCTGAGGGCGTACCGGGGAAGCGCGTTGGGGCCTCCCCATTCGCGCCGCCAACGTCGGAGGGTGCGCGCGGGCACTCCGTGGAGTGCCCCCATGGGCTGTATGACTCAGTCCCCCAGCGAAAGGAATACCGAGGATGGCCAGTCGACTTGTGTTCCCTGCGGGCTATGCGGCGAAACTCCCCCCCATCGAGACCGAGAAGGCAATCCGCAAGATCAAGGAGTTCTTCCAGACCAACCTGGCCTATGAACTCGATCTGGTGCGCGTGACCGCACCCCTGGTCGTGGCGGCGGGGACCGGCATCAACGACGACCTGAATGGCACCGAGAAGCCCGTCTCGTTTGCCCTCAAGGGCCTTCCCGGGGTGACGGCCGAGATCGTGCAGTCCCTGGCCAAGTGGAAGCGCATGACCCTGGCAGACCTGGGGTTCGAGCCGGGAACGGGGCTCTACACCGATATGAATGCGCTACGCCCGGACGAGGATCTCGACAACCTGCACTCGGTGTACGTGGACCAGTGGGACTGGGAGCGCGTCATCACGCCCGACGAGCGCCATGTCGAGTTCCTCAAACGCATCGTGCGGCGGCTCTACGATGTCATCCGGCGGACGCAGAAGTACGTCTGCCACGAGTATGACTGCCTGACGCCGTTTCTGCCGGAGGAGATCACCTTCGTCCACACCGAGGAACTCCTCGAACGCTACCCCGCGCTCACGCCGCGGGAGCGCGAGACGGCGGCCTGTCGGCACTACGGGGCGATCTTCGTAATCGGCATCGGCGGCGAGCTCCCCGACGGCACTATCCACGACGGCCGGGCTCCCGATTACGACGACTGGACCACCACCAGCGCCCCGGGGCGTTGCGGCCTCAACGGCGACATCGTGGTCCACAACCCGGTGCTGGATTCGTCCTTCGAACTGTCGTCCATGGGCATCCGGGTCGATCAGCAGGCGCTGCTGCGCCAGTTGCGCATCCGGGGCATGGAGCAGCGCACGTCGCTCTACTGGCACCGTCGACTGCTGGCCGGCGAGTTGCCGCTGTCCATCGGCGGCGGCATCGGCCAGTCGCGCCTGTGCATGCTGTACCTGCAGAAGGCCCACATCGGCGAGATCCAGGCCGGCATCTGGCCGGCAGACATGGTCGCGGCCTGCCGGCAAGCCGGTATGGCGCTGCTCTGAGCGTCCCCCCGGGTAAGACATGGAGGCAGCGATGAAGCGCACTCTGATACGGCAGGTTCTGGCGGCGCCCGCCATCGGTTCGACGGTGACCGTGGCTGGCTGGATTCGCACGCGCCGGGACTCGAAGGGCGGGTTCTCCTTCCTCGAGCTCAACGACGGTTCGGTGTTTGACAACCTGCAGGTGGTGGCGGACCAGTCGCTGGCGAATTACAGCAGCGAGGTGGTACGCCTGCACCCCGGCGCCACCGTCGCGGTCAGCGGCCAACTGGTGGCGTCAGAGGGGGCCGGCCAGGCCGTCGAACTGAAGGCAGCGCAGGTACGGGTACTGGGCTTCTGCGAGCCCACAGAGTACCCGCTGGGCAAGCAGCGCATCTCCTTCGAGGTCCTGCGCGAGGTGGCGCACCTGCGACCGCGAACGAACACCTTCGGGGCGATCATGCGTCTGCGCAATGCCCTGGCTTTCGCGACGCACCGTTTCTTCCAGGAGCGCGACTTCCTCTACGTGCATACGCCGATCATCACGGCCAGCGACTGCGAGGGGGCCGGGGAGATGTTCCAGGTGACGACGCTGAACCTGGAGTCGCTGCCACGGACGCCCGAGACCGGGGCCGTGGACTACACACAGGACTTCTTCGGACGACGGGCCAGCCTGACGGTCAGTGGCCAGCTCGAGGGCGAGACCCACGCCTGCGCCCTCGGCAACATCTACACGTTCGGCCCGACCTTCCGGGCCGAGAATTCGAACACCCGCCGGCATCTGGCGGAGTTCTGGATGATCGAGCCCGAGATGGCCTTTGCCGACCTGTCCGACGATGCCGACCTCGCCGAGGACTACCTGCGCAGCCTCTTCACCTATGTCCTGGAGCATTGCGGGCGCGACCTGGCCTTCTTCGACCAGCGCGTGGCCAAGGGGCAGGTCGAACGGCTGCAGAAACTGGCAACCAGCCCCTTCGTCCGCATCACCTACAGCGAGGCGGTGGAGCGGCTGGAGAAGGCCGGGGTCGCCTTCGAGTTCCCGGTCTCCTGGGGCATCGACCTGCAGAGCGAGCACGAACGCTACCTGACCGAGGTGGTGTTCAAGGGGCCCGTGATCGTGATGAACTACCCCAAGCAGATCAAGGCCTTCTACATGCGGCAGAATGACGACGGGCGGACCGTGGCGGCCATGGATGTGCTCCTGCCGGAGGTCGGTGAGATCATCGGCGGCAGCCAGCGCGAGGAGCGCCTCGACGTGCTCAGTGCGCGCATCGTGGAGATGGGGTTGCCGCTGGCCAACTACGGCTGGTACCTCGACCTGCGACGCTTTGGCTCCGTACCGCATGCGGGCTTCGGGCTGGGGTTCGAGCGCATGGTGCAGTTCTGCAGCGGGATGCACAACATCCGCGACGTGATCCCCTTCCCGCGGACGCCCGGCAGCGCAGAGTTCTGAAGCGGCGAAGCCGCTCAGCGCTGGGGCTGCGACTGAACCGGTCTGACCGTCCCGGCGGCATCGAAGATGCCGATGTAGCGGTTGACCGGCGCGCGTGCGTCGAAGGCGCCCTGCAGGGCCCGCGCCTCGGCGCCGTAGAAGAAGCCGCGCAACGACGAAGACTCCACCCGCGTCTCTCCCGAGATCGAGGTCACGCGACCATGGATCCCGGTCTCACTGGCCGAACCGGCCAGCCCCATGGCAGGACCGCCGTTGCCACGGAAATCGAGGTCACCGGTGAAGGCGTAAGTCCGGAAATCGAGGTTGAGGCGAGAGGTCCCGTCGAAGCGTTCGGTGCCGTTGCGCAGGCAATGGGCGCTCCCGGTGTAGGCGCCGGCGAAGTCGCGACCCAGCAGGGAATCGCGGACGTAGTCGGCGGCTGTGCGAGCCAGGCTCGTAGCCTGCCACAGACCCACGGTGTGGTGCGCCGGCCCAGAGCCGTTGGGATCGTTGAGATCCATCTCCCACCAGCCCCAGTTAGTGATCGTGGCGACCGCATCGGGCGGCTGAATGGTCCCGTTGGTCACGGTGATGGCCGCATTGCCTTGGATGGTCCCGTCGTCGAAGGTGAAGGGGATGGCGGGTGCCTGCACGGGGCCGTCTGGGAAGGTGTCAGCGCTATCGCCCGTGCCGGCGGCGTGCAGGGCCATGCCGCCGGTGTCCACGGCAACCAGACGCGAGCCGCTGATGCTGACGGTGACATAGACCTCGTCCGGCGTGACCGAACGCAGGGCCCAGTCGTTGCTGAGGTCCAGGCCCACGGCATTGCCGTTCCACATGGGCAGGTAGGCAGTGGCCTGCGCGGACGCCGCCAGCGCCGCCGCCAGCGCCACGCGCGCCTCTTCGTCGGTCCGGTAGCCAGGGATGGCCGCGTGCGGTTCGCCGGGCGTACCCTCGGACGGCGTCTCGACGGCGGCCGGCGGCGGCTTTGGCAACCCCTCGGCGCTGCCCACACCACCTACCGACGTCAGCCCGAGCAGGGCAGCGGCCACAGCGTCCATGGGGTGCACGGCACCGGGACCTTCGCCGCTGGCGACGGTCAGGCCGGTACCCGGGATGTAGACGATCCGGTAGCCATCGTCGTTCTCGACCGTGATGCCGGCACCGGTCGTGCCGAGCAGCACGACCGTGGTCAGTTGCGCCGTGACCTCGGCGGCGAAAGACGAGCCGCGGATACCGATGGTGGCGGTCGGCGTGTCGGCCTTGAAGTTCTCCGGAGCGATCTTCATAATCGCGCCCCCGACGATACGGAAAACGCCCTCGCTGACGTTGAGGCTCAGGGCGCCCTGGCCTTCACTGCGCTTGAAGACGCACTCGGTGATCTGGATCTGCGTGTTCCGCCCCATGCTCAGGATGGTATCGTCGGTGAAACAAACCTGCACGCGGCCGCGCTCGCCGGTCTTGAGGGTGTCGTTCTGGAAGACCGCATCCTTCAACGCCAGCGGCACGCCCTTGCCGTCCGCACGGGTGACGTGCACCTCCCCGCGCACAGCCACGACGAGGCCGGCCGGATCAGGGGCGGCGACGAGCGCAAGGGCCGCCAGCAACATGCCGCCGCCGAGCCGCAGGGCCCCGCGGCCAGAAGCACCACGACGTGTAGGGTAGGGTTTCATGCCGCTTCTCCTGCCTGTCTCCGGCCGGGCCCGAAGCCCTAAAATGCGTAGGTGACACTCAGCGAGGTCACGTTCCGGTCATAGTCGTAGAGGTCGTTACTGGACTGCGAGGTCTCCAGCTTATGGCGCAGTTCGACCGCTGCGTGCGCCCCGAGCAGACGCCGCAGGCCGACCCCGATGCCGTGGACGGAGTCCCGCCGCCGGGAGGTTGCGAGGGGTTCCGGCTCCGCAAAGAGCCAGTTCTCGTAACGGTAGGAGGCCAGGAAGCTGAAGCGCCAGGGCAGTGACAGTTGGTAACCCAGGCCCGCAAAGGCCCGGTCATAGGTCTGGTCGCCGGCCTCGGCATCGTGGAGTTCGGCGCCGGTCTCGGCACTGAAGGCATGGCGGCCCAGCGTCCAGGTCGGCCGCAGGGAGGCGGTGCCGCTGGGGCCGCTCGCGTCCGGCTCCCGCCAGTAGGTGCGGTCCTCGGCGCTGAGCTCCAGACGGATCGCGGTATGGCGGGTCGTGGCCACGTTGGCGAAGGCGCGGGCGCCCCACGTCCCGAGGTAGCGGTTGTCATCCTTCGCCATGTAGGCGCCGTTGAGGCCGAGACCAACGAGGGTCCGACCGAGCTTCCAGCGCGGGCCGGTGTCCAGGCGGAGGTACTGGACATCCAGATCGTCCTGGTCCAGGTAGAGGGCGTCATAGGCCAGGGCTTCGGAGACCCAGGCCAGCCCTTGGGTACGAGGCGTCCAGCGGTGCTCGACAACCAGGCTCTGCGAGGTAAACCAGTCCCTCTCGATGGGCACGTTGAGCGGGGGCAGGTTGGGCAGCACGATGGTGTCCTGGGGGCTCACCCGGGCGTTGTCGTCGCGGGCGATCGTAAGGGTCAGAGCGCCGCTGAATCGGTGCGAGCAGCGCGCAGCACGGATCTGGTTCATGTACTCATCAATGGTACGGCGTACCCCTGCCGGCGTCTCGGGCCGGGCGGCCACCTCCCGGAACAGCTCCTCGGCAACCGTGAAAAGCTGCAACTGGCAGTACGTCCGCGCCAGTTCCAGTCGGGCTCGGTCATCGCCGGGACGCATGACCAGGACCCGGTCAAAAGCCGCCGCCGCGACCTCGTAGTTGCCCGCACCGAAGGCCGCCTGGCCGAGCAGGAAGCTGACGTCGGCGTTGGCCGGATCGGCACGAAAAGCGGCCTGCAAATGGAGCAGGGCCTCATCATGGCGGCCGGCCTCGAGGCTCGCCTTGCCCAGTACCAGGGCGTCGCCCTCGGCCTGGGCCATCGCCGAACCCGTCAGAAACCACACGACCAGCATGGCGCTGGCGACGCGGAACTGTTGGCTCACCCACCGTTTCATGCCGACTCCTTGTGCGAGGCGCCTCACCGACCCACGAAAATCCAGTAGCCCACCAGGGGCTGCAGTTCGGCGCCCGGTAGGACGATCTCGTAGGACGATGTCGCGGGATTCCAGCGCCAGACGACCACGATGGTGCCACGGGGGGGCACGGTGACCATGTAGGGCGGCGAAAACAGGTTCCAGCCGGGCCGCAGCAGAT
Source organism: uncultured Victivallales bacterium (assembly GCA_903837355.1). GTDB lineage: Bacteria > Verrucomicrobiota > Lentisphaeria > Oligosphaerales > JAFGRS01 > CAILUI01. The sequence goes on from CAILUI010000422.1 coordinate 48,629, forward strand.
CCTGCCAGGCGCTGCCGTCAGCGGGCGTCGGCGCCTCCGGGGTGGTAAAGGGCTGGCCGCGGCCCCCCCAGTAACTGAACACCCAGAAGGCCTGCAAGCCGACGAGTGGGTCGCTGTCATCAGCCTGGACAAAGGAACCCGTCGGCGTGGCGTACTGGATGTTGCCGATCTTGATGGGCGCCCCGGCGGGGCCGGTGAAGACCGCACCCGTCGACAGGTCGCTGACCCCGGGGGAGCCTTGCAGATTCCAGCCCGGTTCCAGGACGTAACGGTAGATGAGCTCGACGACTGCGGGCAGGCGCCAACCATGCACGAGCATGCCCAGGTTACCAGCCGACTCGCCTAGGGGTTCAGGCTGGGCCACGATCTGGTACACGGTCATGCCCGTCTGGCCCGACTGGCCGGCTCCGGCCGGGGTAACGGTCCCCTCAAGCCGGTAGCGACTGGACGCAGCGGTCTGCGCCTGGGCAGCCAGAGCCATAGCCGCCACCGCGACGGCGACGCTGCGCAACAGACTCTGCAAACGGGCTCTCATACTGTCTTCTCCCAAGGCATCCCGGCCCTGGCACCTCATGTCGCCGGCGGTCAGCGTGGGGTCGATCTTGCCTGCGTCATGGGCACCGCGTCGCCCGTTCGCGGATCGACGGTCGTGCAGTAGGTATAGCGGGCCGTGGCGGCGGCCGAACTGCGGCCCTCCAGGAGGCAGTAGGACGCGGCCAAGCGCCCGCTCCCACTGACCTGCGTCGCCGCCCCGGCGCCCAGCATTTGAGCCGAGAAGGCATCAAGCCGGCCATGATTGCCGATCCGCGTCTTGGCGGCACCCGCCCCGGCGCTGACCGCATCGAGGCGCAGGTCGGTCTCGTCGATGCGCACCCGCGCCTGCCGGTCCGCCTTCTCCCCCGACACCTCGAGGACGGTGTCGGCGGCGCTGCCGGCGACACTGAGCACACAGCCTTTGAGCTGCACCGCCCCGGCGCCGCGGACCCGACAGGCGGCAGACTCTGCCGCCTCCGCCTTCACACTGGCCGTAACCTGCCGCAAACTGGCCGTCTCCGACCCGCGCGGGTCGATCAGGACGGCCACGGCGGCGCCGACGCCGTTGCCGGCGCGCAGGTCGCAGTCGAGGACATCGGCCGAGCCGTTCACTTCCAGTGCCGCAACGCCACGGGTGGCGGCGGCCGTAACCTCGATACTGACGTGCTCGAGGCGCAATCCGGTGGCCGCGGCTTGACCGGCCTGGCCGCAACGGATACCGACCGCGCGGCCGGCCGCCGCACCGAGGATCCGGATGTCGACGTGCAGCAGCCGCAGACTGGCATCCTCGCCGTCACCGTCATACTGGAGGCCGACCAGGTTAGCGTCGCCGCCCGCGCCGACCACTTCGATGGTGAGCTGCCGCAGACCGGCGTTGACCACCGCGGCGGCAGTTACCGCGGTCCCGCCAGGGACGCGCAGGATAGTCTTGCCGATACCGCTGCCCTCGATGTCGACGTGAGAACTCAGCACCAGGGGTGTGGTGTAGATTCCCGGTGCCAGATGAATCACCGCCGGCGCCGCGGCGCTGGCCCCGGCCACTGCCGCCAGGGCCGTCTGCATACCCGCGCTGTCCTTGACCTCGATGGCGCCGGACGGACCCGGCGCGCCCGCCTTGGCCACGACGGCCAGGTGGGGGTTGGCATCCCAGTCCACGCGCAGACCGCCGGGCCAGTAGGTAGAGTCATAGTAGAGTCCGCCCCCGCTGGCCAACTTGACCGCCAGCTCGCCGTAGCCGTTGAAGCCCAGGCCGCCGTAAAACTCAAGCTTGACCTGCAGTTCCTCGGCGTAGTTGTACTGCAGGCCGGCGTAGGGGTCAAGGAGGGGCTTGCCGAGTTGCTCCCAGACGCTGCCATTCCAGAAGTAGAAACCTTGGTCAGACGCATACGAACTCTTGCCGCCACCACCGGTCTGCGTGCCATAGCAGAAGGCGAGCAGGCCTTCCGCCGGGTCAAGAATCTGGTTGGCGAGTTGGCTGAAATCGTCATAGCGGGGCACCAGCAGGCCGCCAGTGCCGGAGTCGATCTGCAAGGCTGCGGACGCCTCCGGAATATCGCCGCCAATAATGACCGAGCCGGATTCCCACGGGACCACGGTGTACGCGGCGCTATGGGGCGCCTGCACCTTCTGCAGGCGGCCGTTACCCGTGTCGCAGACCCAGAGAGCGCCATCGTTGGCGGAGCCAAGACCAGTGGGGGAAATGAACTGCCCCGGCTCGATACCGGTCACGCCGAAAGCGCCCAGGAACCCGGCAGGGCTGTAGGTGTAGAACTGCAGCCGGTTCGCGTCAGCGTCGCTGATCGCCAGGCCGTAGGTGCCAAAGGCGACCCCGTAGGGCGCACGGAACGCACCGTCGCCGTCGCCCGGAACCGGCACCGGGCCGTCGCCCAGGGCATCGTGCCAACCGCTGCCGCCCTGGTCATCGGCCCCGATCCAGCCCCACATCGAGCGGGTGCTCAGATTCACCAGCGCCGCGCGTCCGTTGACCAGGTCCGCGACCGCCAGGACTGCATAACTCGACCAGGCAGGGAACTCGACCGCGAGCTGCATGGGGGTGTCGAACTGGAGGTCCCAAACGCCGGACGTTGGAGTACCCACCCCGGTCCCCATGGTGTGGTAAGCGCCTGGATTTCCGTCCGCAGAGCCATACCAGCCATAGGCCATGAAGTAGCTGGAGTAGTAGGAGGCCGCAATCACGCGGTGGTGACCGGTGTCGGCGATATACAGCTCCCGGTCCAGAACCGCGATGCCGCTGGGGTTCGCCAGGCCATACTCGTCGAACGCGCCGCCCGCAAACTCCATAGCATTCCCGGAAGGCGCGGCGAGATCGAGCCGCTGAATGCGGTCATTGCCGCTGTCGGCCACCCACAGAAACTCGCCGGCCGCGGTGGCGCCCTTGCCGTAGCCGCCAGACACAGGCACGCTCATCACCGCTACCGCGCGCGGTGTGTCGAAGGCGCCTGCGGCGGCGCCAGCCTGCGGCGTATCCGGGTCGCTGCCCAGGTGGTAGCCGATATACCCGCCATCGCCACTGCTCTCGCCGTACCAACCGAGATACGCGCCGACGCCCGAGAAGACCCGAATGCAGTGCCCCGTCGCATCCGCGACGTAGAGCAGGCCCGAGGGGCTCTGAACGACGCCCCAGGGGGCGCTGCCGAGGCCTGTGGGCACGATCCGCACGGTGTTCCAGCCACTGCCGCCCTGATTGAGGTAGAGGGGCAACTCCGAGCCCAGCCGGAATCCGCCGGCGCCGTCGGCGAGCACGGTCTGCCCTGGCCTGCCGCTGTCGCTGACGCCCAGCAGGCGGTCGATACCCAGGGAGTTCGGGGCGAGGTCATCGCCGGAAAGCGAGCCATCCATGATGTCGATGCCGGTGAGCGACTCGTCCTTGATGTGACTTGAGTCGAGTTCGCCAACGCGCAGCACGTTGCCGGCGTCGACGCGTAAGGCGGGATCGGCGGCGTCGAGGTTGAGCTTCAGCCCCGAACCGTGGGTCAAGCCGCCATAGGGCGCAATGTCGATATAGGCGCCATCGATGGGTGTCCCTTGCCAGGTGCCCGCCGTGATCGTACCGAGTTTCGTAATGTCAGTCTGGGGCACGCTGAGCCAGTCGCTGCCATTGCCGATAAGGATGTTGCCGTCGGTCGGCGTGGCCTGGGGAACGTTCCGGCTGAGGTCAAGCACCACGCCGCCATCGCCGCGGGGGGCCACCGTCAGAGCATCGATCGCGCTGGTAACCCAGGTGTCCAGGGAGGCGGCGACAGGCAGGCCGGCGGAGGTCTCGAGCAGCCGCTTCGCGGGCAGCGCGGTCAGGGCGTCGTACAAGGGCTGTTTCAGGTGGTAGAACTGCTTGGTCGCGGTATCCCCGCCCTGCAGGCCGGCCAGGCCCGCATGGTCCTGCGTCGAACTCAGCGGCACCCATTCGGCACCATTGAATACGAAGTTCCGGTCCTGATCCTCGATCCAGGCGGCAAAACCCTCGTTGGGGACCGTCTCGTGCCAGACGGCACCGTCATACTGGTAGATGCTGTTGTCCGCCCATCCCGGCACCGCGTCCGAGATCACCCGCAGTCCGGCAAACGGCGCTGCCGGCACGATCAGGGTAATGAACTTGACGCTCGGCTGCCAGTCCAACCCGTAGATCAGGGCATCAACGTATTCCTTAACGCGCTGCGAGGACCACAGCACGTTGCCTGCCGCCGTCGCGCTGTCGTCCAGACCGGCTGCGTCCACGGTGTCGGCGTCTGCCGCCCAGGCCGCCCGGAAGCCCTTCCCCGAAACATCGGTATCCGCGGCCAACTGCTCGGCGCCGATGCCGACCGCGGCCACGCCCAGGGTCACGCTGCCGCCCAAGGCCACGCTGCCCCCGCCCGTCAGCGCCGTGCCGGGGGTCAGCGTCAGGCTGTCGTTGGCCAGCTTGCCGTTGGTCACGGCGCCGTCCTGAAGGTGCGCCGTGGCGATGGCGTCGCCGGCGATGTTTGCCCCGGCCACCTTGG
>CAILUI010000423.1 GCA_903837355.1 uncultured Victivallales bacterium
GGCCTTCCACAGGTGCATCAGGCGGTGGACACGGTCAATCAGCGGCACCGGTCGGCCGCTGGGCGCGTCATAGCCCAGCGAGCGGTTCGTGCGCTGCGCCCAGGTCTTCAGCTTGATCTGACTACCGCCCGCCCCCCCCTCATCGGGGGCGGAATCGCTATCGGTATCGCCCTCCCCCTCTTCCGTCTCCGTGTCTCCGAATCCCTGCGTCTCCGCGTCGCGGTTACCCCTATGCGCGACCAAGTCCCACGTCCCCTCCAGGTCCCGGTCGGCGAGGCCGCAGGCGGTGGCGTAGAGGATGCACGCTCCAGCGGGAGCGTCGTCCAGGCCGAAGTCGTGGCGGTGCAGCAGGTAGTAGGCAGTCGGGGCGTCCATGCGCTCGGCGGCAGCCAGATCGGCCCCCTGCTCCCCGCTCAACACCTGGCCGACCACGAAGTCCACCACCATGCGGCGCACATGGGTCAGGAACTCACCCACGCCCATGACCTCGCCCGGAGCATTGGCCTTCTTCACCACGGGGTGCTGGCTGTAGGCCTCCAGCGCCGGGCCAGTCGCTGCCCAGACGAAGTCAGGTCCGCGTATCCCCGCATCCCAGAAGTCCCGTAGGCGCGTCGTTATCTTCGTCCGCATCTCCTCCATCACCCGGTTGTCCCATCCGGGGCGTGCCGCGAGCGGACGCTTCTTGCACACCAGCCAGACGGATGATGACAGAGAAGCTCTGCCGTAGTTGCGGACTCCGCCACGCATCTCAGTGACAATAGGCCAACTCCCATCGACGATGAACCCTGCCCGGATGATTGCAGATACGAGGGTCTCCCAAGCAGCCGGCTGCTTGTTCGCGAAAACGATCACCAGCCGCCCATCAGGTTGCAGGCTCTTCTCACAGGCGATGAAGGCCCGTGCCATGCCATCCTCGTAGGCGGCCTTGGACTTGACGGCATCGCCCCCATGGCGGCTGGCGTCGTCGATGAGTTCGCCGTCATTCGTCGCGACATCCCACTTGGGTGACGTATCCGCAGCGAACACCGCGTCTTCATCGAGGCAGGTGCCGTGGGCCATGCGCCTCAGCCAGACATGGAAGAAGTCCATACAGTCCGAGTACGGGATGGCATCGTAGTAGGGTGGGTCGGTGATGACAGCATCGATCAGTCCGTGATGGCCCTGCGTGGCGGACAGGCACGTGATGTCCGGCTCAGGCGCTGCAGTGAAGGCCACGAGGGCCGTATCGACATATCGCGCCACCCAGTCAAGCTGGGCGAAAACCGATCCCCCTACCTCGTTGATGGTCGCCAGCTCAGCCACGTCCCAAGTGATAGGCAGGGCAAACCGCGTGAACGTGTGCGCCATCTTCTCAGCCGACATGTGCCACGTACAGACGGTGGAGTTGTAGTCGGCGGTCTTGTCAAACAGGATGGCAAGATAGGCGGCAACGGCATCGCGCCACTCTGAGGGTAGTGCTGCATCGCTGGTGGCCGTGACGCCGCGGATCTGCCCGATCAGTGTTCCCAGCGCCAGCAACTGTCTGGGCGTAAAGAGCTTCCGCCACTGGTCAAGGCCATAGAGGTGTACCGTGAACGGCGACCCGCCACCGGCCCGACTGCCGCCGGCGGCGATGGGCTCTGTCGGTCGACCGAAGGGGATGTTGGCGAAGACGCGCTCCAGTTCTGCTTCGGCGCGTGCCGCGCAGTCGACCTCGTGGGCGGTTGACAATCGGTAGGCTTTGCTGGTCTGGCTTTCGGTGACCACGGCGGTCGCCAGCATACCCATGCGCCCGGCCTTGCCCTCCGTACGCAGATCCTCGCCCGTCATGATGGTACCGCAACACGGACATCTGGCGCCGGCGCGGGACATGGTCCCGGCACCGAGACGCTTGTCGTTCTCCCGCCGCTGCGCCGCATTGCCGCCCTCGGCTGCGAGGTCCGTCTGAATGCCAAAGGTGACGCCTGTGCGGCCCGCATTGGGTTCCATGGTCAGAAGCACGCGCTTGCGGTCCTTCTTGCAGAGCCAACGCGTCTTGAGCAGCGGTACCGTGGCGCGGCAGTTCTTGCAGGTGGCGGTTCGTGCCCAGAAGTAGGCCACGGTCGGCTTGGTAACCCATCGCGGGTTCCGTTTGTCCTTCAGGTACTCCTCGGAGAACTCGGCATTGAGCGCGTGGCCGTCAGGCGTGCCGTCGTCCTTGAGCGGTACCAGACGCATCTCCAGCCGCTCGTAGGGCTTGGGGTTGTCCAGATCGAGCGGCTCGAAGTCGGCGTAGGTCGGGTAGAAAGGGGCCAACTCTTTGCGGGCGTGGTTCAGCACCCAACGGCCCCAGGCCCGGACATGCCAGGCCAGATCGGCCTTCGGGGCACGGCCGCTGTCGGTCCTGGCAAAGCCCGGGAACATCCCGTGATCAGCCTCTTCCTGTTTCCTCGTCCTCTTCGTCCGGCCGACCAGATGCGGATGCACCCGGTAGAAGTCAGCCATGAAGCCTTCGTCCTGCAGAATGAAGTCCGGCAGCGGATGGGTCTTGCCCGCCAGCTTCTGCGGGTATTCCAGAGTACACTTGAGGATGAACCAGGCGACCGGGTTGATGTCCACCGCCGTCGCTTCACAGCCCAAGCGCATGGCTTCAAGCGGGATCGCCCCGCCACCGGCGAAGGGATCGAGCACCCGCGGCGCCCGGCCGCCGTAGGCCTGGCGAATCTCGTCGCGGAACCACTGCAGCTCCGCTTCGCGGTGTGCGACGATCTTGCGATGCGCCTCCTTCACCGCCGGACCGCCGCCCTTCGGCTCGGTACCGATCCAGCTCAGGATGCCGCCCTCCGTCTCCTCCTTGGTGCGTTCGACGATCTTGCCCCCCGGCATCTGCTTGCGTTCGATCCTCTGCACCACCTTCCCGCCGATACGCTCGCACAGTTCCTTGCGCTTCTCCGGCGTCCCCGGATCTGGCAGCAGCGTGGCGATCAGCGCCGCGCGGCACGCCGCCAACGGCCGCCGCGCCGGCCAGATGTGCAGCGTCGAGATGTGCCCATGCCGGACGTTCTTCTCGTGCACCGAAGCCAACGATGTCTGCTTCAGCGGAAACGCGCGTTCGATCAGGCGAGGGGAGTCGGACATGGGAACCCTCAGTATGGCCGCTTGACGCCGCCTTTGCGCTTTAATCCGAAGCCCTTCATGTAGAGATCCCGGGCATCCACTCGGCCGTCAGCGCGTAGGTAGAAAAGGCCAAGCTCGATGAGAAGACGGAGCAGGTCCCTTCCTGACGTGTCTGGCGCCTTCTCCGATTTGTTGTCCCAATCGAGCGTGATGAGTCTCTCCAACTCCTGCCGCTCCATCGGCACCTGGGGATGGGCTTCCGCCACCGCTGCCTTGACATGTTTCAGCCACGGGAACTCCTCGTCTTCAAGCTCCTGCATGCGGCTCACGGAGACCTGATCGACAGCTTCTCGGAGCGACGAATGATGGAAGAGCCTGGGGGGCTCGGCCTGCGGATTCGCCCTCTCCATCTCAGCAGCGCATTCGAACAGACGCACGAAAGATCGGGGGAGCACCTGACCGTTGCCGTCCTGAAGGTGGTTGGGAATCCAGGTGAACGATTGCCCCTTGTTCGGACCCGCGCCCATGAACTGCCCGCACATGCGCTCAAGGAAAGGTCGGTAATCGGCTTCCTTGCGTGCTGTGGGCAACCAACCAAGCTCCCCCCGTTCCTCGCCTTCCGGTAGAGTCCTGCCGAGATAGTCCCGCATGCGGGAGTCATGGTTCACCAGGCGCTTCACAGTCAGAGCATACAGGTTCCGCGCCGTCCAGGTCAACTCGACGCGTTGCGCCGCGATCTTGGAAACGTCAGGACCGAAGAGGGCGACACGCGTATATAGGTCACGGCGGACGAATAGTTTGGGACGAAGCCGTCGCCACCGGCGCACGTAACTCGCCCAGAACTGCACCAGACCGCGCAGGATGGTCCGCATGGCGTCCCAGTCGCCCGCGCTGACGCGATCCAACTCGTCGTAAGTCACGAACACCCATCGATCATTGACCGACAGGTCCTTGTCGAGCCCGTCCAGCACAGAGAAGATCCCCTCCATATGCTCACTCACCGCTTGGGCCAGGTCCACGAGCTTCAGCGACGGGTCCCCCACCGTGGCCACGACGCGACCGGCATCGCCGCTCACACCGCTCAACACGCCTCCGCTCAAGAGTGACCGAACAAGTAGCCCAAGCCAGAGGACCTGCAGGTCGGAGGGTTGTTTCCCCGCGGCGAAGTTCCTAAAGACCATCTCCGGAGGGAACTCCCGCCCGCTGCTTGAAAAGCCGACCAACCAATCCGCGTGCCCGAGATCCGGGATGTCATTGCGGGCGTCAATTTCCCCGATCAGGCGGCAGCCACCCGGTGTCTGGATTGCCCGGAACAACTCCGTCTTGCCCGCACCGCGATCACCGATGACCAGGACTATGTCCGGGTGCAAGCACCGGGCATGCTCGGGAAGCGGAAGGAAGCGCGTGAGGAAGCCTGCCTCCGGTTCGGCTTCGGCACGCCCGTAACTGCCCATCGTCGTGATGAGACCCAGAAGCGTCTCCTGCTCCTGCCTGGTCATCTTAGCCATCAGAGTGGCCTCCCGACTTTGTCCAGAATCCGGCGGGTCAACGCCAAGGGCTCGCCTTCCGCCAGATAGCCGGCGACCGCTGCCAGCGATGAGTACCCCATGACACGGCCGTCCCACGTGAGAGTGGTGGGGTAGTGTGGCGCTTCACCGGACTCAGCGTCCGGGACTGGCCACAATGCGTTCGGGGTGCCCGGAGCGTCATAGTAGACGCCGGAGAAGACCTCGAATGACCTCTCCTTGAACTCGTTGATCGCCAGACTCCGGGCCGGATCCTGCGGCGGCGCCATGGCATGGACAACGGTGCAGTCCTGCTGGGGCTTGCCTGCCAGGATCATGTCTTTACCAAGATGCGTGAGAACGAGTGAGAGGCCGGACCAACTCTGCTCCGAAGCTAGGCCGAAGATGACGTGGAAATGCGCGATGCCGCTGAGGGTGAGGCCCCCCATGTCGTGCAGTCCGGCCCTCGAGTCAACCAGGACGAGATCGGGCTTCACCCGGCTCCTAAGTTGGCAAAGCAGTTGATGCAGAGGCGAACGCCTGGCGCCCTGCTCAACAGCGCGCTGGTACAGATTGGCGTAGTTCACGCGTGCCAGCTTCTCCAGGTAGTTCTCGTCAATGCACCCTGCAGGAACCCCCACGATCGGCTCACCATCCCCGATAATCCTCGCGTCTGTACAGGTCTGGCAGAACTCGCCAATGTCCAGATCGATGCTCCCGACCAAGGGCTTCTCCAGCAGGTAGTCAACCACCCCCACTGGCACGCGGAGAGTCGGATCGTCCTGCAGGAGCCCACCCGCCCCTGGCGCCTCCAGGTCTAGGTCAACGACCACCACCTTCTTCCCGGCGCGGGCGGCATTGACAGCAACTGCCAGGAGTGCGGTCGTCCGTCCAACCCCGCCCTTGAACGAGTAGAAAGAGACGATGGGGGGAGTGTGCCCGTTCGGCGGCCACGGCGGCTCCAACGGGCCCCCACACCAGGCGTCCTTGGAGAGCCTCCGTTCGAGCACAAAAGTGTGGTTCTGTCCCTGGGGTTCAGGCGTAGCCTGCCGCCACGCCGTGTCGAAGAGGATTCTATCCGCCGTGGAGACGTTGTGGTCGATCCAGACCTCGCCACTCCAGAAGACCTCGGCAGCTTGCGCCATAGCCGCTTCGACCGCGCTCCGGGCGTCTTGCGGAGTGACGCTGTCCCCGGGCTCGATGAGCGCTCGGAGTCTCCCGCCGAGGTCGAAGATCAGACAAGCACGTTTGGTGGCAGCGTGTACAGTCGTGCTGCCCAGCGCAGCAATCGCATCGCGCCTTGCTTCAGAGGAGTGTTTCATGGTTTGTCTTCCAAACCGTCCAGTATGGCAGCAACGACCGTCTCCTGATAAACACCATGGGCCGCTCTGAGCCAAGCCGAAGCCTGTGTAGCAGTCACCGAACCCGCAGGTCCGTAGCGGAGGTCGGGAACCCAGTTGGCCATGATGTCGGCGAACTCCGGCGTGCCCGGCGGCGTGTAGCGGCACGCTGCCGGGGACAGTAGCAGGCCAAGGGAGAGCGCCCGGTAGGTCATGCTCTTGATGTCGTGGCCGAACCGCACCGGCGGAAGTCCAGCGGCACCCAAGACACATTTGAGAGAGCATTCCACGACGTAGCCAGCCAGGTATGCCGTGTTGTCCCAACGCTGACGCTGGGAGAGCAGGTCGCCATCATCAAGGTGTTTCGCAGCCGCTGCAGAGAAGCACTCGTTCATCACGTCCCTCCAACGTCAAGGCGAACCATCGCCACGGGGCGTAGGCAATCCCCCATCGGCACTGCATCCAAGGGCTGTAGCAGACCGTGGGATGCCATGCCAATCCGCGCTTCCGCAGGGAATGCAGGGACTGACCGTCCAGGTCGGCTACATGGCCCTTCACAGAAACCACCGTGGTGGGCGCGGTCTGTGGCGAATGTAGCCCCGCTGCCCAAGGCGCCAAGCCTGAACTGGCAGATCGGCACGTGCATCACGCCTCCCCCGCGCCGATGATCTGCTCTTGCGAAATCCGCACGCCGCCAGTCTGGACGACCGCCGAGATGGTTCGAGTGACGGCCTGCGTCTTGCTGAACGGACGCACCAACAGCTTGTCGAAGGGATCCTGAACGCGCACCATCCGCGGCGTCGGCGAGGCGCAGTGGTAGGCGACGTAGAGCCAGTATTCCTTACGCAGGTTGCAGGCGCGTGCCCACTCGTTGTCCGTAACCTCGATCTCGCCCGTCGTAGCGCGGCCCTTGGCCTCGATGCAGCGCCGTTCGCCGCCAGGACGCACCGACAGGATATCAAAGCCGGGGTTTTCGGGTAGACCGGCTGCCCGGGCCAGCTCCGGCGTGTGGACGAAACGGACGGTCGCGCCGGAGGCCTCCTCAAAGGCCTTGGTCAGGTCCATGGCGATCTGCTCGACATGCGCCTCGAGCCGCTCCAGGCCGGCCTGGTCGGCAGAGGGCACCACTAAGGCGTGTGCGACGAAGTGAACGTCTCCAGGGACCAGCAACTCCGGTTCCCGCCGGATGATGGCGATGGCTCGGTCCCGGCGGTCGCCGAGTTCGCGCTGTTGGGCCTTCACACAGGAGAGCTCAGCCGCAGCGCCCGTATTGCCTGCACGTGCCTTCTGGTTCAGCTTGGCACGCGCGGCGGCAAGGTCGGCCTCCTGGTAGTCGTAGCCGCGCGCCACAAACATCTCACGCTCCGGCAGCAGCGCTAACATGCGGGTGCGGCGTTCGACGGCCATGGTACGGCACACGCGCTCGCTGAGATACGCCTGGGCTTGGTCGCGCTGGCGGGCGGCGGCGACCGCCAGGCGCTGCGCCTCCGGCGGCAGCCCGTGTCCGCCACGCAGGAGCAGAAGGTGTTCAACGGGGCAGAGGCTGATGTCCGCCCCTTCGCTCTGCCGAACCCCAACCAGACGGCACTCGACCATCTCCTCGTGCGCCAGCTCGGGGACCTCGGGGTCACCCTTCCGCACCACCGTCAGAAGAGCGAGATGGAAGAGGTAGGAC
>CAILUI010000424.1 GCA_903837355.1 uncultured Victivallales bacterium
CCGCTGATCTTCGACTCCTGGTTCTGGTTGTCAAGGTACGAGACCTGGAGGTTGTCGAGGGTCATCGGGAAGCCGTACATGTCCAGACCGCCCGCGCTGCTTGCCGCAAACGAGGCGGTGACGGCCTCGTGGATGCCGCTGACGCCGGCGGGCCGGGCGTAGTACTTGCAGGAGTCGCGCAGGTCATAGGGGCCGAGCGTGCGCGGGGCGATGAGCTTGCCGAGGACGGTGGTTGCCGTCTGGGCGCCGTCGCCGTCAACGCGGAGGTTCAGCCCAGCGTAGTCGGCGAGCCCCGCGGCGTAGCCCGCTGTGCGGGGGTGCTCGGCATAGGCCGGCTCGCCGGGGCGGCCCTGGCCGCTCAGCAGCAACTCGCCGGGGCGATTATCGGCATCGGTGCTGGCCAGCGCGCCGCGCAGGCAGTTTCCCGGCAGCCGCGCCGAGGCGCTGGTGAAGTCACTGGTGGTATGCACGAAATGGGTGAGGTCGCGCGTTCCCCAGCGCAGCGGGGCGGCTGCAAGCTCCCCTTCAGCCCGCAGCCCGCCATCCGGGGTGAAGGACCACGTGCGGTCATTCGGGCTGAAGGTGAAGTGCGCGTCAGGCGCGCTGACCGACGAGTGACGGCAGTTCGGCGAACAGGCGAAGTCCGTCTCGGACGCGCCGGGGAGGAGGCTCTGAGCCGGATCGATCTCGCCATCCTGGAACACCAGCGCGCCGGGCTGCCCCCAGGCCACGGTGACGCCCCGCGGGAAGTGCGCGGTGAATGCCGAGGGCAGCAGATCCAGGCGCGCCTCGGCCAGGCGGGCGCGGCCCTGCTCGTCGGCAACGATCACCAGATCGACCCGGGTCGAGGCGGCGAGAGACCGGAAGACGGCTTCGTTGGACGGCCGGTCGGCAGCAGCCGGATCGACCAAGTCGGCCCGGAGCGCGTCGAGGGTATCCAGTTCGACCGCCCGCACGTAGCGGGTGTCATCACGCCGCAGGTTGAAGGTGCCGAGGCCGCAGTCCCACACGATCAGGGTAGTCACAAAGGTTGCCGGCAGTTGCTCGTGCGTCGCGAAAAAGGTACCCGCACCGATGTCCACCGGCCGCAGCCAGAACGACCCCGACGGTAGCAGCGCGCCATCCAGCGGCACCACGCCGAGCGGGAAATCCGCTCGTTGGCGGCAACTGCTGGCCGTGGTCGTCAGGCCGAAGCCGGTCGGGAAACGCACGCGCAACGTGGCACTCGCGCCGGCCGGACCCAGGGTGATGGCCTCCCGTGTGAAGCGTACGCCGTGGGTCAAGCCGACATCGGGCACCGTCGGCGCGGTGACGGTCGCAGCGTCCCAGGTCTCCGCGGTACCGTCGACGCGCAGGGCAACGTCGAGGGGGTTCGGAGCGCTGACCGTATGCCCCAGCGCCGCCAGCGGCGAGGCCCCGTTCGGCGGCAGCAGCAGCAGCCGCGTCATCTCGCCGCCGCCATACGCTGGACCCAGGGGCGCGGGGGTGTTGGAGACCTCGTTGAGTCGGACCGCCACGGCGCCGAAGCGCAGGGTACCGCTGAAATGCAGCAGGCGTCCAGCGGTCAGCAGGATCGAGTGCGCCGCGCGCTCGACACCATCGGCCCCCGCATACGAGATCGCGATGCTGACGCTGAAGCTGTCGGTGGAATCGACCTGGCTCGCCGGCTGCAGGTCGAGCGTCTGCTCGATGGGCACGCTCGCGGGCTTGCCAGCGGCCGTATGGTTGGCCAGCAGTACCGGCACCGTCGTCCGCGCACTGACCAGAGCGATCGGCCCACTCGCGACGCCGGTGAGGGTGGCATCGACGTGGAGTTGAAGACTGGCGGCCGCCTCCGGCAGGGCCAGCTCATCGAGCCGTCCGAGAACCCCCTGCACGCTGACTTGGAAAGCCCGGCGATCGGGAATCGTGGCAACCGCGTAGCTGCGGGCCATAGCCGCCGAGTTCAGCCAACCCGTCACGCCGGCCGGACTGCCGGCCTCGACGACCCGCCAACGGTACTCGGGGCTCACCACCGCCGCGCCCATGGGGCCATAGGTCCCGTCGGCGGGGTTCTGGATGTAGAGCTGGGTCTGCAGCCGGTAGGGCGCACCATCCGTCAGGGCGTTCGGTAGCAGTGAGGCGGTGCGGGCGCCTGCCACCACCGGGAACTCGCCGCCACCGGCCCCGGCGACCGTGACGTTGAACGCCGCCGTGGTCGCGCCCCCGACACTGACGTCAGCGGCATCCAGCAGAGCAAAACTGACCTTGTAGGTACGCGTGCTAGGCGCCGCACTACTGTTGGTGATGCTGTAGCTGCAACGCACCGGCAAGGCGTCAAGCAGCGCCCCCGAGCGACCCGCGATGCCGCTGTAATCCGTCACCGCCCCCGCGCCCGTGCCACCGCTCAACCCCGCCCACGCCCACGCCGGCGTCAGAACCAGGCATGACAGCACCACGAGCAGCGAACGCGCTCCGCCCTGGCGAGTGGCATGTAGATGCAGCGAGCTCGTGAACGTGCCTCGTGACGCAGACGACACGACCCTGAAACTACCACAAGGTGGTACATACCGTCGCGCCTGACACCCCCTTTGTCAAGAAAAGCAATAGGAATATCTGAGGCTCCTCGGTGAGTGCTGGCGAGAAGCGCCAGGACGTCGTCCCTGTCGCCTCCGGTATCGGGGTCGCTATCGGGGTCGCTATCGGGGTCGCTATCGGGGTCGCGGGCGGTGCCGACTGCGATAGCGATGGCGATTCCGATCCCGGCTATACGAGTCCAACCGCGCGTGTTACGGGTATCCGAGACAGCCCCGCGCCGGAGCCTCCACGCGGTTGTATCTGTGCCTGCCGCGGGTATCCTAAGGCCATGAAGAAACGACTGTTTGGACTACTCGGGATGGGCCTGGTGGCGGCGGCACCGGGAGCGGACGACCGTGCCGGCGCGGCGGCAGGCCCACTGCTCAGACTCCACCCCGAGAACCCGCACTACTTCGCCTTCGGGGGCACGCCCACGGTACTGATTGGTTCAGGCGAGCACTACGGTGCCGTGCTGAATCTCGACGTCGACTACGTCCGCTACCTCGACGCCCTGGCCGCCCAGGGGCTGAACCACACGCGCACCTTCACCGGTGTCTACTGCGAGCCGCAGGGGGCTTTCAACATCGCCGCCAACACGCTGGCCCCCGCACCCGGGCGGTACTGCACGCCGTGGGCACGCTCCGACACCCCGGGCTATGCCAATGGCGGCAACACGTTTGACCTGCAACGCTGGGACGAGGCCTACTTCGCCCGCCTACGGGACTTCGTGGCGCAGGCCGCCCGACGCGGCATCGTGGTGGAACTGGCCCTGTTCTGCCCGTTCTACGAGGACAGCATGTGGCGCCTGAGCCCGATGCACCCGGCGAACAACGTCAACGGCTGCGGGCCGACTGAGCGGACCGCCGTCTACACCCTGGACGGCCACGGTGGCCTGCTGGCGGTCCAGGAGGCCCTGGTGCGCAAGATCGTAACCGAGCTGAACGGGTTCGGCAACCTCTACTACGAGGTCTGCAACGAGCCCTACTTCGGCGGCGTCACCATGGCCTGGCAGCAGCACCTGATCGACACCATCGTGGCGGCCGAGCAACCCCTGGCGCAGCAACACCTGATCTCGCTCAACATCGCCAACGGCGCGCAGAAGGTCGAGGCGCTGCCAGCCGCGGTCTCGATCCTGAACTTCCACTACGCCAGTCCACCGGACGCGGTGGCCATGAACGCGGCGCTGAACCGCCCGATCGGCGACAACGAGACCGGCTTCAAGGGCACCGCGGATGCGCACTACCGGATGGAGGCGTGGGAGTTCATGCTGGCTGGCGGTGCTCTCTTCAGCCACCTGGACTACTCGTTCACGGCCGGCCATGAGGACGGCAGCTTCCAGTACCCCACGACCCAGCCCGGCGGCGGCGGCGCTGCCTTCCGCACCCAGATGCACGTCCTCAAGAACTTCATCGACCGCTTCGCGTTCGTCCGCATGCAACCTGACAACGGCGTCATCGTCGGCCTGCCGCCCCAGGCCCGCGCCCGCGCCCTGGTGGAGCCGGGACGCCAGTACGCCCTCTACCTTTGGGGCGGCAGCCAGGGCGAGGTGACACTGACCCTGCCCCCCGCCCGCTACCGGGTCGAATGGGTAAACCCGCGCAGCGGCGTCACAGACCGGGAGCAGACGCTCCAGCACCCCGGCGGCGCTGTCGCCCTGCCCTCTCCACCCTATGAGCAGGACCTGGCCCTGCGCCTACGGTCGGAAACCGCACGCTGACGCAGCCAGAAGGCGCAGGATCACCGGCTACCGTCACGGCACTCGCCGCCCGACCTCAACCGCAACCTGCCGGCGTTGCCCACCTCACTCCTTCTCAGTCATGGCCATCAGGGTGATCTGCGTACTGCCGTCCGCCAACATCACGATCACCGTGGTACTGCGGTTCCCCTTCGTGTAGGCGACCACCGTCTGCTCGTCGGTGCTGAAGGCGGAGTCCTCCTTCCAGCCGTTCGCCGCCATTTTGGCCTTGTAGGCGGCGGTGACGGCCTTGGCACTGTCCTTTGTGTTGAGGCTCACCTGGCAGCCCTCTGGCGTGGTCACGGTCGTCGCCACGGTGGCGCCGTCGTGGACGTAGACGTCCTTCGGGAAGGTGTCGGGAAGCTTGGCCGAGCTACCGGTGGTGAAGGCGGTAGTGCCGTCCTGACTCTTTATCGTAACCTGGTCTCCCGAGCTCTCGATGTCGACCTTCGCGCCGTCCTTGTCGGTGGTGGTGATAGTCGTCCTGCCCTTCGAGATCTTGACATCGGTCTTGATGCCATCCTTCTCCATGCTCTTCTCGAGTATCTTCTCCGTGATCTTCTCAGAGGCTTTCTTCCCACAACCAACGCCAGCGACACACACGGCCAGGAGCAGAACACACAGCTTCTTCATGGCAGTCGCCCTATCTTTGCTGGAACAACGAACGAAACCGTTGAGGAACGTCAAGGCAGGGGTTCCGACACGCCACTGCCGGCGCGGTTCCAGGGCAAGCGCCGGCAACGGACGCTTCCTCAGGGCCCCAGGTCGCCCCAATGCAGGTTCCGGCTTCAGCCTCCAGCACACCGATGCGCCCTTCTTCTGGCGCCGCTGCCGCGAGGCTCTATGGTACCCGAGCGGGGTCGGCGGCGGCCTGGACCTGAACCGGCCTGGACGCTCTGCGGCAGTACGTAGGGAGAGACACGATGTCGTTCTTCACCTCAGCCACGCTCGGGACGAGTTCGGCGCTGGCTCTGACCCTGTCGCTGGCAGGATGGGCCGCCGCCGCCGAGGAAGCCCCGCCGACGCTTGGACAGCCCACCGATATCGCCTTCGTCGCCGCCGTGGACGGGACGACGCAGTACTATGTGGAGATGCTCCCGGCCGGGTTCGATCCGCAGCAGGAGCAGCACCTCCTCATCGCCCTGCACGGCCATGGCTCGGATCGGCACCAGTACATCACCGAACCTCGCGGCGAGTGCGCCGCGGCCCGCGAGGCCGCGGCGGCGTACCGCCTGGTCTTCATCTCCCCGGACTACCGCGCCAAAACCTCGTGGATGGGACCCGCAGCCGAGGCCGATGTCGTGCAGATCATCGGCGATCTGCGCCGGAAGTACAAGGTAGGGAAGGTCTTCCTCGTGGGTGGATCGATGGGCGGATCGTCCGTTCTGACCTTTGCGGCGCTGCATCCCGAGCTCATCGCCGGGGTGTCCAGCCAGAATGGCACGGCAAACCATCTCGAGTACACCCACTTCCAGGATGCTATCCAAGCCTCGTTTGGCGGCACCAAGGCGCAGATCCCGGAGGAGTACAAGAAGCGCAGCGCCGAGTACTGGCCCGAGCGCTTCACCATGCCGGTGGCCATGACGGTCGGTGGCAAGGACACCTCGGTGCCGCCCGACAGTGTCCGCCGTCTGGCCTACGTGCTGCAGGAGATGGAGCGACCCGTGCTGCTGCTCGACCGTCCGGAAGCCGGCCACAGCACCGACGCGGCCGACACCCGCGCCGCACTCGACTTCGTCATCTGTCGGGCGCTCGGGTTGCCCACCACCAACCCCCTCGCCCTCACCCCGGCCGCAGCGCTGTTCTTCGCCGGCCAGCGCCCGGCGGTCACGACCTCGCCAGGTCAGGTCGACCTCGGGCTGCAAGTCCAGGCGCAGTCCGGCGGCGGGATCGGCGCCGTCTGGTTCTTCAAGGCTGAAGGCGAGGCGGAGTCCACGCACACGTTCCGCTTCTGGGATGCCGCCGGGGCCTGCCTGCTGACCGTGAAGACGAGCGGCGAAACCGGCTCAGGCTGGCAACGCGTCCCGCTCGAGAAGCCCTTCGCCATCACGGCCGGCGCCACCTACACCCTCGCGTATACGGCCGCGTCGCATTACCCGGCCACGGCCGGCGCCTTCGCGGCGCCCATCGTCCGCCCCGGCCTGACCGCCCTGGCCGGGGTCTACAGCTTTGAGAACCTGGGGCAGACGATGCCCTTCAAGACCTTCCAGGAGATGTCCTACGGCATCGATGTCGAGGTCCAGCCGAGTGCTCCGGCGCCGAAGTAGAAGCCCCCACGCATGAGTCCCGACACCCACAGGTCCACGATCCCAACCCCAGCGGCCACGGCAGCGCCGGCGGCCTTCTACAACGCCCTGGCCAGTTCCTACGACCGCATGGTGGGCTTTGAGCAGCGCCTGCAGCAGGCCGGACGCCTGGTCACGGCGTTGGTCGAGCGCTTTGGCCCCGCCCGCGCCGCCGGTATCGACCTGGGCTGCGGCACCGGCGCCTTCGCCTGTGCCCTGGCGGCAGCCGGCTTCCCCGCCGCCGGGCTCGACCTGGCTGAGGATATGCTGGTGCAGGCTCGCGCCAACGCTACCCACCTCGGCCTCCAGGTACGTTTCGTCTCAGGTTGCCTGCAAGCCCTCCCGCAGCCCTTCGCGCCGGGCTCTGCCGGGCTCATTCTCTGCCTGGGCAACACGCTGCCGCATCTGCTTGACCCTGGCGACCTCGGGCGCGCCTTCAGCGGCATCGCCGCCCTCCTCGCTCCCGGCGGCCTGGCCGTGGTCCAGATCCTCAACTACGACCGCATCCTGGCCCAACAGGAACGCATCGTTTCGGTGGATCGCGATGCCGATCTGACCTTCCTACGCTTCTACGACTTCCTCGCCGACGGCCTCGTACGCTTCAACATCCTGCGCGTGGCCTGGGCGGGCAACGAGGCGCACCCGGTCCCGCTCCACAGCGTGCTGCTGCGCCCGTACCGCCGGCAGGACCTGGAGGCGGCGGCACAGGGAGCCGGACTCGACGTCGCCCTCTGCGCGGGTGCCGGCAACCTGACCCCGTACGAGGCCGCGACCTCCGACACCCTCCTGCTCGCCCTGCGGCCCGCCC
Organism: uncultured Victivallales bacterium; assembly: GCA_903837355.1. Lineage (GTDB taxonomy): Bacteria > Verrucomicrobiota > Lentisphaeria > Oligosphaerales > JAFGRS01 > CAILUI01. The sequence goes on from CAILUI010000424.1 coordinate 7,385, forward strand.
TCACTCGCAGGTGACCGCGCCCTCGTTGGCCAGCCGCGGCGCCAGCAACGCCTGCCAATCGCCAGGGTCATCGATGAAAAGGCCCGACAACTGCACGCTGAAAGCGGTCCTGCCCTGCCAGAGCACGACCGTACTGCCAGCGGGTTTGCCCCCCACACAGAGCTGCCCAACGTAGGTGTCAGCGCCGAGCGCCGGCAGCTTGGCCTGGTCCACCAGGCGCGTGCCTTCCTTGCCCGTTAGCCGGACACCCATCTGATAGGCCTTGACCCGCGCCCGGAACGAGCCCGCGGCGTCCTTGCTCGTGGCATTGACCTCGGCTTCGGTATGCAGCACAAAGCGCGCCCCCGCGGCCGTGGATTCGTAGGTGTACTCCAGCTCCACGGAGTGGTCCAGGTTCCGCTTAACCCTGAAGCTCTCCGCGTGCGGCCCCGCGTCGGGGACGATACCAAAGGCCACTAGATCATCGGCCTGTACCAACAGGGATTTCTCCGCCGCAGTCAGCTCAGTCCGCGGCTCCAGGCCGCGAAACGACAGAGCCGCGACGCCCACCACGGCGCCCACGACCCCGACGATGCCCGCAATGACGCAGGCGGCGACCAGATACCCCCGACTCATACGACTGACCTCCGACCCCCGACCCCTGACCCCTGACCTCCGACCTCTGACCTCTGACCTCTGACCACTGACCTCCGACCCCTGACCTCCGACCCCTGACCCCTGACCCCTGACCTCCGACCTCCGACCCCTGACCTCCGACCTCCGACCTCCGACCTCCGACCTCTGACCTCCGACCTCCGACCTCCGACCTCCGACCCCTGACCTCCGACCTCTGACCACTGACCACTGACCACTGACCAATGACCTCTTCTCCGCCCCTCGCCGCCGTTCAGGGCACCGGGGGCGCGCCCAGCACGACCCGGAAGCCGGTCATGTGGTTCGCCTGGCGCAGGTCGCCGCTGTTACGATTGGCGGAACGGCAGAACGAGGCCGGGTTGGTCCAACTGCCGCCACGGCACACTGCCGCGGCGGTGGGGCGGACATTGAGGGGGTTGACCTGGGGCGAACGGGCGTAGTACTCGCGGTCGTGCCAGTCAGCACACCACTCCCAGACATTGCCATGCAGGTCGTGCAGGTCCCAGGGGTTGGGCTTGAAACTGCCCACCGGCAACGTCTCCCGCGCCGGCGCCAGCCCGGCCCGTCCGGCGCCCTGGCTGGTGTCGTAGTTGGCAAGGACCGCCGTGAGCTGGTCCCCGCAACTGAAGGGCGTTGTTGTCCCGGCCCGGCAGGAGTACTCCCACTCGGCCTCGGAAGGCAGGCGGAAGCCCTCTGCTGCAGACAGCCGGTCGGCCTTCCGCTCGCGTTCCGTCAAACGCCTGCAGAAGGCGTCCGCATCCAGCCAGGTGACATTCTCGACCGGACGATTGTCGCCGCGAAAGTGAGCTGGCATGGACCCCATCACGGCGCGGTACTGCGCCTGAGTCACCTCATACTTGCCGATCCAGAAGGGGCGCGTGATGCTGACCACGTGTACAGGCTTCTCGTCATCGTCGCCATCCTCCGAGCCCATGGCAAACGACCCCGCTACAATCTCGACCAACTCCAACTCGACGCCACCCTCGAGCTGCACCACGCGGCTGAGGACCCGATACGGGGCCGCCTTGGCATCGTCCCACAACAGGCGGCCAACACTGGCGCCAGGATCAATGCCCCAGGCCTTGCAGAGAGCCTGCCAGGCCTTGGCCTTGAGTTCGGCAGAGAGGTCCTGGTCCCGTTGGATCCGCACGAACTCGGCGTAGCTGGCCTCGAAACCCCGGCGCTTCTGTTGCGCGGCTTCGCGCCGGACGCTCTCGGCCTCGTCGCGACTGCGCTGGCGCATAACGTTCAACTCGAAGGACAGGTCGCGCCGCTTGCGATCCAGTTCATCGCGGCGCTCCAGCATACGGCGGATCCGCTCCAAGTCCACGGCCTCCTTCGAGGTCTGCAGCTCGCTGCGCACCTCGCCCAACTCACGCTCGGCCGCCTGCAGCAGACCCTCAAGCTCGGCAACCGCCGCGGCCGTCGGGGCTGCGGACGTCGGCGTCCTGACGGCCGTCAGGAACGGCTGGGCCATCATCACCTGAACCTCTCCCCGCACGAAGTTAAACAGCACCTCGGCCGTCTTCCCCGCCTCCACGGTCACCGCCTGCCGGAGCGTCTGCCCCAGCGCCGTCGCCTCAATCTCGTAGGCGCCTACCGGGACCGCATCGTTGCGACTCTCGAGGACGGACTGCTGCGAGTCCAGCAGCAGCCCCGGGATGCGCAGACGGCAGTCCACGGGCACGGTACGCACGACCAGGGTGCCGGTGTACTGGGTGATGGCCTCCTCGGCGGCGCCCGCGGCGCCGGCCCGCTCCTGGAAGGGCAGAACGTAGACCAAATGCACGGCGCCGGGCTGCACCGCAACGCGCAACTCCTGCGGCCGGAAGCCTTCGCGGCGGGCCTGAATCACGTAGGTACCCGGGGTGACGTCCGGAATCACCAGGCCGCCCAGGTCGTGGGCCGTCGTGCCCGCTTCCTGACCGTCGAGGAGGATCCGCACCCCGGGTTCGGCCCGAACCTGTATGAAGCCGGGACGACGGTCGGCCGGCGCCGTCTGCGCCAGCGCGGTGACCATACCCAGAAGCAGAATCCCCAACGCCGTCCCGTGGATACGTCTACACATGTCATGCCTGCCTTGCCTTGGGGAGCAGCGGCAAGCCGCCGGACCCGACCACGCCAAAGAGGTGCTGACTACCATTATAGGCGCAGCGCCGCGCGATCACAACGCCCGCGGCCTGAAGGGAGGTCCTACCAGCGCTTGGCCGGTGCTCGCCCCCCGCGCGAGACCATGCCGGTACTATGGAGGGCAAGGGCAGGGCTGGCGCTCGGCGCGGCCCGTACCGCCGCCGCTGGCGCGTCGGTCCGGCAGCGCGCCGGGGCGGCAGTCGCCGCCCCTGTGCTCGCCCTCCAGGTCCCGGGTCGATGCCGAGGTGCGGAGGGCAAGGGCTGGGCCGGCGCACGGCGCGGCCCGTACCGCCGCCGCTGGCGCGTCGGTCCGGCAGCGCGCCGGGGCGGCAGTCGCCGCCCCTGTGCTCGCCCAGGTCCCGGGTCGATGCCGAGGTGTGGAGGGCAAGGGCAGGGCCGGCGCATGGCGCGGCCCGTACCGCCGCCGCTGCCCTGCCACCGGCAGGGCGGGCCCAGGGGCCTTTCATCACCGCCCGGCCGCGAACTCGTAGGCGGCCACAAGCTCCATGTACCGCGCTTTCAGGCTGATCATCTCGACCTTGCTGTTCTCCAGGTCGTTCTGGCTACGGATCAACTCGAGGATGTCGATCTCGCCATTCTCCCAGCGGTCATTGAACAGCTCCACCTGGCGCGAGACCAGGTCGATGCGCTGCTGCTGCAACTCGACCGAGCGGCCGGTCTCCTGGAGCTGACGGTCCAGCTCGCGCAGGCGCTGCGCCTTGATCTGGCACAGCGAGTAGTAATCCAGCTCATTCTCGCGCAGGCTGTTCAGCGCCTGCTGCAGCTTCGCCTTTTCGCCGCGCCGCCGCCAGTCCCAGGCGAGTCCGAGCGAGACCGTCAGTTCCCCATCGCCATCGAGATTGAGTCCCGGCGGATCGCTGTCCTTCTGCTGCTCCACGGCCAGGACCACGTCCGGCCAGACCTTGGTACGAGCGATGGCGACGCGCTGCTGGCACTTGACGCGCTCCAGGCGGTTGTTGAGGAACTCCTCGTCATGCTCGGCGGCGTAGTCCAGGTCAGCCGCGACGTTCGTCTGCACCGGGCGGAACTCGAAGCTCTCAAGGATCTGCAACTCATCGGCGACCGGCATGCCGATGGCGACCTTCAGGCCATCGAGGCCGGTGGCGATCGCCCGTTGCGCCGCCAGCACCGACAGCTCGCTCTGGGGGATCTCGATCCTGGCGGTGTTGATGTCCAGCGGCTTTTCGCGCTCGATGGCCTGTTCCAGGTTCTTGCGGGCCCGCTCGAGACGGCGCTCCTGCACCGGCAGCGACTGGAGATCGCGGATGATCTGGTAGAAGGCCTGCTTGACCTCGAGCCCCAGTTGCCGCCGCAGGCGCGTGACGCCATTGAGGGCAATGGCCTGATCGATCACGGTTTCCTCAATCGAGAACTTGCGCTCGCGGCTGGAATCACCCCCAAGGATCTGCTTGGACAAACGGACTGAGAAGGCGGCGCTCTTGTCGTCGGCCAGGTGGTCCTGGTTGGCGGCGAGGCTGGTGGACAGATCGAAGCCGGAGAGGGTCGGCACGGTCACGGTGGCACGGCTGCTGTCGGTCTCGGCGGCGTTGGCGCGACTGCTGTCGAGGCGGAGGCGCGGCGAGTACACGGCCTTCGCCACCTCCGTCTGCAGTTCTTCGTCCTCGTGGGTGAGTTGCAGCTTCTGCAGCCTGGGCGAGTGCTGCAGCGCGTAGGCCGTGCAGGCGTCGATGGACTGCGGTTCGGCGGCCAGCTGGGCGCCGACGGCCAGCACCGCGGCCACGGTCCACACCGCGCCGGCCCCACGGCGCAGACGCGGGTGCTGCGGGCAAGCGCTCCGGGGTGCCGTGTCACTGAATCTACTCATAGCGCAATGCCTCAACCGGGTTCTTGCTGGCCGCCTGATAGGCCGGGTACAGACCAAAGACCAAGCCCGTTGCCGTGGACGCGATCACCGCGATGACGAGCAAGGGCATCGAGAAGACGACCGGAATCGCCAGGGCCTGACCCGCCACGCACACGCCCACGAAGGCGAGGGCCACGCCCACCAGGCCGCCGGTGACCGAGATGGTGACCGATTCCGAGAGGAACTGCAACATGACATCGCGCCGCGTCGCCCCGACCGCCCGGCGGATGCCGATCTCGCGGATGCGCTCGGTCACCGAGGCCAGCATGATGTTCATGATGCCAATGCCGCCGACCACGATCGAGATGGAGGAGACGCAGATCGTCAGCACGTCGAGCAGGCGCTGCGACTGCTGCTTCTGCTTGAGCAGATCCATCGGGATCACCAGGTCGTAGTCGGCGACACCGTGGTGCATCACGTCCAGAATCCGGTTGAGGGAACGGCCCACCGTATACAGATCGTCCTCGGTGCGGAGCTGAAGCTGAAGCTCGTCGACCTCGCTGCGCAGGTCGAGGTACGAGGTCCGGGTGAGCAACGTGTCGAGGGGAACCAGCATGTCGTTGTTCGGATCCAGCATGGTGGTGGCCTCAAGCTCGGCCAGATCGATGCGCTTGTCGGCCAGGACGCCGACGATCGTGTAGGGCGTGCCGCCGAGGAGCAGCGTCTCGCCAAGCACCCCAGTCTGCACCAGCGCCGCGGGGGGCGCGCCCGGCTCACCGGCGGGGGCCGGAGACCGCGTGCCGGCGGCGCTGGCCGCGGACAGGGCCTTGGCAATGCCGGCCCCGACCACCGCCACCTTGTCGCTGCGCTGGGCATCGGCGGACTCCAGGAACCGGCCCGAGGTCACGCGCAGGTTGTTCACCGCCAGGTAGTCCCCGGCGATGCCGAGAACACGGGGGGTAAGGGCGCCCGAGCGGTGCAAGACGTTGACCTTAAGTTCCCGCACGCAGGCGGCGCGTGCGATCAGGGGGATGTTGGTCACGATCGACGCCAGATCCTGCCGGCTCAGGCCGTTCGAGCCCTTGGTCCGGGCCTCGGTCAGACGCTCGTTCTCCAGTCGCCGGTCCACGATGCGGACCAGGTTGGCCCCGAGCTCGCGGATCTGGTTGGCTTGCTTCTTCTTGCTCCCCAGCGAGAACGACGACATGGCGATGACCGAAGAGACGCCGATGATAATCCCGAGCATGGTCAGCGCCGTACGCAGCTTATGTGCCAAGAGCCCTTCGCGGATGCCGATGCCGAGCAGATCGGGGAACCCGAGCCCCTTGCCGGGGGGCGGGGCTGACAACGGGAGCTCGCCGCCGGGCTCCGGCGGGGGGAGCGCAGCCGGGCCCGCCGGCTGCGGACGCGCAGGCCGGGAGTGTCCTCCGTAATGCGGCCGTCACTGATCCGAATGCGGCGCGTGCCCTGCGCCGAGAGCAGGGGATCATGCGTCACCATGATCAGGGTGTGGCCCTCCGCATGCAGGCGGTAGAGGATCTGCATGATCTCGCCGCTGGTGACCGAGTCGAGGTTCCCGGTCGGCTCGTCCGCCAGCAGAATGTCGGGCCGGTTCACCAGCGCCCGCGCGATGGCCACACGCTGCAGTTGCCCGCCGGAGAGCTCGGCGGGGGTGTGCTCAAGACGGTCACCCAGCCCCATGCTGACCGCGCTGGCAACGGCGCGCGCCCGGCGCTCTGCCTTGGGAACTCCGCTGTAGACCAACGGCAGCGCGATGTTCTCCACCACGGTCAGGTCGCCAAGCAGGTTGAACTGCTGGAAGACGAAGCCGATATGGCGGTTGCGCAGCCGCGACAGCGGCGCGTCGCTGCAGTGCGCCGCGTCCTGCCCGTTGATGCTCAACACCCCGGCGGTCGGCTGGTCCAGCAGGCCGAGCAGATGCATCAGCGTGGACTTGCCCGAACCCGAACTGCCGACGATCATCAGAAAGTCGCCAGCCTCGACGTTCAGGTTCACGCCATCCAGGGCCCGAACCACGTTCGCTCCCATGGCGAAGTGCCGCTCGAGACGGTCAATGTGGATGAGGTGCGTGCTGGCCGCCATCAGAGTTCCTGCGCTGGATGAAGAAGGATGACGTCCCCGGCGCTCAGCCCGGCTTCGACGTGGAAGCAGGGTGGTTTTATAATAATATGGAATATACTGCAGTAGAATAAGTTGCATTGTAGTTCTGGATATTTTGTGGTTGCCTGCTATGGTGCTTGTCACTATGGCGATCAGCACCGAACCTACCGGGCAGGCAGTCCAGATC
>CAILUI010000425.1 GCA_903837355.1 uncultured Victivallales bacterium
CAATGCCCGCGACGAGCGCCGGCGCAACGCCGTGCCCCCCTATGCTCCATAGCGCGACCGCAAGGGGGCCTCGGGGGTGCCCAATGGCGATCGCAGACCCAGCCGTCGGCGCCCTCGCCGGTTTCTTAGAACCGCCCTGCGAGATCGCGCCGAAGGCTTGACTTCCTCGCGATTCGCGGTTACAAGTACGTAGTTCATGAAAAAGGGATGAACTCGGTGCGCATCGGCTGGGTTGTGTTGGCGTGAGCCGACGACCGGTGCGACCAGGATGGTTGGGCGAATCGGAGGATGCTGATGAAGGCGCTGCGGAACCCTCGCTTCACGCTGATCGAACTGCTGGTGGTCATCGCGATCATCGCCATCCTGGCGGCGATGCTGCTGCCGGCGCTCGCCAAGGCCCGTGAGAAGGCCACGCAGATCAGTTGCACCTCCAACGTCAAGCAGTTGGTTCTGGGCAAGATCATGTATTCCGGTGACAACAACCAGATGCTCCCCTTCGCTACCCCGGCGTGCGTCGCTATGAACGGCGGCTCGGCCTGGTGGGACCTGATCTACAGCTACACCTCGGATGCGCAGCTCTACTTGTGCCCGAACTCGAACTCGAACTGGATCAACAACGCCGGCTGCGGCTCTGGCCCCAATAGCTGCTCGCGCCGCGTCTCTGGGCAGACGGGTCTGAACTATGGCTACGGCATCGCCGTCGGCTCCAACTGGCAGAACAACGGCAACAAGTCTTGCTGCTCATCGGGCAGCGGCAAGGTCACCTCGCTGAAGTCCGCCTCTGAGAGCTTCGTTCTGGCGGACTCCGCCCGCGCCAATATCGGTGGCGGCCTGTGGGCGGGCGGCGGCGCCTGCGCCGGCAGTTTCTCGGACGGCGTCTGCGCTCCGATCACCTTCGCCAACCGGCTCGACGGCTGCCCTCAGGGTGGCTGCCCGCCCGGCTCGACGTACCTTGGCCGTCTGGCCGCGCTCGGGACCACCAGTGCTTCAGTGGCCCGCCACAACGGCGGCAACAACATCGGCTATGCCGACGGTCACGCCGGCTGGCTCAAGAACGAGAACATCCGCGGCAAGCAGGCCGGCGGTCCCATCCGCTTCAACGGCTACGAGCTGTTCCAGATGTAAAAAGCGGACCCCAGGCGGCCCCGGGCCCGCAGCGGTGAGGTGCGGGGCCATGAGCGTAACGAGCAGCGGGCCGGATGCCTGGCATCCGGCCCGCTGTGTCTTCCGGGGGGGCGTTACCCAATGCCATTAACTTTCTGGCCGCACCCTCGGCTGCAGACGGGCAAGTAGACCCCGGCCGCACGCTCGGCGTGCGACCGGCAATCGCTCCACGCCGCCAAGCAGAACCGGAAAGTTAATAGCATTGGGGCGTTACCGCGCTACGGCGCAGAGGGGTGCGTATGCAGGGCGAGATCCATGTCTGGATGCCGATGATCGGCTTTGACCGCAGCGCCGCCGACCAGGGTGTCGGCCGACTGCTCGAGCGCATGTCATTCGTGCCCAATGGCGTATCGGCTTTTCTTTTCCATCCCGACATCGTCAACCAGCATGCCGGTATGGCGGTTGAGCGCACGCTACCGCCGGACAACTGCTCGTACTACGGCAGTCCGCGCAATGAGGAGCGCTGCCGACAGGACTGGACGAACTATGACCTGCGGGCGCTGCTGGCGCGGCTGACGGCGGCCGGCGTGGCGCCCTACCTCGGCATTATGGGCATCGAACTGGGCAACCGCTGGCACCGCGAGTGGCTCTGCGAGCACCCCGAGGTACGGGTCGCGTCACGCACCGGCGAATGGGGTTTCAACGTCCTCAAACGCCTGGCCGACGGGACCTACTACGAGGACTTCTTCGTCGACCGGCTGTGCGCGACGCTCACGGACTACGGCTTTGCCGGGCTGCAGGTGGCCGACTGCTTCTGCCCCTCCGCGGCGGACCTCCACGACGGCGACTTCTCGGCGGACATGTTCGACCAGTTCATTGCCCACGCGGGCCTGGTGGTTCCAGGGGAACTCAGTGCGAGCCTGCACGACGACAGCCTGGCCCGGCGCAACCAGCGTGGCGACTGGATCTGGGCTAGCTGCCGAGAAGCCTGGGTGGAGTTCAATGCCTGGCGCTGGGCGGGTTTCTGGAAGAAGGTCTGCGACCGGCTCCACGCGATCGGCAGAAAGGTGATCGTGCTCGGCATGTACTGCACCGATCCCTTTGAGACCCTCTACTGCAAGGGCGTCGATCTGCGACGCCTCGTGCAGGCCGGGGTGGACTACCTGATGCCGAACATTGTCCCGACCGGCCTGCGCCTGCAACTCCCCGAGCTCCCTGACCGCTTTCAGCGCTACATGACCCTCGCGCCACTGACCGCCGCCTTTGTGCCGGACGGCAAGCTGCTGAGCCTGCTGGGGGTCAAGGACGCCACCGAGGAATGGGATGTTCTGCATCACGCGCCGTGCCTGCTGGAGCGGGATATCTACACCCTGCTCAGCTACCAGACCGCTACCGGCACCGGCCTGCGGCGCTGCCTGACCGGCCTGATGATCTGCCTCGGTGACGGCATCCGGGGCGAGGAGTGGCGCTGGTTGCGCGAGCGTCTTGAGATCGGTTTTGTCGAGGGGATCAAGAGGGTCCTGGCGCCAACGCTCGTCTGGTCCGATGCGGCGCTCTATAACACCCTGGCCGCCTACATCCGGACCAGGCGCTGGACGACCCACAAGTTCTACTACGAGATGGCAGAGCGCGGCACCCTGTGCGGTGCGGTGCTGAGGAGTGAGCATTTAGCCACGGCGGAAGGCTGCCTCTTTGTGCCCAACTTCGACCTGCTGTCGGCCGCGGAAAAGGCCGCCGTCGCGGCCTATCGGCGGGGCCCTGTCGTCGGCACGGCGGCGCTCGAGGGCTTCGCGCCGGCGGACCACGGCATCCGTCCCGACATCTACTTCGAGGATAGGTTCTCGAGCTACCCGCTGTGCGCCTTTGCCTTCAACACCACTCTTGAGAACCGTGATGCCATCATCGCCCTGGCGCAGAGCGATGACGGCACGGAGAACCTCAAGGGGAACCCAGCCGATGCCGCGGAACACGGCAACGTGCTGGTGGAGACCCTGACCTTCTGCAAGGTTACCACCGGCTTCAGGGCGGCCTGCGCGCTGCTGCTCAAGACGGCCGGCAGCAGCCTCTTCACCTGCAACCTACCGCTGCTGCCGATGCTGATGGCGGACGGCCGCTATCGGCTGTACCTATCGAACCCGGAACTGAACAGCTACGGCTACGCAAACGTGACCGCGGGGCGCCCAATCAAGCACGTTGCCAACATCAGCACCTACCCCGTCCTACCCGTGAAGTTCATGGCGACGGCCAGCGACGGGGTCGGCTGGATGGACCAGGAGTCCGACGGCACGCAACGCACTTTCAGAGTCAAAGTCACACCCGGTGGCGTCACCATCCTCGATGTCGTCCTCTAGGCGGCTTGACGCCGGGCGTGCGCCGCAGTCCTGTGCACGTCGCCAGCGCGGCGAGGTGCACAGGCCGGCGACGGGACTCAACGGTGCCCCGGTCCCGGCCCCGGTCCACCCGGTCCCGGTCCTGGTCCACCCGGCCCCGGTCCTGGTCCTGGCCCCGGTCCCGGTCCTGGCCCATGCAGCGGCCCCGGTCCCGGTCCTGGCCCGTGCGGCGGAGGCGGGAAGAGGCAGCCGGTCAGCAAACCAGCGACCGCCACGCAGAGCACCAGTTTCGGCACGGTTCCCGTACGCAGTGAGGCGCGGGTGCGAGCCGTGCTGCCGGGTCGGACCGGGGCCAGGCAGGGGCGTAGAGGCAGGGGCGTAAGCTGTTGGGGACGAAGCATAGAAGGCCCTTTCGTTGGGTGAGTAACGGGTAGGACACGTTCAGGCGGGCAAGGTTCGCCGCCGGGAAGGCTGGCGAGGTGTTTGCACCCCGTCCAAGCAGACGGTAACGTATGACCCTTGACCACCTTTCACTGGTATACCTTCAATATATTGCTGTAGAGTGACTTAAAAGTCAGTGATGGAGGTCTCAGATGCACGGGGCACGAACCCTTCTCCGAGCGCGGAAGAGACCACGCTTGTTGGCGGCCGTCCTGCTTCTGGGTATCGTCGTAGTCGGGATGGTCGCGGCGTGGTGGACCGTGGTGCATGCCGACCGCGAGATGCGCACCGGCTTGCTGCAGCAGGCACGGCTGGTAGGTCAGGCCGTGAATCTCGACCGCGTCAGAGCCCTCAGCGGTACCGACGTCGACCTCGCCGCCCCGGACTACCAGCGGCTCAAGGAACAGCTCGTTGCGGTGCGTTTGGCCAACCCGCGCTGCCGGTTCCTCTATCTCATGGGCCGCCAGCCGGATGGCGCAGTGTTCTTCTTCCTGGATAGTGAGCCGGCGGGTTCGCCTGACTACTCCCCGCCCGGACAGGTTTACGCAGAGGCGACGCCGAGTTGCCGGCGCGTGTTCGACAGCAGGGCCGAGTCCATCGAGGGCCCAGTGTCTGACCGCTGGGGCACGTGGGTCTCGGCGCGGGTCCCGCTGTTCGGCGCCCAGGACAAGGCAGTAGTCGCCGTGTTGGGGATGGACATCGATGCCCGCACCTGGACCTGGGACGTGGCCGCGGCTGCAGCCCTGCCCGTCGGGCTGATGCTCGTGCTGCTGATCGGCGCCACCGCCCTCCTGATCGCCGTCATGGACAGCTCTCGCCGCGCCACCGCCCAGGCCAAGCCGGTCATGCGCCGGCTGTTGCCGCCGCTCGCGGCGATGGTGATTCTGATGACCAGCGGCGCGGGGGTGCTGCTGTGGCGGCAGCACCGCCAGCGCCTGGCCGAGGAGGTGGCGGCCACGGTCCGCGACCTCGCCGGCGATCTGCGCACGGCGCTCAGCATGCAGGCCGCCGGCTTGGCGACGGCCGCGCAACCCATCGCCGCCGACCGCACGGTCCAGGAGGCCTTGCGCACGGGCGACGCCGACGCTCTGCTGGCCGCCTGGCGACCGTCGTTCGAGACCCTGAACCAGGAGCGGAACCTGACGCATTTCTACTTCCTCGACCGTCACCGCGTCTGTCTGCTGCGAGTCCATAAGCCGGAGAAGCGCGGCGATCTGATCACCCGCTTCACGGCCCTCGAGGCCGAACGCACCGGCAAGGTCGCGTCCGGCATCGAACTGGGCCCGCTGGGCCTCTTTACCCTGCGTGTGGTACAGCCGGTGTTCGCGGCCGGGACACTCGTCGGCTATGTCGAACTCGGCAAGGAGATCGAGGACATCCTGCAGTCGTTGCACACCCAAACCGGGACGCAACTGGCCGTGCTCATCCGCAAGGACCGCCTCGACCGGCAGGCCTGGGAGGACGGGATGCGCCTGCTCGGCCGGGAAGCGGAGTGGGAGCGCTTGCCCCAGAGCGTCGTGGCTTTCGCCTCGCAGGGCCGTCTGCCCACCGCCTTCGCTGCTCTGGCAAGCCATGACCCCGCGGCCGCGCGCGCTCTGGACAAGACCGATCAGGAGGTCGCCTTCTCGGGGAAGGACTGGCGGGTTTCTGCGACCCCTCTGCAGGACGCGGCAGGCGCGGCGGTCGGCGACCTGCTGGTGATGGACGACGTCTCGGTCCGCGGAGCCGCGTTCTCGCGCCTCCTGCTGGTGGGCGGAGCGGCGGGTGCCGTGCTGCTGATGCTACTGCTGTGCCTGATTGCGGTCCTGCTGCGCCGCACCGATGAGGGGATCCGTACCCAGCAGGCTGAACTCCGCGAAAGCGAAGCCCGTCTGAGCGCGATCACGGGCTCCGCGCAGGATGCGGTCCTGATGATGGACCCCGCCGGTGCCATCTCCTACTGGAACCCCGCTGCCGAACGCATGTTCGGGTACCCAAGTGCGGCGGCGCTGGGCCGCAACCTGCATGACCTCATCGCGCCCGAGCGCTACCACCCTGCGCATCTCGCCGCCTTCCAGGAGTTCCTGCGCAGCGGTTGCGGTGGCGCCGTGGGCAAGACCCTTGAGCTGCACGCGCTGCGCCACGACGGCCAGGAGATCGCGGTCGCGGTGTCGCTGTCCGCGGTTCGGATGCAGGACGGTTGGCACGCGGTGGGCATCCTGCGCGACATCACCGAACAGAAGCGTACGGCCGACGCCATGCGCGAGAGTGAGGAGCGCTTCCGCACGCTCTTCGAGGGTTCGCGCGAGGCCATGATGACGATGGCCCCGCCGACCTGGCGGTACACCTCCGGAAACCCCGCGACCGCAGCCATGTTCAGGGTCAAGGATGTGGCGGCGTTCCTCACCTATGGACCGCTCGAACTCTCGCCGGAACGGCAAGCGGACGGGCGCCCTTCCGCAGAGAAGGCGAAGGAGGTTCTCGGTGCGGCGATGCGCACCGGCTCCTGCTTCTTTGAATGGACACACCGGCGCATCGATGGCGAGGAGTTCCCGAGTACCGTACTGCTGACGCGGATGGAACTGGCAGGCGAAGCCTTCCTCCAGGCCACCGTACGCGACATCACGGAACAGAAGCAGGCCGAGCGTGACGTGCGCCGCGGTCTCGACGAACTGGCGCTCAGCAACCGCCAACTGCAAGCCGCCATGGAACGGTCGAACCAGATGGCCTTCGAGGCGCAGAGCGCCAACATCGCCAAGAGCCAGTTCCTGGCGAACATGAGCCACGAGATTCGCACGCCGATGAACGGGGTCATCGGCATGACCGGGCTGCTGCTGTCGACGGACCTCAGCGACGAGCAGCGCCGTTACGCCACGACGGTCAGTTCGAGCGCCGACGCCCTGCTGAGCGTCATCAACGACATCCTGGACTTCTCGAAGATCGAGTCGGGTAAGCTGGAACTGGAGACGCTGGACTTTGACTTGCGCGCCACGCTCGAAGACACCGCCGAACTGCTGGCTGTGCGCGCCGACGAAAAACGCCTGGAGTTCGTCTGCCGCATCGCTCCGGAGGTGCCGACTTTCCTGCGCGGCGACCCGGGCCGACTGCGCCAGGTCCTGCTCAACCTTGGCGGCAATGCCATCAAGTTCACCGCCCAGGGCGAGGTGCAGATCGAGGTGACGTTGGAGTCGGAGAGCGCCGACGGGATCAGGGCCCGCTTTGCGGTGCGGGATACGGGCATCGGCATTCCGCCGGAGAAGATCGGCCTGCTGTTCAATGCCTTCCAGCAGGTCGATGCGTCGACGACCCGGCGCTATGGCGGCACCGGGCTGGGGTTGGCCATCTGCAAGCGCCTGGCCGAGTTGATGGGCGGCGCGGTCGGCGTCGACAGCGTCCCCGGCCAGGGCTCGACCTTCTGGTTCACGGCCAGCCTCGGCAAACAGCCTGCCCGCTCCGGCAGCGCGGTCCCCGCTCCTGCCGACTTGCGTAGCGCCCATGTGCTGGCGGTCGACGACAATGCCACCAACCGCCAGGTGCTGAGCGAGCAACTGGCCTCGTGGGGTGTCTGCCACGCCGTGGCCGAGAGCGCCACCCAGGCCCTGACCATGCTGCGCGCCGCCCGCGCCGCCAACGCCCCCTTCAGCCTGGTCATCACCGACATGCAGATGCCCGATATCGATGGCGAGAGCCTGGGCCTGGCCATCAAGGCCGACGCCGACCTGCGCGCGGTGATCCTGGTGATGATGACCTCCCTGGGCCAGCGCGGCGATGCCAGGCGGCTCGAAAGCATTGGCTTTGCCGCCTACCTAACCAAGCCCGTCAAGCAGTCCCAGCTCTACGACTGCCTGGTCACCGTGCTCAGCGCCCAGGCTGTGCCCGCCAGCGCACGCGAGCCGGTCCTGGTCACCCGCCACACCCTCAGCGAAGCCGCCCGGCGCAACGTGCACATCCTCCTGGCCGAAGACAACCCGACCAACCAGCAGGTGGCCCTGCGCATCCTCGAGAAGATGGGCTACAACGCCGTCGCCGTGGCCAACGGGCAGGAAGTCCTGCAGGCCCTGGAGATGGTGCCCTATGATCTGGTGTTTATGGACGTGCAGATGCCGGTGCTGGACGGCTTCGAGGCGACGCGGGCCATCCGCATCGCCGAAGCGAACCAAAGCATCCCGCCGCCCGCCGGGACGCCGCGGCCACGCGGGCGGGGCGCCGTGCGGCCGGGGCGTCGGCTCCCGATCATCGCCATGACCGCCCACGCCATGAAGGGCGACCGCGAGCGCTGCCTCGAGGCGGGCATGGACGACTATGTCGCCAAGCCGATCGCGCCCCAGGCCCTCGCCGATGCCATCCAGAGGTGGCTGCCTTCGGCCCGTGAGCCCGACCCCGTCGTCGCCGCTGCCGGTGGCGCCATTAAGGCAGCCACCGGCGCTCCGATCTTCGACCGCGCCGCGCTGCGGGAACGACTGATGGACGACGAGGGGCTGGTGCAGGAGATCTGCGCCTGCTTCCTGGCGGACATGCCCAACCAGATCCGCACGCTGCGCGCTCACCTCGAGGCCGGGCAGATGGAGCTCGCGGGGGGTCAGGCGCACAGCATCAAAGGCGCTGCGGCCAACGTCGGCGGGATGGCCTTGAGCGCCGTCGCCCTGGACATGGAGAGCGCCGGCAAGGCTGGACGCCGCGATGCCCTCACCGCCCTGGCACCCGAACTCGAGCGGCAGTTCGAACTCTTGCGGCAGCGGATGCTGCAGTAGCGTTCTGACCCCAGCGTGGCCCGTGTAGGAGGAGTGCAGACCATGAGAATTCTGGTTGCCGAGGACGATGTTACCTCCCGGCACATCCTGACGGTGATGCTCACGAAGTGGGGTTTCACCCCCCTTGTCACCGAGGACGGGGACGCTGCCTGGGCCGCCCTGCAGCAGGCCGACGCCCCCAAACTCGTGCTGCTCGACCGTAACATGCCGGGGATCGATGGCTTGGAGATTTGCCGCCGGCTTCGCCTGACGGAATCCTCGAACCCGGCCTATGTCATCCTGCTGACCGGCCAGGGCGAGAAAGAGGACATCGTGGGCGGCTTGGAGGCGGGCGCCAACGACTACGTGACCAAGCCCTATCACAATGCGGAGTTGCAGGCCAGGATCCGCGTGGGGCAACGCATGCTCGAGCTGCAGACTCACCTCGTGGAAGCGCGCGATGCCCTCGCCTTTCAGGCCACGCACGATGCGCTGACCGGCGTCCTCAACCGGCGCGCCATCATGGACCGGGCCAAGGCTGAACTGGTGCGCCAGCAGCGCGACGAGCGAGTCCTGAGTGTCGGCATGTGCGACATCGACCACTTCAAGCGCATCAACGATACCTATGGCCATCAGATCGGCGACGAGGTTCTGGTCGGCTTCGCCCGCCGCTTGCAGGAGCAGTTGCGCGCCTACGACTACGTGGGTCGCTACGGCGGCGAGGAGTTCCTGGTACTGACGCCGTTGTCCTGCGGTGGTGACGACACCGACCTCTACGAGCGCCTGTGCGCGCGGATTGCCCGGGTACCGTTCACCACGACCGCCGGAGAGATCCCGTTGACCGTCAGTATCGGGGTGGTGGCCAGCCAGGTGCTATGCACGGTGGACGGGCTGATCGCGGACGCGGATGCCGCGCTCTATCATGCCAAGGCAAGCGGTCGGAACCGCGTGCTCTACGCGCGCCCCTAGCCCGGCGCGAGCTGCCCGTTCAGTGGGGAGTGGCCATCACCGTGGGCAGCAGTCCACTGGACCCAGGCACGCACATCCACCCGGTGCCGTTCTCTCGTGACGAACTGGCCCGCAAGGTGTGCGCGGGGCTGAAGGCTCAAGCCGATCGCGCCCTCAGGGCTCTAGGGTTTCTTGCGGCGGTGCAGGATCTTGCCCATGATGGTGTGGAAGCCATCGCCGCGCTGCATCTGCTCCTGCACCTCGGAGAAGATCAGGGTGGTTCGCCCAAACGGCTGATCTCGGAAGACGAGTGCCGTGGTGCCGATGCGGATGCGGTCCCCGTCGTGCAGAGACAGCGGCGCACTGCCGACCCGCTCCTCATTGAGGTGGGTGCCGTTGGTGGAGCCCTCGTCGGTCAACGCGAACGAACCGTCCGGCTGGCGACGGATGGTGCAATGTACGCGGCTGAGTTCGGGGTCGTGCAGCAACTGCAGCCAGCACTCTTTCGAGCGCCCGATGGCGTTCTCGTCGGCGTCGAGTTTGGCCTCGTGCTGCTGCTCGCCGATGAAGTACTCAAGGGTTGCCATGGCACACCTCATCGTCTACCCGCCGGGGCGGGGGTCGGGGACGTCACTGCACCTAACCATAGTGGGACATGGCGGCCGGCGCCACCGGCAGAGCGAGCCCGGCAGCTACCGCCCCGACCCTCGGAGCGCGGCTGCCCGGCGTCAGCCGTTTCAGGCGGCGCGGAACAACGACGCCTTGCGCAGGAACCACTCGCCGCTGAGCAGAGCGGTGATCAGGAACCACAGCCAGGCCCGATCCCAGAGCGGCACGTTGAACAGGCGTCCGCCGCCGGCGCTCGCGGTAGCGGCCTCGGGGCGCAGGCGGGCCGTCAGTGGTCCCGGCGCCGTGATCACCTCGCCACCGGTGCGCTCCGCCAGTTGCTGCAGGGTCTGGCGATCCGGGGTGGGGTCGGCCAGTTCACGGTCTGCGGAGAGGACTCGGATGGAGACCTCCGCAGTGTCCGCCGCGGTGCCGCGCGGGCCCGCGGCGACGATCCGGATCGTGGTCTCGATGGCCGGCAGGTCCGCGGGTAGCACCAGGCTGCCGACGAAGACCCCGCGCTGCTCGTCCAGTTCGAGGGCCGTGCGCCCCGCCGCGTTGCCCGTCAGCTCAGCGCGGACCTTCCAGCCGCGCAGATCCTCGGTGGTCGTAAGCCCTGCCTTGCGGGCCTGCAGGCGCACCGTCTCGCCGGGCAGGTAGTTGACGGCCTCGGCACTGGCCAGCAACTGGGTGCGGTGGGCGGATTGGCTGTTTTCAGCCAGCCAGCGCACGGTATTCACCCAGAAGCGCCGGTAGTAACGGTTGTCGCGGTCGCCCTCGCCCCATTCGGTCTGGTAACGCTCGCCCCAACCGCCCGCCGCGTCGGCGAGAAACGCCATCGACCGTCCGCGACCATAGGGCTGGACGGCGATCAACGGCATCGACAGGCCCTCGTGCCAGGCCAGCACATGCGCGGCAGGCTTGGCCCGATTCACCAGGTTGAAACCCATGAACGGCGGGTGGGCGGCCAGGATGCGGGTACACCGATCCGGGTCCTCGTCGAGGTGCCAGAGCGGATGGAGGCGCGCCTCATCGGGTATCTTGGGCGTCACGGTCTCCCACTTGTAGCCCTCCGCCTCGGTCTTCATGTCCACGGGGATCATCTGTTCCCACACGGTCTGATCCCACTTGCCGGCGCCAAAGGCAGTGTAGCCGCCGATCATGCAGAACCCCCCGCCCTGGGCGGCGACCAGATCGACCGTCCAGGCCAGTTGCGCGTCCGTGAAAATAGTGCGGTTGATGTCGCTGCAGATCACCACGTCGTAGGCCAGGAGCTTCTCGCGGCTGGCCGGGAAGCCCTCTTCGGGTTTGCGCACATTGAAGAGCTTGCCGCCGTCGGCCACCTGCTGATCGACGCTGAACACATCGGTCTCGATGAGCCCATCTTCGGCGAACGCTTTGGTCAGGAACTCATACTCCCAGATGTCGGTCCAGCGCTTATTCTTGTGGTTTGAGCCTTCCATGTAGAGCACGCGGATGGGGAGGCGGATGGCGCGGACGGTGAAGGCCAGGGAGTTGTCGTCCGGGCTCAGTTCGTTGTCCAGTGGCAGCAGCTTCAGCCGCAGGTCGGTATCGGTGGCCCCGACCGTGGCCTGCAGCAGGCGCGAGTGAGTACCGTCCACGGCCGGGAAGCGGTCCCGTGACTGCACCTTACCGGTGGCGTCCTCGAGGACCAGTTCGACCGGCTGGCCAGTGCCGCCCGAGACCCGGACCACGGCGGTCACCGGCAAGCGACTGCCGGGGGGGGCCTGGCGCTCGGTCAGGCCGTTGAGCAGCGCCAGGTTCGGCCGCTGCGGTGGCTCGCCCACCGGCACGACCGAGACCGCGATGCCGCGCGCCGCCGCCTGCCCCGCCGCCTCCGCGAGGACGGCCGGGTCGTCGGCGCGGCCGTCGCTGACCACAACCAGATTGCGGACGCCGCCGCCGTGCGCCAGGGCGACGCCGCGGGCCACGGCGGCACCGAGGCAGGAACGCCGACCCGTGGGCGGAGCGCTGAGCGCGGCGACGCCGGCACTGTCGGAGCCCGGCCCGGCGTCGAAGGTGAGCACGCGCACACCCTCCAGCGTCGGCCCCAGTGCCGCCAACAGCAACTGCCGGCCCTGCTCCAGCCGACTGGGCTCGCCGAGGGACATGCTCTGCGAGGTATCGACCAGGACGACGCCAGTGAGCGGCCGGCGCTCGGAGTCGCTGCCGCGCTTGGCGACCGGATTGGCCAGGATCAGCAGCAGCAACGCCGTGACCGCCAAGCGTAGCCCGAGTACGGTCCAGCGCAGCGCCGGGGGCTGTAAACGCCGGTTACGGGCCGTGAACCACACGGGCAAGCCGACCAGCACGACGGCCAGTACGGCCAGCCAGCGAATGTCGATGGCGGGACTGAAGGTCATAGGATGCCCCAGGCGACGACGTCCTGCACACGGCCGCGCCGACCACAGCGTAATGCCGCAGGACCTCCGGCACAAATGCGCCTGGAAGGCATCTGCAACCCCTCGGCGAAGTCTGCCGGGGACCCTGGAGGGCGAAGCTCCCCAGGCGCGCACGCGCCGCTGAGCCGGCGGTTGCGGACCACACAGAGGCGCATGGCGGAGCTGGCGCAGGGCGGTTCCGTTTTCCCAACGACCATCGGTGTTGGTCACCGGCACGGTGAAAGCGTGAGAGCGTGATTGCGTGAGGGTTACGGCGCGTGTGCCGGCCGTCTGCCACGAATCCGCGCTTTCACGTTCTCACGCGCTCACCCGTAGCGGGAACCGCGATCTTGGAGCAGCCCTGGCTGGCAGTCCAGGCCTTGAGCCGGGCCCCGTACACACGTAGATTACGGTCCGCGCCGGGCGCGGGCGGCGGGTCTTGTTCAAGGAGCCAACCATGGCGAGTCGGTCGGGTTACACCAACGCCATCCTCACGGTCCTGACCCTGGTGGTGGCGGTCGGCTTCTACCTGCTGATCGGCGCTACCGATGTGCTGCGCTTGCGCATCGAGACCACGGTCCGCGAGGTCCAGGCCTTGCGGGCGGAGAGCGAGCGTCTGCGGCGCTCCCTCAGCGCGGGCGACCTCGTCCTCAGGGGCGCCGACGCCGCGCCGACGCGGGCGCGTTTCGCCAATGCTGATCTGCGCGATCCGGCCGCGGTCGATGGCGGCGCGCTGATCACCCGCGTCGGGGCCGAGACTGCCAACCTGAACGCGATCATCAACAACGAGGCCATTGTATCCTCATACTGGGAGCTGACATACGACTCATTGGCGACGCGCAACATGAAAGCGCCGGAACGCTGGGAGCCCCTCTTGGCCGAAGCGTGGGAGATCAGCCCCGACCAACTCACCTATACCATCCATCTGCGCCACGGCGTTTACTGGCATGATACCACCGACCCCACCACCGGCAAGACCTTTACCCAAGTCCCGGTCACCGCTCAGGACTTCGCCTTCTACATCGACATCATCCGCAACCCGGGCATCCACTGCGAGCCGGTGCGCAACTACTTCAGCGACCTGGACCGCATCGAGATCATTGACGACTACACCTTCAAGGTCGTCTGGCGTGAGCCCTACTTCCTCAGCGAGAGCATGACTCTCGGCCTCTCCCCGCTGCCGCGGCACTTCTACGCTTTCAGCCCTGACAAAGCGGACGAGTTCAATGAGAACGACGCCCGGAACCGCATGATCGTGGGCTGCGGCCCCTGGGTCTTCGACCACTGGGAGAAGGGCACCGAGGTGGTGTTCACGCGCAATGAGAACTACTACGGCATCAAGCCCCACCTGAAGACCTTGCGCTTTAAGATGATCAAGGAGCCCAATGCGGCGCTGCAGGCCCTGCGCAAAGGGGAGGTGGACCGCACCGACCTGACCACGGACCAGTGGACCGACCAGACCAGCGACAGCCGCTTCGAGGAGCGCTTCGGCAAGCTCAAGGAGACCCGCCGTGTCTACTTCTACATCGGCTGGAATCTGCGCACCCCGACCTTCGCCGACCGCCGCGTGCGCCAGGCGATGAGCCTGCTGACCGACCGCGAGCGGATCCTCAAGGACGTCTACCGTGGCCTGGGCCGCGTCATCAGCGGCCCCTTCTTCATCGACAGCCCCTGCTACGACCAGAGCATTGCGCCCTGGCCCTTCGACCCGGCGCGTGCCCGGCAACTCCTGGCCGAGGCCGGCTGGTCCGACGCCAACGGCGACAACATCCTGGACAAGGACGGTAAACGCTTCGAGTTCACCTTCCTGCTGATCAGCAACCATCCCTACTACAGCCGCATCGCCCCGATTCTGAAAGAGGACATGGCGAAGGTCGGCGTGATTATGAACATCGTTGAGCTGGAGTGGAATGTGTACACCGAACGCCTCGGCGAGTGGAACTTCGACGCCTGCGGCCTCGGCTGGAGCCTGTCCTACGATCAGGACCCCTTCCAACTCTGGCATTCCTCCGAGGCGCGCAAGAAGAAGAGCTCGAACCATTGCGGCTTCGAGAACGCCGACGCTGACACCCTTATCGAAACGGCCCGCCGGGAGTTCGACGCAGACCGGCGCAATGCCTTGTACCGGCGCTTCCACGCCCTGATCAACGAGGAACAGCCGTACACCTTCCTGGTGTGCCCCTACAGCCTCAGGGCTGTCCACCGGCGTTACCGCAACGTCAACGTCTACCCGTTAGGGACCGATGTGAACAGCTTCTGGGTCCCCCTGGCCGAGCAGCAGATGGCCGAGTGACGCCGGGCCGGCGTCGAGGGTACGCGCCGTGCGCGACTACATCATCAAACGGCTCGGCTTCATGCTGATCACGCTGCTGGCGATCACCGTGGCTTCCTACGTCATGATGCGCCTGGCCCCCGGCGATCCCGTGCGCTCGCAACTCGTCGGGGGCGGCGCCGACCAGGGGGTGCGCTCCCAGGACAAGGACCGCAGCCGCATCGAAGAGATCCTGCGCCGCAAGTACCACCTCGACAAGCCCATCCTGGTCGGCTATGCCTACTGGATCCGGGGCGTGGTCCGGCATGGCGACTTCGGCACGTCCATCGTCTATGACCGCGGTGCCCCGGTGACCCGCATCATCCGCGAGCGGCTGCCGGTGACGCTACGGCTGAACCTCCTGTCGCTGCTGCTGGTCTATCTCCTGGCCGTGCCCATCGGTATCTACGCCGCCATCCGCCGCAACCACTGGACCGAGCGCCTGCTTGGCCTCGGGCTCTTCCTCCTCTACTCCATGCCCTCGTTCTGGGTGGGGTTGCTGCTGCTGCTGTTCTTCTCCAGCGACCTCTTCTTCAACCTCTTCCCGGTGACCGGACTCGAGCCCCCGGCCGCCGAGACCTGGGGGCTCTCCTACGGCTCGATCCTCCTGTTGCGGGCGCGTTACTACGTTCTGCCGGTGATCTGCCTTAGCTACGGCGGCTTTGCGGGGCTATCGCGTTTTGCGCGGGTGGGTCTGCTGGAGGTCATCGGGCAGGACTACATCCGCACCGCGCGCGCGAAGGGCGTCGGCGAGGCGCGCGTTATTCTGGTTCATGCGTTGCGCAACGGCATGATCCCGCTGATCACGCTCTTCGCCGACCTGCTGCCCGGCCTGGTGGCGGGCAGCGTCATCGTTGAGTACATCTTCAGTATCGAAGGGATGGGCTCGCTGGCCGTGCAAGCCCTCGGTTGCCGCGACTACCCTCTGATGATGGCCATCTTCACCATGGGCTCGCTCCTGACCCTCGTGGGCATCCTGCTGTCGGATCTGTGCTATGCCTTTGTCGACCCGAGAATCAGCTACAACTGAGTCCCGTCCAGCCGTGGGCCGCAGCCAAGGGGCCCTGGTCTGGGACCAATTCTGCCAGAACCGCCTGGCTCTCGGCGGTCTGGTGCTGATCGTGCTGCTGTTTCTGGCGGCCGCGGCGGCACCGCTGATCGCCAACGACAAGCCGTTGCTCCTGGTGGATGGTGGCCGCTGGAGTTCCCCGGCCCTGCGCCATCTCTTCCGCCCGCCGACGGGGCAGGAACTCGTCCTCGACCGACTCTTTGATCTCGCTCTCTGCTGGGGCGTCACGGCGTTGGTCCTCGGCGCACCGCTGTTCGGCCTGCTGCGGTTGCTGCGACTGCCGGTTCCCGCCCGGCGGCGCCTGCTGCGCCTTGGCGGTGCGCTCCTGGCGCTCGCCTGGATGGTGCCCTTCGCCTCCTATGTGTCGCCGCTCGACAAGGCCGACTGGCGCGGCCAGGTCCGGGAGTTACGCCAGACCGGCCGCGGCTGGGCGCTCGTCGCCCTCGTGCCTTACGACCCCATCGAGCAGATCGCCGCGGCCGGGCCGCTAAGCCCTCCCAGCCGCGCGCACCTGATGGGCACCGACAGCATCAGCCGCGATGTCCTCGCCCGCGTCGTCTACGGCGCCCGTGTCTCCCTCTCGGTCGGTTTTGTCGGCGTGGCCATCTACGTCTTCATCGGCGTCGTTCTCGGGGCCATCGCCGGCTACTACGGGCGCTGGATCGACGTCCTGCTCAGCCGCTTCATCGAGATCGTCATGTGCTTCCCGACCTTCCTGCTGATCCTGACCATCGTCGCCTTCCTCGAGCAGCGCTCGATCCTCAACATCATGGTGGTGATCGGCCTGACCAGTTGGACCGGCGTGGCCCGTCTGATGCGCGGGGAGGTGCTGCGGCAGCGCGAGATGGACTACGTCAGCGCGGCGCGGGCGCTGGGGATGAGCGATGCCCGCATCATCTTCCGGCATGTGCTGCCGAACTCGCTGGCGCCGGTGCTGGTCTCGGCGACCTTCGGCGTGGCCGGCGCGATCCTGATCGAATCCGGCCTGTCGTTCCTGGGGCTGGGCGTGCAGATGCCGACGCCCTCCTGGGGGCAGCTCCTCAACGAGGCGCGTGACGGGGTGGCGACCTACTGGTGGCTGACCCTCTGGCCCGGCGTGATGATCTTCTTCTCGGTGACCATCTACAACCTCGTGGGCGAGGGCCTCCGTGACGCCCTGGACCCGCGGTTGCGCACCTGACCCGGTGGAAGGCCCAACTCGGAGAGCCGCTTGCAGAAGCACAAGGCTAGCATGCAGAGCTGCCTGGAGCCGGCGGTCCGCCCCGGCACTGCCGGGGCTTCCGCCGCATCTGGAACCGGCGCCGAGACCCCGGCGCCGACCCTTGGCGCGGCGCTGTTGCAGATCCGCGATTTGCGCACCGCCTTCCATACACGTCGCGGTACGGCGCTGGCGGTTGACGGCGTCAGCCTGGACGTCCGCCGCGGCGAGACCCTCTGCCTGGTCGGCGAGAGCGGCTGCGGCAAGAGCGTCACGGCCCTCAGCATCCTGCGCCTCGTCAGCCCCCCGGGCCGTATCGATGGCGGCAGCATCTGCTTCGCGGGCCAGGACTTGCTGAGCCTGTCCGAACGCGCCATGCGTCAGGTTCGCGGCGCTCGCATCAGCATGGTCTTCCAGGAGCCCATGACGTCGCTGAATCCGGTCTTCACCATCGGCCAGCAGATCGCCGAGGCCGTGGAGCTGCATCAGGACGTCAGCGCCGACGAGGCACGGGACCGTGCCGCCGCGATGCTGCGCCAGGTCGGGATCCCGGATCCCGAGATCCGCCTGGACGACTATCCGCACCAACTCTCGGGCGGCATGAAGCAGCGCGCGATGATCGCCATGGCGCTGGTCTGCCGGCCGGATCTGCTCCTGGCGGACGAACCCACCACCGCCCTCGACGTGACCATCCAGGCCCAGATCCTCGACCTTATCCGCGCCCTGCAGCAGGCCAGTGGGATGGCGGTGATCCTGATCACCCACGACCTCGGCGTGGTCGCGGAGATGGCGGACCAGGTCGCGGTCATGTACGCCGGGCGGATTGTCGAGCAGGCGCCCGTCAATGACCTGTTCGGCCAACCCCTGCACCCCTACACCAGCGCCCTTTTCCGGTCGCTGCCCGCCGCGCATGCCGAGGGCGAGCGCCTGAACGTCATCCGCGGCCAGGTCCCCAGCGCCTTCTCCTACCCCGCCGGCTGCCGCTTCTGCGAGCGCTGCGCCGCCGCCGTCGAGCGTTGTCGGCAGGAGTACCCGCCCTTCACGGAGAAGGCGGCCGGGCACTGGGCCGCCTGCTGGCAGGTGCCGACTCAAGCCGGAGCAGGCAACGCATGAACGCCGGCCCCGATACCACACTCGCAGGCCCGACGGCCACCCTGCCCGCGCCGCCCTTGCTCGCGGTCCAGCACCTGACCAAGCGCTTCCCGGTACGGCGCGGGCTGCTGGGCCGGGCCGTGTCCTGGGTCCACGCCGTCGACGACGTCAGCCTCACGGTGCCGCGCCGCAGCACCCTTGGCCTGGTCGGTGAAAGCGGCTGCGGCAAGACCACTGCCGGCCGCGCCATCCTGCGCTTGATCGAACCCGACGCAGGACGCATTCTATTTAATGGGAATGATATACGTGAAGCGACGCCGGCGGCTATGCGGCTGCTCCGCACCAAGCTGCAGATCATCTTCCAGGATCCCTACAGCTCGCTGAACCCACGCCTGACCGTCCAGGAGATCATCGGCGAGGGTCTGCGGGTCCATGGCCGGGCACGCGGTAGCGAGTTGGCGGACCGCGTCGAGGCCGTGGCGGCCAAGGTCGGCCTGCAACGCGATGCCCTGTCACGCTACCCGCACGAGTTCAGTGGCGGCCAGCGCCAGCGGGTCGGCATCGCCCGCGCCATCGTGCTCGACCCCGAGTTCATCGTCTGTGACGAAGCGGTCAGTGCCCTGGACGTATCGATCCAGGCGCAGATCATCAACCTGCTGCAGGACCTGCAGGCAGAGATGGGGATGAGCTACCTGTTCATCGCACACGACCTTAGCGTGGTGCGCCACCTCAGCTCACAGGTCGCGGTGATGTACGTGGGTAAGGTGGTGGAGCAGGCGCCGACCCGCGCACTCTTCGCCCAGCCGCTGCATCCCTACACGCGGGCGCTGCTCTCCGCCGTGCCGGTTCCCGATCCCCGTCGGCGCTCCCAGCGCCTGCTGCTGCAGGGCGACGTCCCCAGCGCCATCGACCCGCCCACCTACTGCCGCTTCTACGACCGCGGCTGCCCGCAACGCCTGCCCGTCTGCCACGAGCGCAGCCCAGAATTGCTGCCGCAGGGCAGTCCCGACCACCTCTGCGCCTGCTTCGCGGTCAATGGCGTCGGCGTGCCGGACTTCCCGACACGTACCAAGGCGATCTTCGGGAAGCAGACGACACACGCCGTCGAGTCCCTCATCAAGGAACGCGAGGAGGGCCGCTGGTAGCGTCGCCGGGGCCAGCTCTCCGACCTTCGATACGCGCCAGAAGGCATGTGCGGTGGCGGCAGGGATGGCGGCCAGACCGTGGACGCAGAGACGGAGCCAGAGCGGTCCCTTCCGTGGCCTCCGCGCAATCCGTGGTCAGACAATCCCGGTCCAGAGCCGAATGAGCTACGGATGGTACACGGAACGGGGGCCCTGCCGTCAGAGCTGCTTGACCTCGTAGGCGTGCGGACGCTTGGCCACCACGCTGATGGTGAAGTGGACCAACTCCGCGGGCTTCCCCGACTCGCTGCCGAGGGCCTCGAGCGCGTCCATGACTTCCAGGCCCTTCACCACCTTGCCGAACACGGCATGCTTGCCATCGAGGTGCGCGGCCGGACCGAAGCAGAGGAAGAACTGGCTGCCGTTGGTGTCCTTGCCGCTGTTGGCCATCGACAGGATGCCGCGCTCGGTGTGCTTGAGCTCGGGGGCGATCTCATCGGCAAACTTGTACCCCGGGTCACCCGTTCCGGGCATGCCCTGCGCCCCGTCCTTGCTGAACGGACAACCGCCCTGCGCCATGAACTTCGGAATGATGCGGTGGAAGGTCATGTCCTTGTAGAAACCGCTCTCCGCCAGGGTGATCATGTTGGCGACCGTGTTCGGGGCCTGATCCTCGTACAGCGCCACCAGCATCTCACCCTTCTCGGTGGTCGTGATCTTGACCACCGGGGTGATCACCGTGCCATTGAGATCCTGGACCTCGATGGCGCTAAACTGGAACAGCTTCTCGCCCGCTGTCAGAGTGTAGACACCGCCCTTGGCGATGACACTGCCTTCATACGTGCGCCCGTCCGTGAGGGCCAGCTTGTCGGCGCCCACGGCAGCCAAGGTGATGGCCACGCTCAGCGCGGTGGCGAGACGAAGCAGTGCGCTAGTCATTGGATCGGTCCTTCTGCAGAGGCGGCGGGATGGCCCCGCGGCAACCGCCGGTTTGTACATTCCTTGAACAGCCTTCGTGGTCCGGCCGAAACCATAGACTGGAGCAGGTGGTTTGCAAGGTCCGCAGCCCGCGTCACGGCCGGGGTGTCAGCCGTTGACGGCGTGGCGCAGGGCCTGGTCGAGATCGGCCGTGATGTCGCGAACGTCCTCGAGGCCGACCGAGATGCGGACGAAGTCCGGCGTGACGCCAGCGGCGGCCTGTTCGGCCGGGCTGAGTTGCTGGTGAGTGGTGCTGGCGGGGTGGATGACGAGGGTCTTGGCGTCGAGCACGTTGGCCAGATGCGAGCAGAGCTTGACGGCGTTGATGAAGCGCTTGCCGGCTTCGATACCGCCCTTGATGCCGAAGCCGAAGACGGCGCCCGGCCCCAACGGCATCAGGCGTTTGGCGCGCTCGTGGTCCGGATGGGTCGGCAGTCCGGGGTAGTTCACCCAGGTGACTTCGGGACGCCGACTGAGGAACTCGGCGACGGCCTGGGCATTGGCGGCATGGGTGCGAGCGCGCAGCGGCAGGGTCTCGAGGCCCTGCAGGAAGAGAAAGGCGTTGAACGGCGACAGGCAGGCGCCGGTATCACGCAGAAGGCCCGTGCGGACCTTGAGGACGAAGGCCAGCCCGGGGGCGACCGCCTGGGCATGGCCGCCAAAGGCATCCCAGAAGTTCACCCCGTGGTAGGAGGGATCCGGCTCGCTGATCTCGGGGAAGCGGTTGTCGGTCTTCCAGTTGAAGTCGCCCTTTTCGACGATGGCACCGCCGATGGAGGTCCCGTGGCCACCGATCATCTTGGTAAGGGAGTACACCGCGATGTCGGCACCGTGCTCGAAGGGGTTGAACAGGGGCGGCGGCGAGACGGTGTTGTCCACGATCAGCGGCAGCCCGTGGTCGTGCGCCACCTTGGCGATGGCGTCGACATCGTCGATGTTGCAGCGCGGGTTGCCAATGCTCTCCATGAACACCAGGCGGGTCTTGCTGTCGATGGCCTTGGCGACGTTCTCCGGCTTGGAGGTGTCGACGAAGCGGGCCTCGATACCGAAGCGCTTGAGGGTTTGAGCAAAGAGGGTGTAAGTGCCGCCGTAAAGGTTGCTGCCACTGACGAAATTCTGGCCTGCCGAGGTGATATTGAGGACCGCGTAGGTAATGGCCGCCATGCCCGAGGCAGCCGCCACGGCGCCGCTGCCGCCATGCAGCGCGGCGAGGCGTTTCTCGAGCACGTCGGTGGTGGGGTTCATCAACCGCGTGTAGATGTTGCCGAAGGCGCGCAGGGCGAACAGGTCGGCGGCGTGATCGGAGTCCTTGAAGACGTAGGAGGTGGTCTGGTAGATCGGTACGGCGCGGGACAGCGTCTGCGCATCCGGGACCTGTCCGGCGTGCAAGGCCAAGGTGTCGATGTAGGGGTTACTCATGGCGTGAGGGACTCCTCGTTGAGTAGGGTAGGGCTGACGGTACGAGGCGGGGAGTTAGATGCTATACTCACCAATCCGGTCGCCCCGCAGGCGCCGGTGGCGTTCGACGAGTTCATCGAGGCGGATACCGTCGAGGATCTCGCGGATCTTCACCGTAACCTCCTGCCAGACGCCGCGCGCTACGCAGTCGCTGCCGCGGCGGCAGGTGGTCTCCGTATTGGCGCAGTCAACCAAGGCTAGATCGCCTTCGAGAGCAGTGAGGATATCGGCCATGGTCAAGGTCGACGGCGCCCGCGCGAGGCGGTAACCACCATGGGCCCCCGGAGCGGCATGGATGTAACCGGCGTCCTTCAAGCCCCGGGCAATTTGCCACAGGTACTTCTCGGAGATGTCCTCTTCTTTGGCGATCTCCTTCAGCGTACAGACGGCATCCGGTCCGGCCAGCGCCAGGCGGATCATGAAGCGTGTTCCGTAACGACCTTTGGTGGATAGTTTCATAGAGCGCCCTATCTTTTCCTATGGAGTTTGTGGAAAATAGCGGTGCTACGGGTGTCTGTCAAGTATCTACCGCCGGAGCTTACCGACCTTATACGAGGGTCACGCCGGTGACCGCAGACGGGGAGTTGAACGCGATGGACCTGCGAGAGCGGATTCGGGAACTATGTCGGCAGCGCGATGCGATCATTCTGGCGCACACGTACCAGCCGGGCGAGATTCAGGACCTGGCGGATTTCGTCGGCGACTCGTACGGCTTGAGCCGGAAGGCGGCGGGGGTGCAGGCCGCGGTGATCGTCTTTTGCGGGGTCCGCTTCATGGCCGAAACCGCGGCGATCCTGAATCCCCTGCGGACGGTACTGCTGCCGGCGGCGGATGCAGGGTGCCCGATGGCGGACATGATCAGCGCCGAGCAACTGCGGGAGCTGAAGGCGCAGCATCCGGGCGCGCCGGTCGTCTGCTATGTCAACACGACGGCAGCGGTCAAGGCGGAGAGCACGGTCTGCTGCACCTCGTCGAATGCGGTGAAGATTGTGCAGTCGCTGGGGGAATGCCCGGAGATTCTCTTTGTGCCGGACCAGTACCTGGGGCGTTTCGTGGAGCGTAAGTTGGGGCGTAAACTGGTGCTCTGGGAGGGGTTTTGTCCCACGCATGCGCTGCTGCGTCAGGAGACCGTGCGGCGCCTGCGGGCCGAGCATCCCGAGGCCGAGTTGATGGTGCACCCGGAGTGCCTCCCCGAAGTTCAGGATCTGGCCGAGCATGTGCTTTCGACCGGGCAGATGTGCGAGCTGGTCAAGACTACGGCCTGCCGCCGCTTCCTGGTGGGAACCGAGGTCGGCATCGTCCACACGCTGCGGAAGCTGGCGCCGCACATCGAGTTCACGCACGTGACCCCATTTCTGCGCTGCCCGAACATGAAGAAGATCACGCTGGAGAAGATCGTGGGCTGCCTGGAGACGCTGGAACCGCGGGTGACCGTACCGCCGGCAACCGCCGCCGCGGCGCGGCAGGCGATCGAGCGGATGCTGGACATCGCCGGGGCCGGCGGCTGACCCCGCCCACTCCCTTGCGGGACCACCCGGCGACGCTATGATATCTGCAGGGAGGCGGGCACCTCGACCGCGCCGCAGCGTTTCCCTGCAGCACTCCAGCGCGGACGAGTCCGGCGGCGGCCGGGAACGGCGGACAGCGCACGGAAGGCGGTTCGGCAATGAAGCGGCTGTTGGCTCTGTCAGCCCGGACCAGCGTCAGGATCATGGTGCTCCTGGCACTGGCGCTGTTGCTGACCGACGCTGCTTGGGAAACCCATGGCATTCCGGACTGGGGTGCCAACTTCATCTGCGCCTCCTTTGCCGAGCGGGGTATCAGCCTGCACGCCGACACCATTCGCGCCGGGCTGGCGCGCGGTGTCGTGATCGAGCAGGCGCGGGTGCGCGTGGATTGGCAAGGGATGCCGTTGGTGATCACCTGCCAGGAGATGCGCGCGCGCGCCCTGCTGGCCGAGCTCGCGGCCGGCCGTCTGGTGGTCCACGAGCTGACCTTCAGCGGTGCGGATGTCGCCCTCTTCTTCGGTCCGCTGCCGGCCGCGGCCGCGGCGCGTACGGCGTTGCGCCTGGAACGCTGCAGTGGCCTGGCCCGGCGGCAGCGCGATGGGGTGGTGAGCCTCACCGTGGCGGGTATGGCTGAGAAGATCAGCGTGCATCTGGACGCCGAACTCCGCGGCCTGGAGGGCCTGGGGTTCGTGGGAGTGGCGCGCAGCGCCCCGGCCGTAGCTCGGGCACCACTGCCGACGGATGCCAAGCCGGCGCGGGAACCCTCGCCCGCCGAGACCTACGTGGCCCGTATCTCCGAACTGCTCAAGACCTGCCCGCTGTCCGAACGTGATGCCTATCTCAGCGGCAAACTGGCACTGGACGTGCAGCACCCGCAGAGCCTGACCTTTGACGGCGAAGTGGGCCTCGCGGAGATCGTGCTGGGCGACTTGCTGGTGAGCCGTTTCAAGAGCGGGCTGCACTACGACCAGACCGAGGTCCGCCTGGGCTCGCTGAACCTGATTCTCGGCCGCGATGAGACCCTCGCCGGAGACCTGCGCCTCGACCTGGCCGCACAACGGCTCAGCGGGCACGTCAAGGGGCGGCTGTACCCGAGCACGCTCTGGCGACTTCAGCGCGGCCCGCTCCCCGACTGGCTGCGACATGTGCAGATGACGGTCCCCCTGGAGGTCGCCGTGGCGCTGGCACCGTCGCCGTTGACCGCGGCCCAGTGGCAGGTGCAAGCCGAGGTCAGCGGCCGTAACCTGCAGTTGCCCGGTCTGACCGTCAGCCAGTTCACGGCCGCCGGCAGATGGGATGGCCAGGACCTCGTCGTCGAGCGCTGGCACGCCGACCTCGACTCGCGCGGTACGGAGTATGCCGAGGGCCGTCTCGCCTGGCATGCGGTCGACGCTACGGTGGAGGGGGAAGGCACGTTGCACGCCAACCTCGGCGAGCGCCTGCTGGAGGCCAACCTGCCGGCCTTGACGCAGGGCCTGCGCCGCGTCGAATTTCCTGCCCCCATGACCCTGCGCGCCACCCTCGAACGTTCACCGCCGGCCTGGCGTCAACTCCGCGCCCGGGCCACCGTCGCCGTACCGAGCCTGCGCGTCTGGGACCGCACCGTGGCCCCGCTGCAGCTCACGGCGGGCATCGCCGCCGGGGTCATCGATCTTGAGACCTTGACCATGGGCTGCGCGGATGCGCCCGCGGACGCGCTGGCGCTGCGGGCCACGCTCGACCTGGCCCAGGCTCTCGAGTCGGGCACGTGGGAGGTCCAGACCGAACTGCGCGGCAAGGCGATCCTCGAGTCCGTAGCGCCCGGCGCGCCGGCCCCGCCCCCGAGTGCCTGGCAGGAGGCTGTGGTTCTGCACGGCGCCACGTTCTACACACCGAGCACCGGTAGCCTCGATGTGGTCGCCGAGGGGACCGTCTACCCCGACCGCTGGTACGCCACTCTCCTGCCCCGCCTCAACCTCCCGGACAACCATGTTATTCGCGGCATCCGCAGCAACGTGGGCAGCCCGGCCTGCGTGCTGCTGACGGTCAGTCGGCCGGAGCGCAGCCAGCCGCTGCGACTCAACGCCTCCGTCGGCGCGGCCGGCGCGCGCTACGGCGAGCTCGACTTCCAGGTGGTCCAAGGGGACCTCGAACTCAGCGGCAACGCCCTCGACTTCATGGGCCTGAGCGCGACCACCACGGCCGGCGATGAGATCACGGTCGCCAGCCTGCGCATCGACTTCGAGCCGCTGGCCGTGACGATCCGCGACGCCCACATCCTCGGCAACCCGGACCTGGCACGGGTCTTCATCGACGACCGCGACGGCAAAGCCATCTACCGCTCGGTGTGGCGGGACTTCCGCTGGCAGCCCGATCATCCAGCCGCCATCGACCTGAACCAGTTGGTCTACCAGCAGGGCCCCGGCCGGCAGGGCTGGAGCCTGACCACCGACGTCGATATCCGGGCCGAGCAGGCCAGCTACCGCGGCCTGCCCGTGCAGCGCCTGAGCGCCAAAGTCCTCCTGGATCTCCCGGAGAGCGTTACCGTGCGTGAGGCCCGGGTGGAGACGGATACGGCGACGGTCGAGGGCAGCGTCAAGATCCTGACCGGAAAGAGCCCCACCTGCGCGTTCGAGATCCGCCAGGTCCAGGGGGGCCAGGATCCGCGGCGCATTCTGCACGTGCTCAACCCCGCCTGGGATAAGGCCCTGGATCTGCTGAGCTTCTCGCCCGAGTCTGCCGTCGACTGCAGCGGCTCATTCCACCTCGACGGTGAGCCCATGCTCCAACTCAGCGGCACCTTGAGCACGCCCTACGGCACCTTCCGCGGCCTGCGCGTGGACGAACCGCGGCTGCAATGGCGCCTGCGGCAGTCGGTGGTGCAGTGGAACCTGACCTCAGGCAAGCTGTTCGGCGGTCCGGTGGCCCTGACGGGGGCGTACGACGTCGAGACCGGTGCCGGTACCGTCGCTTTCCGCGGGGAAGCCATGTCACTGAAGGAGGCGGCCGCGTACTCGGGTCTGGCGGCCGGCGGCGCGGCGGAGGAAGGCAGCATCGCGGCCCACTGCCGCGTGCAGATACTGCGGGGGTGGGCGGGACGCGAGCTGCAGGTCTACGGCGAGGGCAATCTCGCCATCACCCAGGCCGACCTCTGGCGCGTGCCCCTCTTCGATCCCCTCGGCCGCCTGCTCGACGTCACCTTCCTCAGCCGCTTGACCGGCGGCAAGACCTCCGGGGTGGGCCGCATCACTCGCCTCGACGCCGATATCGGCCTCAACGGCGACCGCCTGGTCGTGCGTTCGTTCCTGACCGATGGCACGATCGTCTCCCTGCGCGGGGCCGGCGAGTACTGCTGGGAAACAGACCGCATTCGCCTGGCCCTGAGTGGCGAGACCCTTGACAAGGCCGGCATCGTCGGCTGGATCTTCAAGCCCATCACCTGGGCCTTCTTCAATGCCGAGTTGACCGGTACCTCGAAGGACAATAAGTGGCGCTTGACGACCACCCTGAGCAAGGCCTTGCCCGGGGGTTCAGGCAACACCGCCGCCGACGTCATCGAGCCACTTCCCACACCCTGACGGCAGCCGCTGTGCTTTTTGGCGGGGGGCAGGCAGGGTGGTTTTATAATAATATGGAATATACTGCAGTAGAATAAGTTGCATTGTAGTTCTGGATATTTTGTGGTTGCCTGCTATGGTGCTTGTCACTATGGCGATCAGCACCGAACCTACCGGGCAGGCAGTCCAGATC
>CAILUI010000426.1 GCA_903837355.1 uncultured Victivallales bacterium
CAATGCCCGCGACGAGCGCCGGCGCAACGCCGTGCCCCCCTATGCTCCATAGCGCGACCGCAAGGGGGCCTCGGGGGTGCCCAATGGCGATCGCAGACCCAGCCGTCGGCGCCCTCGCCGGTTTCTTAGAACCGCCCTGCCGCGACTGTCGGGTGGCTGGCAGACCCCTGCCGCGCCGCTATATTGGTTAAGGCGTGCCGCGAGACGGCGCCGCAGTCCCCCGCCGGGGTCGCGGAGGGCTGCGGGCAGACGACGCATTGGGCCCCCCCGAAAAGGTTGAGGTCGTATCGCCATGCTGCTACAGACTCGATCCTACCCCCGCGCCGGCTTCCTCGGCAACCCCTCGGACGGTTACTACGGCAAGACGATTGCGTTTGCCTTCAGCGATTTCTGTGTGGACGTGGTGCTCTACGAGAGCCCGGAGATCGAGTTCCTGCCGGGGGATGTGGACGACAACGTTTTTGAGAGCCTGGACCACCTGACCGATACGGTGCAGCACTACGGCTACTACGGCGGGGTACGGCTGGTAAAGGCCGTCTCCAAGGTCTTTGCGGAGTACTGTCGCGCTCAGGCTATCGATCTGCCCAGGCGCAACTTCACGGTGCGCTATCGCAGTACGGTGCCGCGGCTGGTCGGTCTGGGGGGGTCGAGTGCCATCTGCACGGCGATGTTCAAGGCCTTGGTACAGTTCTACAACGTCGCGGAGCGCATTCCCCGGCAGATCATCCCGACCTTGTGCTGGCAGGCGGAGAAGGAGGAGCTGGGCATTCACTGCGGCATGCAGGACCGCGTCATCCAGATGTACGATGGGGTGGTCTTCATGGACTTCGACCGGGAGCACTTCGAGCGGAACAGCTTCGGCAAGTACGAATACATCGACGCGCAGCGACTGCCGCGTCTCTACCTCGCCTACGATCCGGACCGGGCCGAGTTCTCCGGCATCTACCACCGCAAACTCGCCGATGTAGCCGTGCGGGAACAGGAGCGCGTGGCCGCCGCCATGCGCGAGTTCGCAGACATCGCCCAACAGGGCTTTGACGCGCTGATGCAGGGGCAACTGGCGAAGATCCCAGCGCTGGTGAATGCCAATTTCGACCTCCGCAACCGCGTTTTCAAGGTATCCGAGGCCAATGCGCGGATGGTCTATGAGGCGCGACAGACCGGCGCCTCAGCGAAGTTCGCTGGCAGTGGTGGCGCCATCGTTGGAACCTACGAAGACGAGGCCATGTACAAGGCCTTGGTTGACCGTCTGCGGACCATCGGTTGCGCCACCATTCGGCCGGTCATCGCGCCCGCCGCCTACTGACGGTGACGGGACGGTGGCCGGAGCCAGCCCAGGCGCCCGTTCGCAGCGCCTCTGGGCCAAGCCGTGGCCAGTGGCGCGAGACACTTTGGCGGTTTTGGAAAACGTGATGGACAGGCACGGCGTCGGTATCGCCGTTCCGTGAGATATGGCAGTAGCTACCGCCAAGCGCATTCTTTCACCGGGAACCCGGATTGCCGGGTATTGCATCGAGGCTGAGATCGGCCACGGCGCGATGGCGGTGGTTTACCGGGCCAAGCAACTGAACCTGGACCGGCCGGTGGCGCTCAAGATCCTCTCTGACGAACTGGCCGCCAATCATGAGTTTGTGAGCCGCTTCTTCAATGAGGCGCGGGCCGCGGCGGCCCTCTCGCATCCCCACATTGTGCAGGCCTATGATGCGGGCATCGCCGATGGCGGGATTCACTTCTTCGCCATGGAGTACGTCGAGGGCGAGACGCTGCTCCAGCGCATCCGGCACCAGGGTCACATCCGTCCCGGTCCGGGGATCGCGCTGGCCATCGATATTGCCGATGCCTTGAACTACGGCTGGTTGCGTCAGGGCCTGACCCACGGGGACATCAAACCCGAGAACATCATGATCAACCAGGCGGGTGAAAGCAAGCTGGCAGACTTCGGCCTGGCCAAGGTCGCCGGCCATGACTTCACCGGCACGGAGATCCTCCTGACGCCCCTCTACGCGGCGCCCGAGACGATTCGCGGCGAGCAGGGGAAGGGGGACTGCAGGTCTGACATCTACGCCTTCGGGGCCACGCTATACCACCTGTTCGGCGGCAGTCCGCCGTTCCCGGGAGAGAAGGCACAGGAGGTGATGCGGCGGCAACTGACAGAGACGCTCGAACCGTTACGCCAGCGCAATCCCGCGGTGCCGGGCCGGGTTTCGGACGTGGTGGGATGGATGCTCCAGAAGGATGCGGCGCAGCGGCCGGGTGATTGGGAGGCCGTTCTGGCGGCGTTACGTGAGATTCGCAGGGTGCTTACGGAGCCGCCGCCCTCCAAAATCACGGCGACGGCGGCCAAGGTCGCCAGATTCCGTGTCGCGCAGGAGGCGCGGCCGCGCGCGAGCGCACAACGGTCGCGCGGGGTGGGTAAGTGGGTGGCCGTTGTCGGTCTGCTGCTGCTCGCCGGGGGAGCCGGGTTCCTCGTCGTTCAGCGCGGCAGTGGGCTGGGGACACTGCGCCCTGGCGGGGCGGCGCCCGGCGCGGCCGAGGTCACGTCGTTGGGCGCGGTGGAGCCGCCGGCTGTCCCTGCGCCCAGTGGCCAGATGGCGCCGCTGGCGCCGCCGGACGGGGTGCGCCTGGCCCGGCCGGCCGCCGTCACGCCGAGCCCGGGGGAATCCGACGGTCACGCGGGGGCCGCGGCGCTGGTCGCTGAGGCGACTCCTCCGGGCCAGGACGCGTCCGAGGTCGGCGGCACGCTGCTGGTCGCCGCGGGCGGTGCCGCCGAAGCGGTGCTCGCCCAGCCGCCCGCCGCGCGTGCGGTCGACCCCGTGCAGAACGCGATCGTGATCACCCCGAACGACGAGCGCGCCGATGCCCTGGTGGCGTACCTGGGGACGCTGGCCAGCTTCGAGTACCGCTTCCCGCTGCGCATCGAGGCGCACATGCAAGCGGGGCAGGAGTGGCTTCTGCGCTTTGCGGACGACAGTACCGAGCGGGCAACCGTGACCTTCATCGTGCACACGGTGCTGCCGGCGGTGGAGGAGGCCCTGCCCAAACTGGCTGCGAACTCGGGGGTGCTGGTAGGACTGAAGATGCCCGGGCGCGAGTACCCCAACTGCACCGTTGCCGCGGTCGACGTCAAGGATATCACGCTCCGGGAACAGACCCAGTACGGGGTCGCGGCCCGCAAGGTGTCCTGGCAGCGGCTCGATGGCCCGACGGCACTGGTCCTGCATCTCAGTCAGAAGGTCGCCATGCGTACGGCGACCTGGGCCGAGCGGCGCCCCTTTCTGGCGCTGCTGCTGCTCTCGCGCAACCCCAAGCTGTTTGACGACGCGGTGAAGGATCTGCCTGAGGCCACTGAGAAAGCCGACTGGGAGCGGCTGCGCGCGCGGCTCGCTCGAGCCGCGCCCGAGAGCAAGGCACTACGCACGTGGCAGAAGGCCCTTGAGGCGCACCGCGAGGGCGAGCGGACGACGGCCTACCGCTTGTTGCTTGAGCTGCAGGCGACACGCAGCGGGGTCGCCGAACGCTATGGGGAGCGCGCCCAGAGACTGGCGGGGGAGTTGTCCGCCGGGGTGCCCGACGTGGCCGGCGGTACGCTGCTGCGTGAGAGTGCCGCCCAGGCGGCGGTCGACGCCCATACGGCGCTCGCGAAGGTGCTCCTGGCCAGCAACCGCTATGGAGCCGCGGACTTTCCCGAGCGTTCCGGCATGGAAGCGCTGCGGCGCCGAATCCTGACGGGCCTGCCGCTGGAGGCGCCACTATTAGCGCAGGTACGACGGCAGCCCCAACACCTCATCGTGCCCTTCGGCAGGCCGGTAGCCACGGGGGTTCCGTCGTTGGCCAGCCGTATGCTCCAGGCGGCGAAGGAGACCGGCACCGAGGGGGGGGCGGGACAGACGGACGCCTTGGCCGCACTCCAAGGCCCAGCGCTGCTGGAACTCGGCGACTGGGCTGCTGCCGAGCGGCTGTTGAGCAACGTACCGGACGAGGCGCTGGCGGCGCTACCGCCGCCTGGCCGGGCGGCGGCCTGGTTCAGCCGCGGCTTGCTGGAGTCCCGGTTTGGCACCGTCAGCGAGGGGCCCATCACCACAGCCCTCCATCTGTGCAGCCGGGAGTTGACGGGCAAGGCCGACAGTGAGTTCATGCTGCTCCCGCAGATCCTCGCCCTTGAGTACGGCCTCTTCCTGCGCAGCGGCGCGGCGGACCTGCAGCCTTATCTGGCGGGGAGTGGGAGCATGGCCCCGCGTGGACCCTCATCCGAACTGCGGGCCAGGCTGATCCTGGACCTGGGGGCGCTGAGCCTGAACCGTGGTCAGGCGGTGACCGCAGCCCGGTTGGTCCCTAGTGTTTTCGCAGCGACGGGAGCGGTCGCAGACTGGGGGCTCTCCGACGCGGAGCTGGCTCTGCTGCGCCGGGCGCTGGCACCGTCGACGGACGCCAAGACGCTGCTCGCCGCGATGGGGGCGCTGGATCGTCGGAGCTGTAACGAGCGGCACCTCCGTCTGGTCGCTTCGACGGTGTTGGCCTGGGACGCCATCGACGAGGGGGTATGGGGCCGCGCCAAGGAGTGGGTCAGTCTGAACAGCATGGCCTATGGTCCGGTCGGCGGTACGGCTCTCTACGATCTGGCGCTGGGGCGGATCGGCCAACGCCTGGCGGTGGGTGATCTGAAGGGCGCCGAGGAAACCGCGGCCTGGGCATTGGGGCTGAGTAGTCCATGCCTGGCGCCCTACTACGCCAGGCTGGTCTTCGCTCGCTGGGGGATAGCGCGCCTGCAGGGGGGCGCCGGCAATCGCGAACTCGGCGAAACCGTCGAGGCTGCAAGCTGCGCCAGCCGGGTCGAGAAGGCCGTGGCGCGCTGCTTTCGGGGGGAGACTCAGCGCGACAAAGCAAAGGACGCTGTGCGCGGCCGTCCGGAAGGCGAGTTCTGGCTGGACTGGCTGCTGACCATCGAGCGGCTGGCTGGCACCGACGACAAGCTGAGCCAGACGAGCGGCGAGCACGCGGCGCGGTCTCGCCTGCCGCGGGCGGAAGAGATCCTCGCCAGTGGCCTGGCGAGGTGGGCGGCGCGTTCGGACCCACAGGCGCCAGGTGCGGACCGCAACCGGCAGGCTCTCCCATGAAGCGATTTACCGATAGGCGGATCCGCGATGCAATGTGAGAAGTGCCACATCCGCTCGGCGACGGTTCATCTGCGCGATGATACCTACGGCCGGGACTCGGTGTTGAATCTCTGCCTGTCCTGCGCCACGAAGGCGCTGGGGCAGGACCTGGCCGGCGGCGAGGTGGCGCAGTTGATCGGCGAACTGATCGCCAAAACCAGTCCCGCCGGCGCGTCCGGTCATGGCCCGGCCGCACCGACACTCATGGCGGATCCCACCTGTCTATGCCCGCAGTGTGGGCTGACGGCGGCGGAGTTCGCACACCTCGGCAGGCTGGGTTGTCCGACCTGCTACCAGACCTTCGCCAAGGATATCGAGGCGCTGCTACAGGGCACCCACGGGCGGACCGAGCACCAGGGAGGTCGGCCGCATGCGGAGACGGCTCCTGAGCCCGCCC
This sequence comes from uncultured Victivallales bacterium, assembly GCA_903837355.1. GTDB lineage: Bacteria > Verrucomicrobiota > Lentisphaeria > Oligosphaerales > JAFGRS01 > CAILUI01. The sequence goes on from CAILUI010000426.1 coordinate 5,551, forward strand.
GGAGTACGGAGCGTGAGGTCCTGCAAGTAGAACTGGAGCAGGCAGTCGCCGAGGAGGCCTTTGAGCGGGCCGCACAACTACGGGATGCTCTGCGCCGCCTGTCCTAGCCCCGACAGGTGGAATCCGACAGTCACAACGGTTCGCGAGTCGCCACCCCTGTTCAGCCATACCACTCCTATGCCCAGACCAGCCCTCCATAGCGCCTTGGTTCGCGTCCGTCCGATCTGGCAACCGTTCTCGTCGGACTGGCGCCAGGTCGCGCTCTGTTCCCGCGTCCGCCTGGCGCGGAACCTGGCCAGCCGGCCCTTCCCGTTGCGGGCGTCGGCCGAGGAGTTGGGGCACATCGAGGCCCTGCTGCTGCGGCGGTTGCACGCGGCGTCCGCCTTCCGGGGGGGGGTACGCGGGCGGATTGACGACCTGGAGCCCTTTGAGCGCGAGATGCTGGTGGAACGGCGGTTGATCAGTCCAGAACTGGCGCGGGGCGGTGCCGGACGGGCCTTTGCCGCGGCCCCGACACACCACCTGGCGGCGTTGGTCAACGAGGACGACCACCTGCGCCTGCAGGCCGTTCTCCCCGGACTGGACCTCGAACGAGCCTGGACCATGGCGGATGCCGCGCTCTCCCAGGTCGATAAGGGCGACGGCTTCGCGTTCGATACGCGCCTAGGCTACCTCACCTCCAGTCCGGCCAGCGTCGGTACCGGATTGCGCGCGTCGGTCATGCTGCACCTGCCCGGGTTGGCGCTCGTCGGCCAGGTCGGCCAGATGCAGCAAGCGTTACCCCACCTGGGGTGTGCGATTCGGGGTGTGTTTGGCGACGGCTCGGAGGCTCAGGGCGACCTCTACCAGATCCATAACGAGTCGAGTTTCGGCGAGAGCGAGGCCGCCATCCTGGAGCGCCTTGGTGGGGTCGTGCGGGACGTGATCAGCATGGAGCACTCGGCGCGGCTGGCCGCCGCGCGCCGGGAACGATTGCTGCTGTATGATCGCATTGGGCGGGCATATGGTATATTACGGTGCGCGCGTCTTCTGACCGCAGAGGAGGCGCTGGGCGGGCTCTCGGCGCTGGTGTTTGGTGTGCAGGCCGGGATTCTGCCGACGGTGCGTACGGACACCTTGAACCGGTTGCTGCTCGAGGTGCAGCCCGGCCATCTGCAACAGCGGTCCGCGGGGCGCGTCGAGCCCGCGGCGCGCGAAGCTTTGCGGGCGCAGATTGTGCGCGAGGTCTTGAGTGCGGCAACAACGTGACCTGGGTCACCCCGGTCGGTGCGGGCGGCGGGCCCAGAAAGAAAGACACTAATGGCAGGCAACGACGACTTCGAATTCGCCATGAATCACTTTACGCCACGGGCCCAGCAGGTCCTGGCGTTTGCCAAGCGTGAGGCCAAGAAGTTCGGCCACAACTACGTGGGTACGGAGCATCTCCTGCTCGGGCTCATCAAGCTCGGACAAGGGGTGGCGGTAACGGCCCTGCGCAATATGGGCCTCGACCTCGACTCCGTGCGCTACGAGGTCGAAAAGCACAGCGGCCCAGGATCGAACACGCAGCAGGAAGGCGACCCGCCGCTGACGCCGCGGGTACGGCGTGTGGTGGCCTTGGCAGCGCAGGAGGCAAAGGCGCTCAACTACAGCTACATCGGCACCGAGCATCTGCTTCTGGGGCTGTTGCGCGAGGGGGATGGGGTAGCGGCACGGGTACTGCGCAACCTCAACGTTGAGGCCGATGCCGTACGCAACGAGGTGATGAAGGCGCTGGACCCCAACTTCCTGCCGGGTGACGGCAGTCCGCGCGATCCGCAAGCGACGCCGACGGGGGGTGACGCCGCGAAGGAAGCCCAGAAGATGCCCGCCCTGCGGGCCTTCGGGCGCGACCTCACGGAGCTGGCGCGTAACGGCAAGCTCGACCCCGTGATCGGGCGGGCCGACGAGATTCAGCGGGTCATCCAAGTTCTCTGCCGGCGCACCAAGAACAACCCGGTGCTGATCGGCGAGGCCGGCGTGGGCAAGACGGCGATCGTGGAGGGCCTGGCGCAGGCGGTCGTGCAGCACACGGTTCCCGAAATCTTGCGCGACCGTATCGTGATTGCGCTGGACCTGCCGTTGTTGATCGCCGGCACCAAGTACCGCGGCCAGTTCGAGGAGCGCATCAAGGCGGTCATGGACGAGATCCGCCGTGCCGGCAACGTGGTGCTGTTCATTGACGAACTGCACACGATCGTAGGTGCCGGCGGCGCGGAGGGCGCCATGGATGCCTCGAACATTCTGAAGCCAGCCCTGTCGCGAGGCGAGATCCAGTGCGTCGGCGCGACCACCATGGACGAGTACCGCAAGCATATCGAGAAAGACGCCGCGCTGGAACGGCGCTTCCAGTCCATCCTGGTCGTACCGCCGACGCGGGAGCAGGCAGTGGAGATACTTAAAGGTCTACGCTACAAATACGAAGAGCATCATCACGTACACTACTCTGACGCCGCCCTGGAAACGGCAGTGACCCTTTCGGACCGCTATATCACGGGCCGCTTCCTGCCGGACAAAGCCATCGACGTGATCGACGAAGCGGGGGCCCGTGCGCGCATTGCCAGCCTGGTTCGGCCACCGGATCTGAGCAGCGTCGAGAAGGACATCGAGGCGGTCGAGCGCGCCAAGGTGGCGGCCGTCGAGCAGCAACAGTTTGAGGAGGCCGCCGCGCTCAGAGACAAGGAGAAGGCACTGCGGGCCAGGCTGCAAGAGACTCTGGACGCATGGGCCAAGGAACGCGCCGAGCACATCGTGACCATCGACGACGACAACATGCGCCAAGTGGTCGCCAAGATGAGCGGGGTGCCGCTGGAGCGGATTCAGCAGGGCGAGGCGAACCGCCTGCTCGAGATGGAGGCGAAACTGCGCGCCAAGGTCGTCGGTCAGGACGAGGCGGTGGCGGTTATCTGCCGTGCCCTGCGGCGCTCGCGGGCCGAACTGAAGGACCCGCGCCGTCCGATTGGCTCATTCATCTTCCTCGGACCCACGGGGGTCGGCAAGACCTACCTGGCCAAAGTTCTGGCGGAGTTCATGTTCGGCGATCCCGATGCGCTGATTCGGCTGGACATGTCGGAGTACATGGAGAAGTTCAACGTCAGCCGGCTGATCGGTTCGCCTCCCGGCTATGTCGGCCATGACGAGGGCGGGCAACTGACCGAGCGCGTGCGTCGGCGTCCGTACTCGGTGGTCCTCTTCGATGAGTTGGAGAAAGCCCACCCGGACGTCACCAGCATCCTGCTGCAGATCCTCGAGGAGGGGCAACTCACCGATAACGTTGGCTACCGCGTGGACTTCCGCAATACGGTGGTGGTGATGACCTCGAATGTCGGCGCCATGGACATCCAGCGAGCCGCCAGTATGGGTTTTGCGGCGGGAGCCGATACCGCCGCCAGCGACTACGCTCAGTTGAAGGACCGTCTGGAGGACAGCGCCAAGAAGCACTTCCGACCGGAGTTCATGAACCGCGTCGACGAGGTCGTCGTTTTCCGGCAGTTGTCGCGCACGGATCTGTTGCAGGTGGTTGACCTTGAGGTCGAGAAGATCCGCGGGCGTCTGGCAGCCCGGCAGATCGAGTTGGTCCTTGACCCTGCCGCCAGCGCCTTTCTGGTGGACGTCGGATACCGGCCTGAGTACGGCGCCCGCCAACTGCGACGGGCGGTCGAACGCCACATTGAGGACCCGCTGTCCGAGGAGATCCTGAAGGGTACATACACGGGCCGCTGCCGGATCTACACGGTGGTTACAGACGGCAAGCTGGCGTTCCAGGCGCGCAAGTTGCCGGCCCGCCGGAGCGCCAAGGGCAAGGACTGACGTGGCGTTCCAACTGCATATCCGTCAGAACCTGGATTCAGCGCGAGATCATTTCGGCCCCGGCGAGGTACGCCGTTTCGAGGCCGCGACAGTCCGGATCGGTGCGGACGCCGCGTGTGAGTGTCCGCTGGACGGGCAGGAGTTTGCGCCGTGTCATGTGCTGCTGCGCCGCGGCGCTCGGGTACTGGACCGCGTGAGCGCCTGTCCACAGGAGGGGGCCACGACCTATCTGAACGGCAACCTGCTGACGGCTCCGACGCCGTTGCGCAGCGGCGATGAACTCCGCGTGGGGCACTGGACGCTGCGTTTCCAGAGCATCCATGAGGCGCCGGGGCACAATCGTCCCTTCAACCTGATGTCCGGCCTGGCCAAGGCCGTGATCGCACTGATTCTCTGCCTCGAGGTCGCCGTGGTCGTCTGGCTGCCCAGGCGGATGCAGGAAGTCGCCATGTGGAAGACGCAGATCGAACAGCACCGGGTCATCGACCTGCTGGAGTGGCTGCGCCGTGTCTGTCGCGAAACCGCGTCGACGAGCGACTTTGATCGCACCCTGAAGCGCGAGATCGGCCTGGAACTGCAGGCGCGGGCGGACTACGTGGCGCGTTACGGGTCGCGCCTCGGTCCCGCGCAGACGCGACTCCTGCATGAGGAACTGACGGACTTCGATCGTATTCTGAAGGCGGTAACGAAGAAGGCCCTGCCCCCGGCGTTGCCGGGTATCGAGTTGGATGCGGGAGTGCAGGCCCTGCTGGACGCGGAGCGGCGGAGATAGCGCGGTCATGGACGAGTCGAGACTGGTACCGTATGTCAGCCGCTTCCGCGGCTGTCGGGTGGCTGTGGTCGGCGACCTGATGCTGGACCGCTACATCTGGGGCGCGGCGACGCGGATCTCGCAGGAGGCCCCGGTGCCCGTCGTCCATGTGCGGCGCGAATCGGCGAGCCCGGGCGGTGCCGCCAACGTCGTGCGGAACCTGGTGAGCCTGGGCGCCCACGCCATGGCCTTCGGGGTCATCGGCGCGGACCGCCATGCAGAGACGCTGCGTGGCCTCCTGACCGCTGCCGGCGCCGACCTCAGCGGCCTGGTGGTGGCGCCAGAGCGGGAGACGACGGTGAAGACGCGGGTGATCGCGGGCAGCCAGCAAGTCGTCCGCATCGACCGCGAGGTCACCGGGCCGATCACGGTGGGCGCTCGCGAGGCCCTGCTCGAACGGCTTGAGGGCGCCCTGGCGGCGGGAGCCATTGAGGCGCTGATTCTCGAGGATTACGCCAAGGGCGTGCTGGACGCCGCGCTGACCCGTGAGATCGTCGCGCGCTGCCGCCGCTACGGGGTCTTCGTCACCCTCGACCCTCATCCCCTGAACCCATTTGACGTGAACGGCTTGCGCCTGATGACTCCAAACCGTTCGGAAGCCTTCGCGTTGGCGGGGGTGCCCTACCAGCCAACCCGCTTGCCATTGGCGTCTGACGAGGCCCTTGCCACAGTCGGTCGGCGCCTGGCTGAGCGCTGGGCGCCGGAACTGCTGCTGGTGACCCTGGGGGGCAGCGGCATGGCTCTCTTTGTCGGTGGCGCCGCACTGCTCCATATCCCGACGCGGGCGCGTCAGGTCTTCGACGTCTCCGGTGCCGGCGACACGGTGATGGCCGTCTTCGTGCTCAGCCTGCTGGCGGGAGCCACTCCGGAGGAGGCGGCACGGCTGTCGAATCAGGCGGCCGGAATCGTGGTCGGCAAGGTCGGCACGGCGGCCGTCACGGCGACGGAGCTTGAGGCGGAATTGCAGGCGGCCGGGGTTCCGGACGCGGTTGCCGTCAGCGTGGAAGGGGAGTGATCTGCCATGGCCCAGCGCACCGTTGCCGTGATACCAGCCCGCTATGGCAGCAGCCGTTTCCCCGGCAAGCCGCTGGCCCTGATTGCCGGCCGGCCGATGATCCAGCGGGTCTGCGAGCGAGTCTCGGCCTGCCCTGCTATCGACGCAGTCGTGGTGGCCACGGACGACGAGCGCATTGTGGCAGCCGTCGACCGTTTCGGCGGTAACGCGGTGATGACGCGGAGCGACCACGCCACCGGCACCGACCGCATCGCCGAGGCGGTGCAGGGCCTGGAGGCGGACTTGATCCTGAACGTGCAGGGTGACGAACCGCTGATGTCCCCCGCCGTCCTCGAGGAGTTGGTGGGGCACATGCACCGTACCGGCGTGGAGATGGGGACCGCCGCGGTGCCGTTTCGGTTCAGCGGGCGGGACCCCGCGGACCCCAATGCGGTCAAAGTCGTCGTGGACCAGGCGAGCTTCGCGCTGTACTTCAGCCGTTCGTTGATACCCCACTGCCGCGTGGGCGGGACCGCCGTAGAGCCGCTGCTGCACTGGGGGCTCTATGCCTACCGCCGGGACTTCCTGTCCCAGTTCGTAGCCTGGCCACGGGGACGACTCGAAATGTGTGAGATGCTGGAGCAGTTGCGAGCGTTGGAGCACGGCGCGCGGATCTACGTTCTACAGACTGACCAGGTGTCGGTCGGCGTGGATGTCCCGGCGGACGTGGCTCATGTCGAGCGACTGCTTCATGACGCGGGGGAAGCCTGACCTATGGCAGCGATGCGATCCTTCGAACTGGCGCCGGGACTGCGGGTGGGCGGCGACGCTCTGCCGGTAATTGTGGCCGGGCCATGCGTGGCCGAGTCCCTGGACCTCTGCCGACGCATTGCCGGCACGGCCGCGGCGATCTGCCGGGACCTGGGACTGCCGTACATCTTCAAGGCTTCTTTCGACAAGGCTAACCGCACCAGTGGCACCTCGTTCCGCGGCCGGGGCCTGGAGGAAGGTCTGGCGATCCTGGCCGCGATCAAGGCGGAGTTCGGCGTGCCGGTGCTGACGGACGTCCACGAGAGCGCGCAGGTGCCCGCGGTCGCCCGGGTGGTCGATATCCTGCAGATTCCCGCCTTCCTGTGTCGGCAGACCGACCTCCTGCAAGCCGCCGGCGAGAGCGGTCTGCCGGTCAACATCAAGAAGGGGCAGTTCATGGCCCCGGAGGACATGGGACCCGCGCTGCACAAGGTTGAGCAGAGCGGGAACACGCGGGTGCTGCTGACCGAACGCGGTTCGACCTTCGGCTATCATAATCTGGTTGTTGACATGCGCTCGCTGGTCGTGATGGCTGAACTGGGTGTGCCCGTGCTCTTCGATGGCACGCACTCGGTGCAACTGCCGGGAGGGCAGGGGAGCTGTTCCGGCGGCCAGCGGCAGTTCATCGCACCCCTGGTTCGTGCCGCTGCGGCGGTCGGCGTTTCCGGGCTGTTTCTGGAGACGCATCCGGAGCCCTCGCAGGCCCTCTCCGACGGGGCCAATTCACTGACCCTCGAGGAATTGCGCAGCGTCCTCATCTCGTTCAAGGCGATCCATGAACACGCCCACGCCGGCTGATCGGATCCGTGCGGTCCTGCTCGACATCGACGGAGTCCTGACCGATGGCCGTATCGGCTATGGCGCCGAGCCTGGCGAGGTCAAGTTCTTCGATGTCCGCGATGGTCTGGGTATCAAGCTGTTGCAGGCAGCGGGGATCAGGGTTGGCATGCTGAGTGGTCGCTCAAGTCAGGCCAATCGGCAACGGGCCCAGGAGTTGCGGCTGGACGTCGTCATCGAGGGCGAGTCCGACAAGGTGGAAGGGCTCGGGAAAGCACTGGCGGTACTGGGGATCGCGGCGGCGGAGTGTTGCTACATGGGTGATGACCTGATCGATGTGCCGGTGCTGCGGCGGGTCGGACTGGCGGTCGCCGTGGCTGACGCCAGCGTCGAAGTGCGTGACGTCGCCCACCGGGTGACCGCGTGCGGCGGCGGGCGTGGCGCGGTCCGCGAACTGGCGGAGTGGCTGCTGAAGCAGGCCGGGCGCTGGCAGGAGGTCACTCGCCGCTATGAACTTTGAGATTCCACGCAGGTTAGCGGCAGGGCGGTCGACACGGGCATTGGTGGCCTTCGTGGTGGCGTGCGCGCTCACCTCCGTCGCGCTTGACCTGCAGCAGGGGGCGGTCGTCACCCTCCGGGGTTTCAAGACCCAGGGGCGCGCCGAGAATGGGGCGCGCTGGCGCCTGCAGGGCGACTCGGCGGTCATCCGCGGTACCGTCTACGAACTCACCGGCGTCATCGTCGATCTGGAGCTCGAAGACGGCAGAACTGCTCGGATCACCTCACGAGCTTGCGTCTACCATCAGGACAGTGGGCTGGTGGAGAGTCATGACCCGGTGCGTATGGAGAGTGGCGGGACAACGTTGGACGGCGTTGGCTTCGACATGTTGATGTCGGACCGCCGACTGCGCGTCCGGGATGCGGTCAGAGTGGAGATCCCGAGCGCGGGCGTCCGTCTCGATGCGCTCGGACCAGCGAAGGCGGAGACGCCACGGGCGGTCCCGGATACCCCGGCGGTGAAGCCATAGCCGGCCGTGGGCAAGGATTGAGCGGTGTGGCGGAGAGGAAACGATGAACTACAGGGCGTACAGTGGGTCAAAACCGATGATGATGAGATTCTCCTGCATGCGATGGGTCTTGGTAGCGCTCGTCTGGGCAGCCTGCGGCGGGCTGGCCCAGGAGGCCGACGGCAAGAAGCCTGAGGCCCCCAAGGGCACGACCATCAAGAGCGCCGGCGGCGGTAAGCTGGTGATTAACGCCAAGAGCGTCCTTTACGACTTCAGCAAGCGCCTGGCAACGTTCGAGGGCAGCGTCAGTGTCACGGATGCGCAGGTTCTTCTGAATGCCGACCGCATGGATGTGTTCCTGACCGCCGAGAACACGGTTCAGCGCGTCGAAGCCGTCGGCAGCGTGGTCATCCGCGAGCTGGGCACTGCCAAGAAGGCGACCGCCGGCAACGGCGTCTACGACACCGTCGCGGATAACGTGACGCTGACCGACAAGCCCTACCTTGAGGATCGCGACCAAGGTTTCTACACCAAGGGAGCGGAGCGCATCATCTACTTCCGCGCCAAGCAGCAGTTCAAGGCTGAAGGTGACAACATGCAGATTGAGTTCGGCATCCCCGCCGACCGCGCCCATTCCACTGAGGACGTCTTCCGCCTGCCAGGCAAGGCGGGAGATGAAGCCACGAGCAAGAAAGAGGGGGTCGTGGAGAAGAAGGACGGGGCCGTGGACAAGAAGGAGATCCCCGTTCAATGAGCGCCGACGGACCATTGTTGGAGGCGCGCGACCTGGTCAAGGCTTACCGGGGTCGGCGTGTGGTCGACCGGGTGTCGCTGACCGTCGGGGCCGGTGAGGTCGTGGGGTTGCTTGGGCCCAACGGCGCGGGTAAGACGACGACGTTCTATATGATCGTCGGAATGATCAAGCCGAACGACGGCAGCATCAGTTTCCTCGGTAAGGACGTCTCACGCCTCGCCATGTATGAGCGCGCCCGCCTGGGCATGGGCTACCTGTCACAGGAGCCCTCGGTGTTCCGCAAGCTCTCGGTGCAGGATAACATCATGGCTGTGCTCGAGACTCTGGAGTTGACGGCCATCCAGCGCGAGCACCGGTTGCAGGACCTGCTCAACGAGTTGCAGTTGACACCTCTGGCTCGACAGAAAGCGATGACACTGAGCGGCGGCGAGCGCCGCCGGTTGGAGATCACGCGAGCCCTGGCCACAAGCCCGCGCTTCATTCTGCTGGACGAACCCTTCAGCGGCATCGATCCGATCAACGTCTACGAGGTTCAGAAGATCATCGCCTACCTCAGGGACCGCGGCCTGGGGATTCTGATCACGGACCACCAAGTGCGCGAGACCCTTGCCATCGTCGACCGTGCCTACTTGATCTGCAGTGGCCAGATCCTGGTGCATGGGACCAGTGACTTCCTGGTGAACGATGAGCAGGCTCGCCGCGTCTACCTGGGGCCGCTGTTCACGAGTTAGCGGCAAGTCTGCGCGGGAACCGAAACGACACCCACCCAACACACGGAAGGAGCGATCATGGAGATCATCGTCAGCGGTCGTCAGTTTGAGGTCGACGCGGCTCTGCGGGGCTACGTCGAGGAGAAGGTGGCGCAGTTGTCGGCCGACTACAACAAGCTCACGACGGCGCGCCTGGTACTGAGCGAGGAGCGCGGCCGGCATATCATCGAAGGGCATGTCTCGGGCAAGCACATCAGCCTCAATGCGACGGGCCGTTCGCATGCCACCACCGAAGCGATCGAGGAAGTCTTCGACAAGCTGGAGCGCCAACTGCGCAAACACGTTGACCGCCTGCATGAGCACCGTACCATACCCCTCAGCGAAGCGGAGTTGCGCGACCTCGAGGCGGCGGCGGCAAAGTCTGCCCCGGATGACCAGGGCGAGTGAGTGTGCCAGCGCGCCAGGGCAGGCTCGCCCCGGCGCGCTGCCGCAGCCTACCGGAGTCGCAGTGCAGCCACTCTGCCAGAGGAAGGATGTACGGATGTCAGACGAGCCCGCGCCGCCCTGCAGTCTGTCTCTACCTGACCGGCCTCGGCCCTCATGGGATGAGTACTTCCTCAAGCTGGCCATGCTGGCTTCGGAACGTGCTACCTGCCCGCGCATGCACTGCGGTTGCGTGCTGGCGCGGGACCGCTTTGTCTTGGCAACGGGATACAACGGTTCGCTGCCGGGGACCCCGCACTGCACCACGGACGGATGTATCGTCGTTAACGACCACTGCGTACGCACCAATCACGCCGAGATCAACGCCATCTGCCAGGCGGCCCACCACGGCATCCACCTCTCCGGCGCCACCGCCTATGTCACCAACATGCCCTGCACCGCCTGCGCCAAAGCTCTCATCGGCGCTGGCATTGCCCGGGTCGTGGTCTTCAGTGACTTCCATGAGACCCTGGCCGAACGCTTCTTCGCGGAGAGCCGGGTCCGCCTTGACCGCCTGCCAGTACCGGAACGTGAGATCCACTACCACTTGGAGCAGTACAGCAGCGCACGCCCCTGCGGGGCGAACTGCGAGCACTGACCCCGTGCCGTCACTATGGTGCGTTTCCGCGCCCAAGACACCGCCAACCGACCGGGCGTGTACATCTTCCGTAATGCCACAGGGCAGGTGATCTACGTCGGCAAGGCGCGCTCGCTGCGCAAGCGCCTCGCGACGTACTTCCAGCCCTCGCGCAACGTCGAGGCAGACGCCAAACTCCGGGCACTGATCCACAGCATCGCAGCCTACGAGACCATCGAGGTCGCCAGCGAAGCGGAGGCGCTGCTGCTCGAATCCCGCCTGATCAAGCAGTACGATCCCCGCTACAACATCGAACTGCGCGATGATAAGCGCTTTCTGCACGTTTGCATCGACCCTTCGGAGCCCTTTCCGCGCCTGGTTTTGGTGCGCATCCGAAAGGACGACAAGCGGGTGTACTTCGGGCCTTTCCCACGGGCCGGCGTCTTGCGGCAGACGGTAGACTTCCTCAGTCGGCGCTTCGGACTGCGCAGTTGCAGGGCGCGCGAGCCTGGACCTGAGGTCCGACGGCACTGCCTTGACCATGTGATCCGTGACTGCCTGGGGCCCTGCATGGGCCACGTCACCCCTGCGGCCTACGCCGAGCACCTCGACGGTGCGCTCGCAGTCCTCGGCGGCGACTGCCGTCCGGTGGTTGGCGACTTGCGCGAGCGCATGGCAAAGGCCGCTCAGGCCCGGCGTTTTGAGCTGGCCGCCGAGCTGCGCGACATGATCGAAAACCTGGAGTCGGTCAGCGCCCCGACGCGGCGTTTTGCGCGGGCGACGATCGAGGACCGCGAGCGGCGCAGCGACACCGCGGTCGCGGCCCTGCAGGAAGCCTTGCAGTTGCCGTGTGCGCCGCTGGTGATCGAAGGCTTCGACCTCTCCAATATCGGCGGGCGCCTGGCGGTGGGCAGCATGGTCTGCTTCCGGGGTGGGCGCCCGGCCACCAGCGCCTACCGCCGCTTCCGTATCCGCTCGCCGGAGGCCACCGACGACACGGCGATGATGCGTGAGGTCGTGGCGCGCCGCTATGGGCGGCTGCTGTCGGAAGCGCGTCCCTTGCCGGATCTCATCGTGGTCGACGGTGGCATCGGACAACTACACGCGGCGGTTCAGGCACTGGAGCAAGTCGGCGCCTGGCCGGTGGCCCTGATCGGCCTCGCCAAACGCCAGGAAGAGGTCTTCATGGTCGGGCGGCCGGACCCCGTACAACTACCGCCCCACCATCCTGGGCTGCGGCTTCTGCAGGCACTTCGCGATGAAGCGCACCGCTTTGCCAACTCGTACCACCGCCTCCTGCGGCAGCGTCGCATTGCCGATTCGGCACTCCTGGAGATCGAGGGTGTAGGCAAACGCCGCTGCGCGGACCTGCTGCGCGCTCTGGGATCGGTGCGCCGTATCCGTCAGTGCAGCGCCGCGGAGATCGCCGCGGCCGTCCCCGGGCTCGGCCTGACATTGGCCGAACGCATCCGCCAGCACGTCGAGGAACGGTCGCAGCCGGAGGCTACGCCCTGACCCCGTGGCATATTGTGTCGGGCGGTCGAAGGACGCTTGCAGGTCAGCTTGAGCAGGCTATATTTTGCGTCCACGCATTCACACTCAGGTCCATACGAATGTCAAGTCCGCAAACGAACAGGAGACCCGCCTCTATGCGTAAGTGTCGCAAGGAGGCCACGGACACGTTCACCACGGAGCGTGCCGAGGAATTCCGCGAGATGCTGCTCAAGGAGCGCGACTCGCTGGTAAGGCAGATTAAGAGCCTGTCTGCCGCATCGCTGACCTCCAGCCGTCAGGCTGGGGAGGAGCTTGCGGACGTGGGAAGCGACGATTTCATCCGCGAGACGGAACTCCATCTGATGACCGAAGAGGGGCGCCGCCTGGCCTTGATCAACGTCGCCATCCAGAGCTTGGATGGCGGCAACTACGGGACCTGCGTGGACTGCGCCAAGCCCATCTCCGTGGGGCGCCTGAAAGCGAAGCCATACGCCCGCCTGTGCATCGACTGCAAGGTTCTGCGCGAGGAAAACGATGGGGCTGCCCCCGAGGGCGTCGACGACTCGGAACCTGTGGAAGAGTGACCGGCGTTGCCCGTTGCAGATAGACTCTTGGGTGCGGGCGCAGGGCAGGGCAGGGGAGGCAGGGCGGTGGAGGCGCGGGCCATGAACACGTTCTGGCGTGATCGCACTTACCTCCTGCGTTTCTGGCGGTTGCCGTTGGCGCTCGGACTGATGGTTCTGGGCCTGGACCAGGCCACCAAGTTGCTCGTGCTGCGGCACTGGCCGCTGGGGTTCCAGCGGCCGGTGATTTCCGGGTTCTTTTCGCTCGTCCACTGCCGGAATCCGGGTGCTGCCTGGAGTATGTTCGCGGACTACACCGAGGCTCTCGCGGTGCTCTCAGCCGTGGTGTTAGTGGCCTTGGTGATCTGGTTCGACCATCTGGCCGAAGGGTTCCCGGAACGCGCTCTGGCCCTGGGTGCGGTGTTCGGTGGGATCGCGGGGAACCTGATTGACCGCGTGGCCTACCACGAGGTCGTCGATTTTCTGCTGTTCTACTGGCGGACGTATCAGTGGCCTGTCTTCAACGTTGCGGACAGTGCCATCTCCTGCGGCGTAACCGTGTTCGTCCTGTCGTCCTTCTTCCGTCGCCCAACCGACGAGTCGCCCACTCCCAGACCGACCGATACGGCCAGTGAACCGTCGTCGAGCCCGCCCTCGCCATGACGCCCGAGCACCTCGCGGTGTTGGGTCCGACCTGCTCGTGGAAGAGCGCGGTGGCGGTGCTGGCGGCAGAGCGCCTGCATGGCGAGATCCTCAACTGCGATTCCATGCAGGTCTACCCGTGCCTGGATATCGGCACCGCCAAGCCAACTCCCGCCGAGCGCGCCCGCCTACCGCATCACCTCGTCGACTGCGTGGCGCTGGATGCGCCTTGTGACGCGGCGGTCTATGTGGCCTTGGCCGAGCCCGTCCTGAATGATCTCGAGAGTAGAGGGACGACGGCGGTGCTGGTTGGCGGCACCGGGCTCTATGCGCGCAGCCTCATCTACGGACTGCGGCTCCTGCCCGCTGACCGCACCCTTGCTGCCGAGTTGCAGCGTCGCCTGGCTGCCCCGCACGGTCGGCAGGCTCTGATCAGTGAACTCGAGGCCCACAGCGCGGGTTTCGCCTTGCCGAAGGAGATCATCGACAATCCGCGACGTCTGCTGCGGGCCGTTGAGGTGACGCGGCTTACGGGCTGCACTCCATGGCAACTGCACCGCCTGCCGACAGCACCCCCACGCTACAGCTTCCGGCAGTACCTCCTCATCCCGGAAATGAGTGTCCTCAAAGGGCGCATCGCAGAGCGAACCCAGGCCATGTTACGGGCCGGTTGGATCGACGAGGCCGAGATGCTCATCCAGCGTGGACTGCTCTCCACACCGACGGCTCGTCAGGCCTTGGGGTACCGTGAGATCGCGGCCTTTCTCGCCGGGACCATCCCGTCACGGTCAGAACTCCAAGACCTCCTGGTGCGGCGCACCGTGGCTTACGCCCGCCGGCAACGAACCTGGTTCCGTCATCAGCATCCAGGAGCCGTCATCGTCGACATCCAGAGAGACACCACCCCTGAGGAAATCGTCACCCTCATTCTGCGACACCGTGAGCTCTGCCGCACGACTGCGGGTGACCCACCGCCGCGACTCCGTATCGGCTGAGAGCCGGCCGGCCGGCGCCGCGCACAACGGCCCCCCAGAAAGGAGACGGTATGCTGCCACCACCAGGGAGACACCAAGCGCGCCGGAGGAATATCCTTTTGAGTAAACATAATATATATTATGCGACGTTTGGAAACGCTTGACCTGACAGGTCTGCAGGGCTGTTCCAAGATCGCGGATCCCGCTACGGGTGAGCGGGTGAGAACGTGAAAGCGTGGATTCGTGGCAGACGGCCGGCACACGCGCCGTAAGCCTCACGCAATCACGCTCTCACGCTTTCACCGTGCCGGTGACCAACACCGATGGTCGTTGGGAAAACGGAACAGCCCTGACAGGTCTGGGCGTCGGCTCGAAAAGTCCCGATGGCAGTGCTATGGTCTAGGCTCGATTTCGAGGTCTGGGTCATGGGAGTGGTGGCGGTGAAGCGTTGACATGGCTGTTACGTTGCATGAAAGACTCGCGGCGCTGGCTGGAGTTCGGAACTGGGAGCACGGCCAGGAACTGTATCGCGAACGGGCCGTCCTGGATGCGCGTGTCTCTGGGCGTGGTCTGGAAGCCAGGTTGGCGTGCGACCGTGGCTTTGTCCACGTGACCTTGTCCTTCCGACAGCGCCGCCTGACCAGTCGCTGTACGTGTGCCGACCATGCGGGCATCTGCCAGCATGCTGTGGCCTGTCTGCTACTGCTCGCCGATGAGAATCCCGAGCTCATCGCGTTCCTCAAGCCGTCCGCCGACGCCTTGCCGCCGCTTGCGTCCGGGACGGCCGACGGCCCGGTGGAGACCGCCTCGCCGACGTCGGCAGTGGATCGCCTACGCCATCCCGGCCTGACCATGGAATCGCTGCGGCATCTCCTTCAGGCGGAGGTCCCCGACTGCTTTCTGAGCCTGCACACCGAGACGGCCATCGGCACCATGGAAAGCCAATGGAACCGGCTCACGCTCACGGCCCAGTTGCACCGTGGCGATGCCGTCTACGCGCAAGGTAACGTGCGCCGGCTCATCGAGACCGGGCGCGGCGCGGGAGGCATGACCCTGGACGACTTCGCGCCGCAGGAGCAGCAGATTATGCGCTTCCTGGTGGCGCACGCCGAGTTTGGGACCACCGCAATCCAGATCACGGCCCATCTCCTGGCAGACCTTCTCCACGCTTTGGGCGGCTTCAGTGCCTTCCATGTCCCGGACGGCCGTCTGCATGTCCATGCCGAGCGTATCGAGACGGCGATGGAGGTCGAAGACCTCGAGGGTGGCGTCCACGTCCGGCCCCGGTTGCGGCTTCCCGGGCACGGTCATCTACCCCCAGGCAAGCCCACTTACATCACCGGCCGCGCCGGCTACTGGATCGGCCTGGGTACCGAGTACTGGTGGTTGCCGGGGTTTTTCCCCAACGCCTGGTTGCAGCTCTTTCTGCACGCCAGAGGGCTGGATCTCAACGGCACCGAACTGGCCCACCTCCAGGAACTCTGCGCGGCGCACCGCATCCAGTCCCGCCTGGTACCTGCCAGCCAGAACGAGGAGCTGGGCGCACGCCAGGGGCATTGCCGGCCGGTGCTGACGCTGGACTGGGATGCGCGCGGGATCCTGGCGCGCCTCGAGTTCGGCTATTCCGGCTGCCGTATCGGCACGGGCGGACCCTTCGTCATCTGGGGAAGCACCCACTTCGTCTGCCGGGACCATGCTGCAGAGACCACCCATGTGAGTCGCGTGCGCGCCTTCGGGTTCCGGCGAGTCCAGGGCCAGCGCGACCAGTTTCTGCTGGGCGATCCTGCGGCGATGTGGGAGTTCGCCAAGCGCCACCTCCCGGACCTGGAAAAGGAGTGGGATCTCTACTGGACACCACGTTTCAGCACCCGGCTTCAGGCCGCCCACGACCTACGACTGGTGATTCGCGCCGGCGACGAGGGAGCGTCGTGGTTTGAGACACGCTGCGAGCTGCTCGACGCCAGCGGCCGCCCCGTGGCCTGGCAGGATCTGGCCGACGCCGTCCGGGCGCGGCGCAGCCTCATCGCGCTGCCCGATGGCACGCTCGTCCATCTTCCCGGCGACGTGCTGCGGGTGCTCAGTGTGTTCGAGCAACGTGGTCGGAGTCGCGACGGCGGTAAGACCTTCCGCTTCGGTCTGCACGCCGCGATCCCGCTCACCGACCCCGTGGCGCACTTCTGGGAGGGCGGCGAGGCCGCCTGGCAACGCCTGCGCCGGCGCCTGGCCGACACCGCCGCGGCGTCCCCACGGCCAGTGCCGCCGGCGCTGTGGTCCCGCCTGCGCCCATACCAACGTGAGGGGGTCCGCTGGCTGCAGTTGCTGGAGGAGTGCGGTTTCCACGGCATCCTGGCGGACGAGATGGGTCTCGGCAAGACGGTTCAGGCCCTGACCGCGATCGCGGCGCGAGCCCTGCAGAAAGCGCCCGGTCCGTCGATGATCGTCTGCCCGACCAGCCTAGTGGAGAACTGGCTGATGGAAGCCGCCCGCTTTACGCCCGAGTTGAGATGCGCCGCGATCCGCGGGGGGGCCCGTCCTGCCCTCATCGAGCATGTCCGCGAGTACGACGTAGTGGTCACTTCCTACGCGCTCCTGCGGCGCGATATTGCAGAGTACGAGGCGATCGAGTTCGACTACCTGGTGCTCGATGAGGCACAGCATATCAAGAACCCGCACACCGCCAACGCGCGGACGTGCAAGAAGCTGACCGCCGCCCATCGTCTGATCCTCACCGGTACCCCCCTGGAGAACTCACTGGGCGAGGTCTGGTCGCTGTTCGACTTCCTGCTTCCCGGTTACCTCGGCAGCCATCGCGACTTCCGCCTGGCCTACGAAGCCCGCAACACCAGCGGCGACAGCGCGGCCGTGACGCAGGAACTGCGCCCCATCCTGCACCCGTTCATCCTGCGGCGCAGCAAGCGCGATGTCTGCACCGAACTGCCGCCCAAGATCGAGCAGGTTGTCTACTGCGAGATGGTCGATGAGCAGCGCCGTCTCTACGAGGCCCTGCTTGCGGCTGGACGGCAGCTGCTCGATACCGCCCGCGACAGCGACGGTTCGCGGCGCAGCGTCGAGATCCTGACTCTGCTGCTGCGCCTGCGTCAGACCTGTTGTCACCCCGGGCTGCTGCCGGCTGACCTGCTCCCGCCCGGCGGGGCCCCGGTCCCTTCGGCCAAACTCGAACTCGCGCGCGAGGTAATCCTTGAGGCCATCGACAGTGGCCACCGGGTCCTCCTCTTCAGCCAGTTCACTGGCGTTCTCGCCCTCTTTCCGGAGTGGCTCACGAGTTGCGCCATCCCGTTTGAGTATATGGATGGCAACACCCCGGACCGCCAGGCCCGCGTCGAACGCTTCAACCAGGACCGTTCCATACCCATCTTCCTGCTCAGCCTCAAGGCCGGCGGCACCGGACTGAACCTCACGGGCGCGGACACCGTCATCCACTACGACCAGTGGTGGAATCCGATGGTCGAGGATCAGGCCACCGACCGCACGCATCGCATCGGACAGACACAGACCGTCACCGCTCTGAAACTCGTCACTCGCCATACCATCGAAGAGCGGATCCTGCAGCTCCAGGCAGCCAAACGGGATATCTTCGACCGCCTCCTCGATGGCGCCCCCGGCGGCTTGGCGGCGTTGACCCGGGAGGACGTGGCGTTCCTGCTTGCCCCCGATTCCTGAGTCCTGCCGTTGCCAGTGTTGTTTCGGACGGCTCGCGGACTACATTCGCGAGGTCCGCGCAGGAACTGACCGGCGGCGTCCCCTGCCCTCCGTGCGCTGCCGCCGTGCTACCAAAGGATCAGTGCCCGATGGCCGACCATAAGTACAGCCTGGTGCCACGCGCCGTACCCCGTGTGCAGACCGCCTACCGACAGATCGTTACGGCGATCCCAGTGCCCGAATCGCTGCCCATCTTCGAGACCCTGGCGCGCGTCGAACCGGTCAGTATGCAGGGACAGCCCCCGATCATCTGGGATCGTGCCGAAGGCTTCCAAGTCCACGATCGCTGGGGCAACTGCTGGATCGACTGGTCAAGCTGCGTGCTGGTGGCCAATGTCGGACATGGCCGCCCGGAGATCATCGCCGCCCTGCGCGCGCTGCTTGACAAGCCCTTGCTGGCGACCTACGTCTTTGCCCACGAGGCCCGCGCCGAATTGTGTAGCCTGCTGGCCGCCACCGCGCCGCGCCCGGACGACAAGGTATTCCTCCTCAGCACCGGCGCCGAAGCCACCGAAAACGCCGTCAAACTGGCACGCACGTACGGGGTGCGCCGGCACGGCGAGCGCAAGCATGTGATCGTCTCCTTCGAGGGCGCTTTCCATGGCCGTACCCTCGGCGCCCAGATGATCGGCGGCATGAGCGCGCTCAAGGACTGGATCGTGCGCCTCCCAGAAGGCTTCGTTCAGGTCCCCTTCCCTGACGGATTCCGCTGCCTCGATACCCGCTTCGCGTGCTTCGAGGAGACCCTGGCCCGCCATGGCCTCGGCCCGGCTGACATCGCCGGTGTCATCACCGAGTCTTACCAGGGCATCGGGCCCAACTTCCTTCCCGATGACTACGCCCGCGCGCTCGGGCGCTGGTGCCGTCAGCACGACGTGGTGCTGATGATGGACGAGGTCCAGGCTGGTTTCGGGCGCACGGGCAAGTACTACTGCTGGCAGCACTACGACCTGATCCCTGACCTCATCTGCTGCGGCAAGGGCGTTTCCTCCAGTCTGCCGCTCGCCGCCGTCATCGGCCGCAGCGACATCATGAGTCTGTACCCCCCCGGTTCCATGACCAGCACCCACTCCGCCAGCCCGCTCCCGGTGGCCGCCGCCATCGCCAGCCTCAAAATCCTCGCCCAGGAGGACCTGGCGGGGAAGGCCGCCGCGCTGGGACGCGAGGTCCTTGGTCCGCGCTTGGACGCGCTCCAGGGCCGCTACCCCCGTCGCATCGGCGCCGCCTTGCACCGCGGCCTGGTCGCCGGTCTGCTCATGGTCAAGCCCGGCACCAAGGACCCGGATGCGGACGCCGCGCTCGCCGTCAACGAAGCCTGCCTGCGCAAGGGCCTGCTGATGTTTGCCCCGGTGGGGTTGGGCGGCGGCTGCATCAAGATCGCGCCGCCGTTGATCACGCCGCGGGACGCCCTCGAAGAGGGCCTGGGCGTGCTTGAGGAGGCCTGTGCCGAGGTCCTCGGCTGACCAGGGGGGCAACGCCATGCGTGAGCTGACCGCAGCCATCCTGGCCGCCAGCCGTACGCCGGAGATGCGCCGCTACGTGACGGAGCTCCTGCTTGAGGTCTGCGCCGTCGACACGACCCCCGACGCTGACGTCGCGCGCATGCGCCACGCCGAAGACCGTGTTTTTCGCATCCTGGAGCGCGAACTGGATACAGTCCCCTTCCCTGCTGCCCGCCGCGAACGCCGGCCCTTGAACCCCGCCATCCAGACGCACCCGGCCTTCTCGCTGCTGCACTTTACCAAGACCCGCGAGCGCCCTGCTGGCCTCCCGCCCGAGACCGTCTACGCGGACCGCACCAACCTGCTCTACAGGGTGCCGGGAGCCGGGGGCTATGAAGGGCCCGAAGGCGTCGCCATCAACGCCCACGTCGACGTCGTCAAACCTTACCTCCCGCCGCGCCTGGACGGCAACACCGTCTACGGCCGTGGTTCCTGCGACGACAAAGGTGCCGTGGTCGCGATGATCGCAGCGCTGAGGGTGCTGGCCGGCGTGCTTCAGGCCCAACAGAAACGCTTGGCAAAGAACCTTCTGGCCATGCTGGTCGTCGAGGAGGAGACCGGCGGCAATGGTTCCCTTTCCCTGGCCATCGACCGCGACCTGCGCCAGCACTACGGATCGATCCTGGTGCTGGAGTGTACGGGCAACGACATCCATCCCGCCAACCGCGGTGCGGTCTGGTACCGCGCTGACCTCCAGGCGCCCGGTGTGAACCTCTTCGAGATGTTCGCCTTCGTCAACGAGGAACTCGAACGGGAGGGCCGTGCCCTCAAGGCCGAGAGCCGACATGCCCTGTTCCCCCAGCGCCCGGTGCAGACCTGCCACGGCATGATTGGCCACTACGGGGAACATCCCAGCCGCATCTGCGGCGAGGTCTCCTTCAACATTGGCATGGCGGGACCACTTACACCTGCCGCGGAGGCCTGCGTCCGCGACTGCCTGGAAGCGGCCCTGGCCGAGTACATCGCGGTCTACGGTGACAAGACCAAGGTCAGCGATCGCACCACCGGCAGACCCAAGGTCGACCACCACTACGACCTGGTACGGACCGCGACGGGCCTCCGTTGCGACGTACACGGCTCAAGCGGCCATATGGGTTCCATCCTCGACAACGATGGCGCCATCACCAAGATGGCTGGGTTCGTGCGCGCGCTCTGTCGCTCAAAGGCCAAGATCGCGCTGCATAGCGGCGGTACGGTGACCCTCAGCCTGGCCGGCGACGAGTGCCTCGATGTGCTCACCCTCGAGGGCGGCCAGGGCTTCGTGCCCACGCACGACATTGGCGAGATCATGGCCCGGGTGCGGCGGGCAGCCCAGCACGGGGCGGAGACCTACCTGCGCCTCTGCGGCCGGCGCCACACCGGCCGCACCGTGGTCAGCGTCACCTACGACAAGCTCCACAATGCGGCCTTCGATGGCGATCCGGACTCCCCGGCCATGCGGCACGCCCTGGCGGCAGCCAAGGAGGTCGGCATGTGGCGCGACCAAGTCATCAAGGGCTGGACCGTTTCCTGCGACAGCCGTCTCTTTGCCACAGAGTACCCGGGACTGCCGGTGCTGACCAGCGGCGCCGGACACCTCGAGTACGCCCACGGCGATGGCGAACAGATCAACCTCGACGAACTGACCACCAGTATCGCCTTCATCGCCACCTATCTGCTCAGGCAAGCGGGCCTGGCGTAGGCCCCTCTCCCAGCGCTGCGGCTCAGCGGCGGTACTCCGTCCGCAGCGGCCGCTGGCTGGCCTTCGCAGTTGGCCTTTCTCGTTGCCGTGGTCGCTGTCGTGGTCGTGACCGTAGTCGTGGTCGTGGTCGGAATCGGTCCCCCCGGTAATCGTTTGTCTCAAGACCGACTGCGATCACGACAACCGTTTCGCGATCGCTTCACAGACAACGACAACGAACCCCATCGATAGTGATTGTTCGACCACACGCTCTCATCGTCTCCGAGCCCGCGCCGTCTCCACCGGCTTGCTGCGGCACCTGCCGGCCGTGCACCACAGCGGCCGCTCGATCCGGCCCGCAGGGGCGGCAAGAGCTGTCCGGCGGGATCACTTGAGGTGCTGCAGGCGGGACTCGTTCTCGGGGAAGATGACGCAACGCCAGAGTTGCCAGCCACTGTCCCACTGCTTCTCCAGGAGCAAGGCAGGAGTGCCGCTGCGGTGCATACCGGTAAAGGCGTTGTTCCCACGCGGGTAGAAGCGCCCGTCCGGCGGCGGTAGCAGCAGATGCATGACCTCGTGCTGTGCCTGCTCGATGAACAGCCCCTGTTGGTAGTCCATGCGGGCCACGAAACGCAATTCCTGCGGGTCGTGGTAGAGCGCCGGCAGACGCACCCCATAGACCGTTGTCCGGGAGCGTGGCCAGTCGCGGTCGATGAGCCGCGTGATCTCCAGCGGCGGCGGCGCACCCGTGACGAAACTGGCCTCGGCGACGGGGTCGGGCACGGGCATCCAGGCCATATCGGCCGCCAGGATCAGCAGTCCCACACCAAGCAGAGCAAACCGGAGCCAGCGCCGCCCGAGCAGCGCTGGAGCCAGCGCCGTGGCGTCCGCGGCCGGTACCCTGGCCAGAGCTGCGACGCCGGCACAGACGGCCAGGAGCGTGGCCGCTCCGGGCAGTAACCCCGCCGCGGTGCACGCGGCTCGAGCCGCAGCCGCGGCCGTGCAGAGGACGATCATACCAGCGACCGCGCGCCGGTCGCGCCCGGCAGCGCTGGACAGCGCGAACAGGGCGCCGGCCCAGGCCACCGCGGGCGCCGTCAGCAGCGCCCAGCCGCCCGCTTTCAGGAAGGCCCCGGCCGACACCGACGTCAAGGCACTCCACAGATGCTTGACGCAGAACAGCAGGTCTCCAAGGATGAGCCAGTTCCACAAAAACCATAGCGACAGGCAGTAAAGTAGCGGCGCCCAGACCAGAACCCCGAGCCCTTGCGAGGCCACGCCAGCGCCGGCGCTGGCTTTCCGGGCAGCGCCGGCGAGGACCAGCGCCAGGGCCAGCCCGACGACGCCGCCACCGATGCCGCAGAATACCAGCAGACCCGCGTTCACGGCGCAGAGCACGGCATCGCGGATGCCGTGCTCACGGAACCAGCGCGAGAGGTGGAAGACGGCGGCACAGAAAGGCACGGCCGCTACCCAGTTGGGGTCCAGGGCGGTGAGGGCGGCGCGGACGTCCGGCAGGCAGGTGCCCAGCACAACCAGGAGAACGCCCAACGCCCATCGGCGTGGCAGCGTCGGCCGCAGGCGCAGTAGATAGCAGACGGCCAGGCTCTGCGCCAGCGCCACCAGGAGCAGCGGCGCGATGCCAACACCGAATAGCACCCGTGCCGCCAGCAGTCCCAGCGTCGGCAGTAGCGGGTACTCGAGCGCTGCCACCAGGGCCTGGCGACCCCAGTTATGCCCGCTCAGCAGCGAGTCCACGATCGCCTGGTGAACCAGGAGCGTGTCGCTGTCCCGGAATGGC
This sequence comes from uncultured Victivallales bacterium, assembly GCA_903837355.1. Classification (GTDB taxonomy): domain Bacteria; phylum Verrucomicrobiota; class Lentisphaeria; order Oligosphaerales; family JAFGRS01; genus CAILUI01. The sequence continues at coordinate 28,658 of CAILUI010000426.1, forward strand.
AGCAGCAGACGCGCGGCGACCACGGCCGCAAAGAGGATGAGCCAGGGCACCCAGCGGGTGCGGCAAGGCTCGGCAGTCGTGGCCGGTGGCGTCTGACAGTCGTTGTTCATGGCGTTTCCGGGGCGGCGCTTCCCGCGCTCGGTGCGGTCGGTTCGCTGAAGTGTTTGGTCTTCTCCCAGTGGTGCGGCCGGGTCACCAATTGCAGGAAGCCCTTCCAGGCCCCGATGCTGTGCAGCACCCAGTAGAAGGGCATGGCCAAACCATACTTCGCCAAGTGCCCGACGTTGCTCTGTACACAGGCGATCGCGCTGGTGTAGGCAAAGACGAAATTCCCCACAAACAGACACAGCGCCCCCATGGCGAAAACCGGGCCTGGGAAGAACTGGTCGATACCGCTCGGCCGAAAGACCAGCCAGAGCAGGGCCATGGCCCAGTAGACAGGGTTGACCAACTGGCAGAGGATCGAACCGCCCACCAGCAGATGGAAATGCAGACTGCCGACGAACCCCAATTGCCGCGTCAGCCCCCACAGATCGCGCGTATGCACCAGGTAGGTCTGCACGTAGCCCTTGGCCCAGCGCGAGCGCTGCCGGATCCACATGAAGGGATCGTGGCAGGCCTGTTCCCAGGTCATCGAGTCCAGGATGCGTGTGCGCCAGCCGCGAATGTACAACCGCAGACCCAGGTCGCAGTCCTCGGTCACGTTGTACTCGTCCCAGCCCCCCAGTTCGCGCAGAATGCTCAGTCGGAAGTGGTTCGAAGTGCCGCCCAGGGGGATGGGCGCATGCATACAGTCGAGTCCGGGGAGGCTCAACCCGAACCAGGTCGCATACTCGGCCGTGAAGCAGCGCGTAAGCACATTCCGGTCGGGATTGTAGAAACCGAGTTTGCCCTGGATACAGGCGACCTCGGGCGGCATCCGACTGAAGGCCACCGCCGCCTTCTTGATCTGATCTGGATCCGGGCGGTCCTCGGCATCGTAGATAACCAGGTAGTCGGCGTCACCTTCCTCGATCCCGACATTGCAGGCCTTGGGCTTGGTACGCGGTTGCGAGACCGGGATGGTGACGATCCGGAACGGCGCTTGCAGGTTCATCGCCTGCGCCACAGCCATGGTCTCGGTATCATCCGCCTCGATCAGCAGGCGCACCTCCAGACGGTCCACCGGGTAATCGAGTCGCCGCATGGCCTCAACCAGTCCGGGCAGGACGTCACCCTCATGGTACATGGGCAGGATGACGATATAGCGTGGCCACTGCACCCCATCGGGCGGCACGGCCAGATCCTGGCTGGGAATGCGGATGTCGCGGGCCTTGCTCAGAGACAGGTCGATGACCAGCAAGCGATAGGCCGTGGTCAGTAGGTAGAACACCGTGCAGACGATGTTCAGCACCAGCAACTCGTTACGCCAGCCGAGCCCGGCCCAGAGCAGCAGTCCCGCCACCACTGCCCAGCCCGCAATCCGCTGCCAGCGACAGAGCACCAGGGTCGCCTGCGGGAAGCCGCGCGGGCCGAGGGGGTCCGCGCAGACTGGGCGGGTCAGATTGTGACGTAGATCGGCCATGGCCTGTCCTGCTAGAGCCCGCGGCTCTTCCCGAGATCCGTGATGGCCCGGTCCATGAGGCCATAGAGCCACTCACGGCCGCGGTCGTTGGGTCCAGCCAAGGCCACCGGTCCCGCCGCTGTGAAGGTATCGGCGAATGCGTCGGTTGCCAGGACACTGAGGCGCTCACCGGAGTGTGCATCGATCACCGGGGTCTGCAAGCCCCACGCCAGCTCCTTACAGAGCAGTGCGGCCTGGCGGGACTCCGCCGCCGGCACCCCAGGCAGCGGCGGCAAGGCCAGAAGGATAGGCCTGGCTCCGGCGGCAGCCACCGCCTGGGCCAGGAAAAGCAGATCCTGGCAGATCTCCCGTGCTGGACGTCCCCGCCGCAGGTCCGCGGCCCCGACGCACAGCACGACCGCCTCGACGCGCATCTCGAGCAGGCGTTGCAAGGCGGCAAACCGTGCCACCGCGGGCAGCGTACCCTGGTCGGCGGCAGCGCCGACGGTCTCGCGAAAGACGGCGGGGGGCTTTGCCCAGGACGTACCGATCACCCGTTCCGGCAGCAGCGTGGCGCCGGGAGCGTCGACGGCGGTACAGAGGTCGTCAAGCACCCCCAGACGCTCCCAGCGCGTGCCTGCCGAGCCCTGGCCCGGTACCGGCAGCGGCTGCAGCGGACCACAGTGCAGGACCACACGCTCACCGGCCTGCGAAAGCGTTTCGCCCGACGCCTCCAGTCCGCGCAGATTGTCGCCGGCGCGCAGCACGCGAATCACCACCGCCGGTAGCAGCAGTGTCTCCGCCGCGCGAACCTCCACCACCAGCCGCGCCACCGTCGGCGACAGCTCAAGGGCGCCGACGCGCGCCCCGCCCGGGGTGCCGTCTGCCAGGGCATCCTGCCGCAAGGTCTGGCCGCCGGCGTCGAGCTGGCGCGCGCGGACAGCCATCCGACGCAAGAGACGCGGGTCGATCCCCTCCTCCGCGAAGCTGACCGCGGCCACGATCTCCAGGCGTTCCGCGGCGGCCAGCACCGCCGGCAAAGGCCCGACTTGGCAGCGCCCGGAAACCCGCGTGGGCACGGCCCAGATCGGCCTGGCGGGGAGGTGCACGGCCAGCGCCGACGCCGCGGCCGTGGGCAAGCGCAGGTCGACACTCGGTAGGCGTGGGCCGGGAACCACGTAGCCCTGCTCTGCCGTGGACAGATCGAGCGGCTGACCGTCCAGGAGCACCGTGACCTCAGGCGGCAGAGTTGCCCCCTCCGCCGTCATCGGCGTGAAGCACAGCACATCGGCCCCCGTGTCCTGGAAGTGGGTACGATTCACTTTGGCCAGGCGGATGCCGACGGTCGGACCGCCGGCCGCAAGCTGCACTTCGACCGCCTCCGGATGGGTGGATGGGCAACTCCCGGTGAGCACCTGGCGCTCCTGCCCATCAACCTGCCACAGGCAGGCAGGAAGTGGCTCATCATGGCGCTGAATGACGAAGAGCTCGGCGCTGTGCAGTCCGGCCGACAGCTCCACGGCATTGCCCCAGAACCCGCCTTTGCCGTCGGCGGCAACCGTACGCCAGTCCGCCACGGGCCGGCCGTCGATATAGAGAAACCACGCCGCCTGAATGCTGTCGGACCCGAACACGGCTCGCGTCGGGGCCTCGATGGCGAGAGCCGATGACCAGAACAGCAGCGCGCTGCGCCGCTCCGAAGCCCCCTCCCCCTGGGTCTGCCGCATGGGATCGCCGAGGGCGGGTGCGTCGAACGCATACAACGGACGACCTGATCCCAGCAGCGACCCGAGCAGCAGCACCGCCTCCGTGGCCGTGAACGGCCGCGTCGTGAGCGCCCGCGCCGTGCGCAGCATGCGGGCCGGATGGCGCGCGGCGTCCGCCAGCGGGACGGGGATCGTCGCCTCGTTGAACAGGTAGATCTCGACCGGTAGCTGGATGCCCTCCTCGCCAGGGCCCGCGGCCGCCTGCGCCAGTCGACCCAGCGCCAGCCAGACGCTCGTCGTCCGGCCGCCCAGCGTGATCGGGGACGCGGGCAGCGGCGCCCCATCGGCCGAGTAAGCGGCCACGCCCTTGACGGTCGCGGCCAGCGCTTCGGGAAGATCGACGCGAACCTGCTGCGCCGTGGCGGAACTGGCACTGATGCGCAAGCGACCGACGGCGTCGGCGTGCTTCCAGGCGTCCGCCGCCACGGCACACTCGGCCCACGCCGCCAGTAATAGCGCCGCGAGGACGCCGGGCCAGGCTGATACCCCCACAGGCAACCTCCTCCGTGACCCGGGCAGACTCGCGCGAGCACACACCGTCAAGAACGGCATGCCGACACCCGGCCGCAGTCCCCGACTCCCAGCAGATATCGGCTGGCGTTGAAGGCCCTCGTCGGGGCCGTTATGGTAAGGCAGGCTGCTACCGGCGTTCAGTCTCGTCATGCACCGGGTCCCCAGAAAACCCGCAGGAGGCCCTGACTTCCACGCATGCCGCTCTGCACACTGGACTCACTGGCGGAAACGCGCGGCAAGGGGCTTTTATTGATAGGAGTGACGGGCATGACGTCGCGATATGCTGGCCTCCTCGCCTGTTGCGTGGCAGGAAGCCTCTCGGCGCGCGCGGCCGCACCGGGATGGACGGCTGCCGGCAGTGCCTGGGTCTGGCCGGGGGCGACGCTGGAGATCCAGGTCGAAGCCTCCGGCGCACTACGGATCACACGTGCCGGCAGCGAAGTCGCCGCGCTCGCCTTCTTCCAGTGGCATGACCAGTGGGTCTACGAGCGCCTTGAGCGCGGCACGCCGAGCACGCCCCCGAGTCTCGACGCTCAGGGGGTACTGCACCTGAAGGGCCTCTGGGGCACCACGCCGCCGGCGGCGCCGCTGGCCTACGAGCTGGACCTGACCCCGACGGCCACCGGCGTGGAGATTGCGCTCACGGTCCGCAAGACGGCCGACTTGAAGCTGACCTCCGGCCTCTGGGCCGTGCTGTCGGTACCGCGGCGCGCTCCGGAGACGCGGCTGCTGTATGCCGAACCCGTCGGTCACGCCCAGGTCGGACAGACCCTCGCCGGCTCCTTTCAGCGCCTGCTGCTCGGCGTGCCCGGCGAGCCCGCGCTCGCCGTGGTGCCGGACGAGGTCGGCGCTGTCCGCAGCCGCATCGCCGACCGCAGTCACGCCCTGGAAATCACCCTCCAGCCCGCGGACTTCGCCGTCACCGAGAGTGTCACCGTCAAGCTGGCACTGCAGGAGACGGCGATGCCGACGCCCCCACCCGACCCGGCCGGACCGCAGCGCCAGGCCCTGGCACTGCGGGGGATCGGCCCCCTGCCCGCCGAAGTGCGCCTCTACGACTCCCTCGATCTGGCGGTGGATATGGTCGGCACTTGGGACAACCCTTACGACCCCGACGACGTCCGCCTCGACGCCCTGGTCACGACGGCCAACGGTACCACCTACGAGATCCCTGGGTTCTACACCGTGCCGCACCGGCGCCTGGTCTCCCGCGGCATGGAGATCATGATGCCCGAGACCCGCGGACAGTGGCGCGTTCGCCTGTCCGCCAACGACGTCGGCCCGCTGCGCTGCGAGCTCCGCGCCCGCGATCGCAGCGGCGCTGTGACCTTCACCGTGCCGATGGTGCAGGTCATCGCCGCGCCCGCCCGCGGCTTCGTACGTCCCAGCCGCGTTGATCCCCGCTATTTGGTCTTTGACAACGGTGCGCCCTACCTCCCCATCGGCCACAATCTGCCCATCTACCCGACCGCGGGCCAGCTCGTGGACGAGGCCATCACCAAGATGGCCAACGCCGGCGAGAACTGGAATCGCTGGTGGTTGAGCAGCAGCGGCCTGGGCCTGGAGTGGGAGCCCACCCTCGGTCGTTACCGCCAGGCTCAAGCCGCCCGCCTCGACGTCGCCCTGCAGTTGGCCCGCGAGCGTGACTTCGTCTATATGCTCTGCCTGGATACCCACCAGGACTTCCGCGAGGGCGGCTGGGCCGCAAACCCCTTCAACCTGGCCAACGGTGGCCCCTGCAAGACCGCCGGGGACTGGTTCACCGATCCCACCGCCCGGCGGCACTACCGCAACCGCCTGCGCTACACGGTGGCCCGCTGGGCCGCCAGCCCGCAAGTGCTCTGCTGGGAGTTCGGTAACGAGTTTGAGGGCTGGGCCGATACCCCCCAGGAACCGCTCCTGGCCTGGCACCGCGAGATGGCAACCTACCTGCGCTCCATCGATCCGTACCGCCATCCCATCACCACCAGCTTCTGGAGCAGTACCGGCCCGCAGGTCTTCTGGCAGATTCCGGAGATCGATATTGTCCAGACACACTGCTATACCAACAACGACGCCAATGTCGCCGAACAGGTCCGCGAGTACTGCCTGCTGCAGTGGCGCAACTCCAGCAAACCGCACCTCTTCGGTGAGTTCGGCATCCGTAGTCATGATACGACCGCGGACAAGGACCCCAAAGGCTGGGCTCTGCACAATGCCTTCTGGAGTGCCGTGGCCAGCGGCTGCGACGGCATCCCCATGCCTTGGTGGCACGAGAACTACATCGACCCCCTGAACCTCTATGGGCACTTCACGGCCATCCGGCGCTTCACCGACGGCCTGCCCTTCGGCACGGCCGTCTGGCGGCAAGTCGAGACCGAGACTGCCTACGCCGACCCGCAGCAGGCCCGACCGGTGCGGGACGCCGTCTTGACGCCCAGGGAGGGCTTCCGGCGGCCGACGGTGAACGCCTTCGCCCTCGCCCCCGATGGCAGCGTCAACGCCCCCGGCGAACTGCTCGCACTCCTGCACGGCGAAGGGCACAAGGATCTCCGCAACCCGCCCGTTTTCAGCGTCACCTTCCCTGCCCCCGGCACCTTCACGGTGAGCGTCGACCGCGTCTCGAACTCCGGGCATCTGCTGATCACGGTCGATGACGTCCTTGTCCTCGACCGTGAACTGCCCTGCGGCGAAGGCCAGGGCAAGAGCTGGGAGTTCCGCCCGCAGTGGCAGCTCTGGGAGTCGGTGTACGACGAGGAGATCCGTGTCCCTGTTACGGCCGGCCTTCACCGCATTCGCGTCGAGAACACCGGCAAGGACTGGGTGCGGGTGAGAAGCTACGGTTTCGAGGGCTGTCGTGTCATCGACCGACCCAACCTGCTCGTTGCCGCACTGGCCAGCGAGCGTACGGCCATTCTGTGGATCCAGAACCGCGACAGCGACTGGTTCAACCATGGCAAAGGCACGGTCGCGGCGGTGCCCGCCGCCGTCGTCACCCTCAAGGGCCTCACCGACGGCCCGATCGAGGTCGAGTGGTGGGAGACCTGGGAAGGCACCCGCCAACGCCTGGAGAAGGCCGACGTCCGCGCCGGCACGCTGGCTCTACGCATACCGGCCCTGGGTACCGATGTGGCCGCGCGACTGCGCTGGCCGGAGAAGTGATCAGGAAGGATTCCCTCACGATGAGCACCAACACCTTGGCGTTGCTGGGCGGCCCCGCCCTCGGCGTGCCGCAGCCCAGTCGCCACCCCGCGTTTGAGCAGGGCGCCATCGACCGCGTGGTGGATATGCTGGAGCGGGGCCGCACCGTCGGCCTCAACCGCAATCACCCCGAGATCGCCGAGGCGGAAAACGCCATCGCCGCCTGGCAGGGGGTTCCGCACTGCCTGCTGGCCAGCAGTGGCCATGCGGCCCTGCAGGACTGCCTGATGGGGCTCGAGATCTCCTGGGGCGACGAGGTCATCACCACACCCTACACCTGGGGAGCCAGCATCTCCTGCATCCTGCACAACAACGCCGTCCCGGTGTTTGTCGACGTCTGCCCAGTGACCGGCCTGCTGGATCCGGCTGCCGTCGCGGCCGCCATCACGCCGCGCACCCGGGCCATCCTGGCCGTCCACATCTTCGGCCAGGCCGCGAACCTGACCGCCCTGCGGGCCATCGCCGACGGCCATGGCCTGAAGCTCATCGAGGACGGCAGCCAGGCCCACGGAGCCCTGCACGCCGGCCGCAAGGTCGGTACCTTCGGCCATGCCGCTGGCTTCTCGTGCATGGGCGGCAAGCTCCTGGCCTCGGCCGAGGGCGGCTACATGTTCACGCCCGACAAGGACGTCTACTGGAAGGCCGCCCTCTGCGGCCAGCACATGGGCCGCTCGCTGGAACCGGATTTCCCCCACGAGCGCCTGGACCGCTACATCGACAGCCTCGTCTACACCTACCGCCTCAGCCCGCTGGTCGCGGTCATGCTCACCGAACAGATCCGTAAACTCGATGCCGAGATCGCCGGCCGCCGCGAGAATGTCCGCCTGCTGCGCGCCGCCATGGCTGGGCTGTGCCTGTTCTCCTTCCCAGACTATGCTGCCGGCGATGAGCCCAGCTACCACATGCTGACCATGAACGTCGACGCGGCCGCCGCGGGCCTTGCCAAGCAGACGGTCTACCAGGCCCTGCGCGCCGAGGGCGTGGGCTGCTTCCAGTACATCCCATCACCGATCAGCACCTGGCCCCGGCTGCATTGGCAGACCTACGATGGACCCAAGGTGATGTGGACGGAACCGCTGCGCCAGAGCGGCATCGACTACCGCAGCGTCCGCGTCCCCCACTGCGAGCAGAAGATCGCGCGTTCGCTCGAGTTGGGGTGGAACTACACCGTCCCAGACGCGGCTGGGATGCAACGGCTGGCCGATGCCTTCGCGAAAGTCGAAGCGCAACTGCCGGCGTTGCGCGACTGGGAGCGCAGTCAGACCCCGTGAAAACACCCCTAGATCAAGGAGATCTCGCCATGTCCCCATGCTGTGTTCGCCACGTCCCCGCCGCCGGCGGTGAGGCGTCGGCCATCATGAAGAGCTACAGCGCAACCGATCACCGCCGTCGCCTTGAAAACCTCGGCACCTGCCAGCGTCAGATCCGCTCCTGCATGCGCAAGCACCTGGTGACTAAGTACTTGCCTGCTCAGTGCGTGTATAACCTCGGCGAGTACCCCTGCCGCGAGCCCTGGAATCCGGGCGAGTACGACGAACGCGAATTGGACCGTCTGCAGGCGCACGGTATCCAGTTGATCCAAGTCATGGACGACTGGAGCGACCAGTTGCGGCTTTGCGGGGGGCATAAGCTCACCGCCATCAACCCGGACGGCTTCCGCCGCTTTGTGCGGATGGTGCAGCAGCGCGGCATGAAGGTCCTGGCCTACGCTTCGAGCGGCTACTTCATCCGCACCGACCCGGACTTTTGCGAGGACTGGTCCCGGCCCAACGACGGCTTCTTTTCGGGCTACTGGAACCTCGCCCGCTGCGCCCCGGCGAGCCCCGCCTGGCGCGCCTATCTGCTGCCGCAGATCGTGCGCATCATCGAGGAGTTCGGCGTCGACGGCATCTACAACGACTGGGGCTACGTTCCCAACGCCAGCAAGGGCAACCAGGAACTGGCCAAGGACGAGGTGCCCGCGTTCGAGGAGACGCCCCAGCACGACGGCGCCGTCTCCGATCTGCTGCAGCTTATCTACGCGGAAGTCACGCGGCGCGGCGGCATCTACAAGGTCCACGCCGACTACGCCAACCAGCCCCAGACCCAGGGCGCCAAGGTCTATGACTACCTCTGGGTGGGTGAGAACATGACCAACGCCGACATCCTGCGTGAGGCGGTGAAGAACCACCCGCCGTACGTGATTCCCTGCATCGACATGTCCTTTGCCACCGTCGAGAGTGACGACGAGGCCTTCCTGCACGCCATTCCCTACCTGCAGTTCCCACTGCTCATGGCCGGTCGCCCGTGGACCGGCGAGCGCGGCATGATCCCCGGCGTCAACTACTCTCCGGCGCCGCCCAGCGTCGATATCTGGAAGCAACGTTGCCTGGCTGCCTGGGAGTACCACAACGCCCATCCGCAAGGGCCGCACATCTACGGTGGTTGGGACGCCGTGCCGCCGCGCCCGGGAACCCAGGAAACCCACGCCCGCTGGTTGCGGCAGTACATGCCGCTGGCGGAAGAGGGCACCTGGGCCTGGCTGGAGATCGGCGACTCGGCGCTGTTCGCCCAGCCGCTGCCGCCGGCCGTGGTGGCGTCGGCCTTCACGAACCGCGAAATCTACCTGGTCCTGGCCAACTACGGCCGCACGCCGCAAGCGCTCGAGACGGCGGACACCTACGTCCCGGTGGACATGCCGAACGCCGCCCCCACAACTCACTGGCAGCTTCCCCAGCGCTCCTTGCGCATCCTTCAGAGGCGGGGCGTGTAGGTCACCTGGGAAAGGAATGCGATGAAAGCCATGGCTCTGGTCTGCGCTGGATCTCTGTCACTGCTCGGTGCGGTTGCCGCGGAGGTGCCGGGGCCGGCGCCGGACGTCCCGGCTAGACCCGTTCCGGACGCCTTTGCCTACGGGCTCGGCACGCAGACCTTTGGCGCTTCCTACCAGTTCAGCCAGGAGCCGCTGCTGGTGGAGACGGCCCAGGCCATCCTCGACATGGGCAGCAACACCCTCAAGTTCGGCATGGGTGCCAACTATGCCAAGGACAAGGGCGGGAACGTGCGCGAACCCCGCCCCGACATCCGCAGCCTGCGCGACCTGGCGGCGCAGGAGCCGGCCCATCGGCGCGTCCTTGAGATGCCCTTTGCCCACTATCTCATCTGGGTCTACCCGTTTGCTGAGGGCTGGTGGAAGAACGGCTACGCCAAAGACGTCGCCGAGCGCCAGTCGAAGGAGATCTACGACCTCGCCTGCTACCTCCTGCGGACCTACAGCGGCAGCGGCAAGACCTTCTACCTTGGCCACTGGGAGGGTGACTGGCACCTCCGCGACGGCTATGACACCAAGACCGACGAGGGAATCACGCCCGAACGCATTCAGGGCATGGCCGACTGGCTGAACGCTCGCCAGCAGGCCGTCGACGACGCCAAGCGCGATACGCCGCATACGGCCGTCGCGATCTGGAACTACACCGAGGTGAATCTCGTTCGTCTGGCCATGGAAGGGCGGCGCTCCGTCACCAACGATGTGCTGCCCAAGAGCCGTGTCGACTTCGTCTCGTATTCCAGCTACGACACCCAGGGCGAAGCGAAGACACTCAGCGCGGCACTCTCCTACATCGAAGCCAAGCTGCCGCCGAAGCCGGGAATCGTCGGCAAACGGGTGTTCATCGGCGAGTATGGCTTCCCCGCCGCCAACCACCCGCCGCCGGAGCAGGATCTGCGCTCGCGGCAGGTGCTGCGCACCGCCTTGGCCTGGGGTTGCCCGTTTGCACTGTACTGGGAGATGTACAACAACGAAGTGGATAAAGACGGCCGTCAGCGCGGCTTCTGGCTGATTGATGACAAGGGCGCCAAGCAGCCCCTGTACGAGACGCATCGCCGCTTCTACGACTGGGCCCGCGGGTACCGTGCCGAGACGGTGAAGGCGGCCGGCCGGGAACCTTCGTTCGATGAGTTCCGTCAGGCCGCCGTGGGCTGGTTGGACGGGCTTCCGGCAGCCGCAGCGCAACCTTAGAGACACGGTCTGCTGGCCAGGGGGAGCGGATGCCGGACTGGGTGAGACCACTGCTGGGTTGGTACCATCAGCACCGACGTTGCCTGCCGTGGCGTGAGCATCCGACGCCGTACCGGATCTGGGTCAGCGAGATCATGCTGCAGCAGACGCAGGTAGCCACGGTGCAGCCGTACTTTGAGCGCTTCGTGGCCCGTTTCCCGACCCCAGCGGCTCTGGCTGCGGCCGACCTGCATGACGTGCTCAAGGCCTGGGAGGGGTTGGGGTACTACAGCCGGGCGCGGCATCTGCACCGCGCCGCCAAGGCGCTGGCGGCAACCCACGCCGGCCGGATGCCGACCGATCTGGACGGCCTGCGGGCGCTGCCTGGAATCGGTCCCTACACCGCCGCCGCCATCGCCAGCATTGCCTACAACCTGCCCCACCCCGTCGTCGACGGTAACGTCGCCCGCGTCGGCGCCAGGTTGTGGTGCATCGCGACCGACACCCGGACGCCCCGCGTCCAGCGCGATCTCGAGCAGCGCCTGCAGGAAGCCATCGACAGCAGCGGCGACCCGGCGGCCTTCAACCAGGCCTTGATGGAGCTTGGCGCCCTCGTCTGCCGGCCGCGCGACCCACTATGCGCCACCTGCCCGCTGCGGACGGCCTGCGGCGCCCTGGCCACGGGGCGGACCGCCGAACTGCCGGTACGGCGACCCACCGTGCGCGTGCCGCACTACCGCGTGGCCGTCGGCATCATCGAGGACCAGGGGCGTGTCCTCATCGCCCGCCGCCGCGAGGAGCAGATGCTGGGCGGACTCTGGGAGTTCCCCGGAGGCAAACTGGAGCCGGGAGAGAAGCCGGTGGAAACGGTGCTGCGCGAGGTCCGCGAGGAACTGAACCTGGCGGTACGGGTCGTCTCGCGCGCCTGCACCATTCGGCACGCCTACAGCCACTTCCGCATCACCCTCACCGCCTTCCACTGCGTCCCGGAGGGCGACCCCGCCAGCGCCCACTGTGACCGGCCCATGGCCTGGGTGCCCTGGGATCGCCTGGCCGACTATCCCTTCCCCAAAGCCAACCATAAGATCTTCGCCGCTCTCGGGCGAGCTCTGCCCGCCCGGGCCAGTGAACGGTGAACGGTGGGCGGTGAACGGTGGCCGGTGAACGGTGGGCGGTGGGCGGTGGGCGGTGGGCGGTGGGCGGTGGGCGGTGGGCGGTGGGCGGTGGGC
>CAILUI010000427.1 GCA_903837355.1 uncultured Victivallales bacterium
AACGCCGTGCCCCCCTATGCTCCATAGCGCGACCGCAAGGGGGCCTCGGGGGTGCCCAATGGCGATCGCAGACCCAGCCGTCGGCGCCCTCGCCGGTTTCTTAGAACCGCCCTGGCCGCCAGCCGGGAGCGGTTGCCGTGCCGGCAACGTCGCGGTACATTTCCCGCTCGTACCCTCCGGCTCTACGCGAGTGGCGGAATTGGCAGACGCGCTGGATTTAGGTTCCAGTGAGGCAACTCGTGCGGGTTCGAGTCCCGCCTCGCGTAAATAGTTACTGAACAAGCAGTTAAGATCATCATCAAGATCCCATACTGTCGCTGACGATGTCCTTGTTTTCGTACTGGTCAAGCTCAGAAAAGCCACCATCAGCCACACGCTGCGATCGCATTCCACAAGCCGGTCCACGCAGCCAGAAATCACGCCTTCCACCCTCATCTCTGGCGTGTACCGCAGTAAGACACCGATCCGGCGACGCTGCGGAATCCTCCTGCGAGGGTGAGGGCGGGTTTTATGGTCGGGTGCCCTCCAGCCTGCCGAACATGATGCGGTCGGTGGTTCCCTGGTGATCGCTCTGCGTGACGGTTAGCCAAATGACACCCTCATGCTCATGGAACGTCGGGTACTGGAAGGAGTGCGGTGTCTCAAAGCGGTACTTCCGTTCCCACGTCTGGCCATCGCGCGAGACATCGACGTTGAAGACACTGCGGTTGCAGCCCTGAATGCGTGTGTTCTCCTGCCAGCCGAGGTAGTAGACGCCCCTAAACCGGTCGAAGGTCGGTTTCGAGTTGAGGCCGTTCTTCACCCAAGGCATCTCCCTGCCGACGCTCCATGTCCTGCCGTCCTGGCTCGTGGAGAAGTGGTAGTTCCCTCTGTCGTTCCGGCAGATCGCCATCCAGGTGCCGTCCGGCAGCCGGTTCACGGAAGACTCGCTCAGCTCTTCAGTCTGCGGTTCGTTGTAGTGGCCGATCACCTCGAAGGTCTCAAAGTCGTCGAGCAGTCTCGCCAGGGCGTTCTGTTTGCCCTCAAAGTTGTTGATGGCCACGTAGCGCCGGCCGTCGAACACCTTGAAAGAGTCGAAGATGTAGAGCCCCATCCCCACGGCGGGCCGGGTGAACCCGTGCGCCGCGGCATCGGCGTGGAAATGGCACGGCAGCATGTCGAAGGTGCCGGCGGCCGTCTTGAGTCTGGCCTTGTGGATGGCGCCCTCGAAGCTCTGCGTGCGCAGGTCGAAGTCGCGGTACCAAGTTACCGCCTGTTCTCCCGCAGGCTGGCTGCAGAAATAGGCACGCAGCGTACTTGCGTCCTCCTGGATGAGGCGCGGCACGAAGCACATGCCCTTCGGCAACGTCATGTTGTCGAAGACCTGCTCGGACTTGGCCAGCGGAACCACCCTCTCGACGGTGAGCGACTTCAGATCCAGGATGCTCAGCACGCAGTACTGCGCCGGTCCGGCGCCGTGGCCGGGCTGGATGTCGTTGTCGTGCTCGACGATGTAGGCACGCTCGCCGACACATACGAACTCCGCATCGTGCGCGCCTTTCACTTCCGGCGCCGTGACCTTGATCAGCCCGGCCAGCACGGAGTCGCCGGCCTGTTTCGGATCCCAGCCGCATGGGAGCAGGGCGGCAGGGGCGGGATTGGCGCTGGTCGTGGTCGTGGATTCCTGCATGTGATGTGTCTCCTTGATCGCACCCAAGTCCGCGACGGGTTGCGCCGCCACACCTGCCACCCGGCTCTTCGTTTCGATCTCCGGGCTTCCTGATGTTAGCACCCGCACGTTCCGCCTATTCGAGAACGATGCATCGGGGCCACACGCGACGGCGTAGTGGACCGCCTGGCCGAGAGCGGTTGCGGATTCCGTACGTGCGCCGCCGTCCGTGACGCTGTCGACCGTGCCGGTGAGAAAACTGTGGACCACGTACGTCGGGCCGGGGGACTTCGCGTCGTGTATACGGAAACAGATTTCGGCACCATCGCACGCACCCCATGCCGTGCTCTTATCGTGACCCGGGGCATTCCCGTCAGCTCTTACCGGACAGAGTCGCACCTCGTCCCCGGCTGCGGCGCGATGGATGATGGGGGCGTCGGCCGTGCCGCTGTCTTCGTTGACAGATGCCAGCGGTTCGCTCAGTTCGTAGACCCTGGCATGAACCGTAACCGTCATGCCGTCGGTGGGGAATCCGCATCACACCTCACAGTCAAAGAAGAGAACCTCATGCCGGTTGATCTCGATGGTAAAAAGGACGTGCCCGTTCTCGAAGAAGCCGTCGGGGTAGCAGTAGGCCCCCGGGAAATCAGTCACGATCCACTGGTGCCGGAAACTCACCAGATCGTCATCGCTGATCCAGAGGGAGAGCGGGTGGCGCTTGCCGAAGCCCGGGCAGGAATTCGGCGTATGGATCAGGGCGATACGCCCATCGGGCATGGGAACCAACTTGGGCTTGTTGCCCGGATTGGGGATGTCCGTCTTCACGGCCTCCGTCCAGGCGCGGCCATCGTCCTTCGACTCGCTGCGCCAGAGGCAGCCGCTGCCGTCGACGCGCAGGAGCATGACGATCCTACCATCGGAAAGCTGGGCCAGGGTCGGCTCGGTCCAGGCCCAGCCACGGCCGGTATTGCTCTTGACCGGGACTCGCGGGCCCGTGAAACGCTGGAACGTCTGGCCGCGGTCCGCGCTGACGATCAGATCGTTTCCCACGTGATCGATGTTGGCATCCCACACGGCTCGTTGATGGTGGATGTTGGTGATGTTGTGGTTGGAGATCACGAGACGGGCATTCTCTTCCGGGGAAACCGGGAAGTACTGGCAAGGCAGAATGACCTCGCCGTTCTTCAGTGGCAGCATGCTGCGAACGAAGCAGAAGGTCGGGAAGAACGGGGGCGCGCCAGCATTGGTCCAGGTCTTGCCGCTGTCACGGCTCTGCATGACCACGCAACGCATGTTCAGGAAGCGGCCATTGTGCACCTGCAGGAATGCGCTGACCAGGCCATCCAGCACCATCACTTCGGTCACGTAGACCGCCTCGCCGCTCTCGGGATAGACTGAACCGGTCTTCTTCCATGTATCTCCCTGGTCATGGCTTTGGAAGGCGTAGACGCGGTTGCCGGGGGCCGGTTCGGTGACATCGCCACATTGGCTGACGCACAGGAGGCTGCCGTCAGGCATTCGCCGCAGGATCGGCTCGCAGCTCAGCGTGTCACAATGAACCAGTCGAATTCTCGTGTTCATGGATTGGTGTCGTCCTTCCTCTTCCACTCCCAGGAATCCCCTCTGTGCGTCTCCTGCGCCTTCCTACGGCCATTCACCCAGCACGATCACAGGGCGGGTAGCCTGATCAACTGGCGGCATCCACCGTAATGCGCCAACGGGCGGTTTCGCGTAGGAGATTCCCAGCCAAGCGTAGGTGCCCGAGGTCCCGGCGTTATCGATACCATCCCCCGCGTGAACGGTGTCGCTGAAGCCCGCGCCGAGTCCCCCATCCCTTGCGCTCCCATCACACCGGGACTAGGTTCCTCCTCGTGACCCGAGGAAAGCAGCTTTCTGCCCGCAGAACGAAGGGACTACGATCATGCGTCTGACCTGTCTTGCCGTCATCTTCTCCCTGCTCGCCTTGGCTTCAAGCCTGCCAGGTGCCGAGAAGATCAAGCTGCTGCTGATCACCGGCGACGACGTCGGTGCACACACGTGGAAGGAAACGTCCGATGCCACTCTCGAACTGTTGAGCGCTGCGGGCAAGTTCGATGTGAAGGTCGTCGAGAACATGGATGTTCTGCAGAAGAAGGACGAGTTGGCCAACTACGCGGCAATCGTCTTCATGCTTTACAACGACAAGAAGGTCGAGCTTCCGGATGCGGCCAAGACCAATCTGGTGGAGTACGTCAAGAGTGGCAGGGGCTTCGTGCCGTGCCATCTGGCCAGCGCCTCGTTCAACGACTGGAAGGAGTGGAACGAGATGTGCGGCCGCTACTGGGTCATGGGCAAGTCCGGTCACGGTCCTCGGAGCGAAATCAAGGTGAAGATCGCCAACAGGGAACACCCGATAGCCAAAGGAGCCGAGGACTTCTCGGCGGACGACGAACTGTACGCCAAGCTACTCGGGGATGTAAAGCTAAACGTGCTGGTCGAGGCCGATTCGGATTGGAGCAAGAAGACCGAACCGCTGATGTGGACGCTCGACTACGGCCAGGGCCGCGTCTTCGCAAACGCCTTCGGTCATGACGGTAAGGCGGTCAGGACCCCCGCCGTGGCGAAGCTGATGGTCCGCGGCTGCGAATGGGCCGCGACAGGGAAGGTAAGCGAGTAGGGCGTGTAACCGCGACCTGCTGCGCGAACTCCCACCGCTGAGCCGGACCACCGTGCGCGACGTGAACCGCGCCGGGCTCGGTCGCGACGACGTTGTCCCTGGGTTGGCCGTCAGCAGCCCGCCATCGGGGATGATGACACGCCCTAGCGCACCAGGCGCCAGGCCTTTGTGGGCAAGCCTGGGCACCCGACCCGATCGCTTCATGCGAAAAGCGACCGGGTGTAGTCGCCGTTCCTCTTGACGTCGGCCACGGCGTTCTGCGACGGGCTCGAGGTTTCGAGCACGATCCAGCCCTGATACCCAGTCTCCCCTATGGCCACGGCGATGGACTCGAACCTGGCCTTGTCGGCATCGAGATACCTGTCGCCGTTCTTGAAGTGGAACTGCGCGATGCGGCCCTGCAGCAGACGGATGTCCGCAGGCACGTTGTGCTGCTTGGTGGTGCCGGTGTTGTACACGTCGAAGTAGAGCTGCACCGCCTCGTGGTGGATCCGATCGAGGATTCGCGCGTTCTGTTCACCGTTCAGGTAGTTCTCGATAGCGAGGATCACCCCGGCGTCTCTGGCGCGCGGCGCGGCGGCCCTGATGCGCTCCACGACCACGTCCACGGCGGACTCCTTGACCTGCCCGTTGGCGTCCAGGAGGTCGCCGTCGCCAAAGAAGGCCAGCAGAATGACCCGCGCGCCGAGATCCTGGGCGGCATCGATGCTCTGCTCGATCCAGGCCGGGGCGCGAGGGTCACTGGCCAGCGGTTGGGAGTTGAATAGGCCCATCATGAGCGAGCAGATGGAGAGGCCGGTCTGCTGCATCTGCTCCTTGTAGTGCGCGCGGACCTTGGGATCGGCAATGGACAGGCGCTCGGCGGCATCGCCCACGCCGACCTCGACGCCCTCCAGCCCGGCCCGGCGCGCCTGATCCAGTCCAACCACGCACGCACCGATGCGGATCCTCGCTGCACTAGCGGCAGCCTGAGCCGCCGTGGTGTGCGTCTGGCATTCTCGTCGTGTGGTGCTCACGTTGCTCCTTCCGGCCTGGCTTGACCTGACAGCCAATAATACCTCCCCGCAAACGCGGACGCAACCCGCCGGTTGCAGGCCAACGTTCTGGCGGCGATGCTGCGCGTAGGATCGGGCAGCCAAGTGACTCACTATACAGGGACGCACGCCGGTTCCACGCACCTCGCAGAGGGAACTGGGGCGGTGAAGCCGCGGCGGAAGGGACCGGTAGCCTTTTCGCCGGCGCCCCCGACGTTCACGATGGTTTGAGGAGGTACTTTAGCAACCACCACCCGGTGGTGCTCGGGCTGAAGGTAGCGGAGCAGGCTGACGACTGACGGGGAGGTGCGGTGCCCTCGTAGGAGAGACCGCCGGGAATGCGGGTGATGCGCAGCCGGGGCGGCTGAAGCGCATCAGGTGGGGTCGCGGCTGTAGGAGTCCATCCATGAACACCATTCGCTGGGGCATCATCGGCTGCGGCAACGTCACCGAGGTGAAGAGCGGGCCGGGGTTTCAGCAGGCAGAGGGTTCGCGTTTGGTCGCGGTGATGCGGCGGGACGGGGGCAAGGCGCGGGATTACGCTGAGCGGCACGGCGTGCCGCGCTGGTACGCTGATGCGGATCAGCTCATTCGTGACCCGGAGGTGGATGCCATCTACGTCGCCACGCCGCCGTCCTCCCATGCGGAGTACGCCCTGCGGGCCGCGGCGGCGGGCAAGCCTGTCTATGTGGAGAAGCCGATGGCGCGCGACGCGGGCGAATGCGGGCGGATGATCGACGCCTGCAGGGAGGCCGGGGTGCCGCTCTTTGTGGCCTACTACCGCCGTGCCCTGCCGCGCTTTCTGAAGCTGAAGGAGCTTCTGGACGCTGGCGCCATCGGCACGCCGCGCTTCGTGACGATGACCCAGTACTACGCCCCCGGCCAGTACGATCCGGCGAACCTGCCCTGGCGGGTGCGGCCCGAGATCGCGGGAGCCGGCATCTTCCTCGATCTGGCCTCGCACACACTGGATATCCTCGATTTCCTCCTGGGACCAGTGGCGGCGGCGAAAGGCGTGGCCGCCAACCAGGCCGATCTCTATCCCGCCGAGGACTGCGTCGCCGCCAGTCTGGCCTTCGCCAGCGGCACGCTGGCCACCGGCATCTGGTGCTTCACCGCCTATAACCAGACCAGCGTCGACGCCAATGAAATCGTCGGCTCGCGTGGTAAGCTGCGCTTCTCCACCTTCGGGACGGAGCCCATCGAGCTGACCACGGCGGAGGGTGTCTCCCTCCATCCTGCGGTCACCCCGCCGCACATCCAGCAACCGCTCATTCAGACGATCGTCAACGCACTGCGCGGGGGGCCGCCCTGCCCGAGCACCGGCGACACCGCACTCCGCACATCGGTAGTAATGGACGCCATCCTGCGGGACTGGCGGGCGAAGGAAGGGGCGAGGTGGTAGAGCTGTCCCGCAATCCCAGCGTTGATCGGGTGACCCGCCACGACTGACCGGGCCCGAACGAGGCTGGCGAAGGCTGGAGGCGGTGCGGCTGCTCAACCTGGGGGTGGAAGCGCAGTCAGCCCCCTGCCCTCACGAACCGCAACCGCTCGAGGTTACAAATCCCCACCCCGCCCTCGAACACCAGGTACAGGTAGTGCTTGGCCGGCGCCCTGGTTGCCGACGTGGCTGAACGTCGCAGGTCACGGGTGCTGTGAAGCGTCGCCTGGACCTGCGGGTTCGACGTCCTTTCGAGCTACGATCAGGAGGAACTCGGGCAACCCGTGAAGAGGCGCCCCCTCCCACTCGGCAACGGCCTCGCCGAACTCATGGAGCTCCAGAACTCGGCACCCCGCCTGCAGTGCGGCGCCAACATAGTCGGAAACCGTCCAATGGAACTCGTAGGACTTGAACGTGCCTGGCTTGGCGTACAGAACCTCCGCAGACACATCGTACTCGAACGGTCCCCGGGAGAAGTAAGGATACTCGACGGCCAGCAGGTCACGGGACTCCTTCCACACCCGGCGGAAGGGATGATATTCGCAGACCATGAAGAGCCCATTGGGCTCGAGAATACGGGCCGCTTCTGCGTAGTACGCACTGAGGTCGGAAACCCATACGGCGACATGTCCACCCGTGTAGACCACGCTGAAACTACCGTTCCTGAGCGCCGACAGGTCGGTGACGTCAGCGCGCACGAAGGACATCTCGAGGTTCAGTTCCTGCGCGCGACGAGCAGCCACGTCGAGTTGAGGCTGCGATATGTCTACCGAGGTGACGCTGGCGCCCAGTCCGGCCAAGGCAAAGGCGACCTGGTTGTCGCCACTGCCCAGGACGCAGACGTGCTGGCCGGCGACGCCACCACGCAGATACGCCAGTTCCCGGTCACACAGAACGAGCTCGGGCTCGGCAGGGCAACGCCGCCAGAGCCCGCGGGCGTCGGCCCCCCTGGCCCAGCCTTCGGCAGCCGCATCCCAGCGTCTCCGGTTGGCCTCATGCAGGTCGTTACTCATCCCGATCCCGGCGCGCCTTCCTGTTGGCTGTTCATGCTTGTGTTCCGGCGCGTTCAGTACTGTGCCACCACGACCACCGTGCCGGTCCGTGTCTGCTGCCCGACGACCGCGCCGTGATGGAGGCGTTCGCAGCCTACGTCTCGACCCAGCGGCCCCTGCTCCTGTCGCCCAAGGTCACTTCAGGAGCAGCAACAGGCTCACGGCCATCAGCGCCATGCCGGCCACCAAGCCGTACGTGCACAGGTGGTGTTCGCCGTGTTTCTCGGCCGTCGGCAGGAGCTGATCCAGCGAAATGAAGACCATGATGCCGGCAACCAACGCAAAGAGCAGGCCGAACACGGCATCGCTCATGTAGTGGATGAGAAACACGCCGCCAACTATGGCGCCGACCGGTTCGGCCACGCCCGACAGGAGAGAGTAGAAGAACGCCCGCTTGCGGCTACCTGTCGCGTAGAAGATCGGGATCGACACCGCAATGCCTTCGGGAATGTTGTGTAAGGCAATGGCTACGGCAATGGCCGCGCCCACCGCCGGTTCCCGAAGAGCCACCACAAAGGTGGCGATGCCTTCGGGGAAATTGTGGATGCCGATCGCCAGCGCGGTGAGCAGACCCATCCGTAGCATGCGCGCAGAAACATCCCGCTCTTGCCGTTTGCGGGGACGGTCGGGACCGTAGGCGTCGACTTCCTCCACGTCGTGCTGCTCATGCGGGTTCTCCGGCGCTGGAATCAGTTTGTCAATCAGGGCGATCATGAACATGCCGCCGAAGAAGGCCAGCACGGCGGCCCATGAGCCGGCCTTCTCGCCCCAAGCCGCGGCAAGCGCGAGCCGGCCTTTGGGCAGAATCTCCACCATCGAAACGTAGAGCATGACGCCCGCAGAGAACCCCATGGACACCGCGAGGAAACTCCGGTTCGTGCGGTGCGTGAAGAACGCCAGCACGCTGCCGATACCCGTGCAGAGCCCCGCAAGCGCGGTGAGCAGAAACGCGTAGGCTACGGGGGTCAATTCCGCTCTCCCTGCTCCAACGGCACCAGGATCTCATTCCGGCGCAGAAACCACGGCTTGAAGGGCGCATCGTATCGTGCCCATACCGGGTCGCCGGCGGCGGCCAGTCCTTGCGCCTTCATCCACTCCCGCAATTCGGCGAGGTGGTGTTCGTACCCATGCTGACTCCAGGCGCCCGAGTACCTTACTGCGACGACGCGCCGAGCCGGGACGGCGCGCAGGCGTACGCGCTCGTCCGTGGGCACCGGCAGCGTTTCCAGCGTGGTGTTGGCCGGCATCATGAAGGTGACGGCCCAGCGGTTGCCCACCGCCTCCTGCCCTACGGGTGCGGTCATGGCGATCTTCTCGCCGTCCCGCTGCTGGGTGACCGGCGCGGTCATAGGGATCTTCCCCTGGGCTTGGTTCGCGCCTGAGATGTAGCGAAACAGGGGGCCGAAGGCCTTGTTGCCGACGTCCTCCAACGTCCCGTCAACCAGGATCTCCGCGACTACCTGGGGCGAGTACTGTCGCACCTGGAAGTCTCCGTCGGTCTTCTCCACTGTGTAGGCCGCCTCCTCGGTTGCCATGGCGACACCTCCCACCATTCCGAAGGCCAGCCCGGCCAGCACCAGGCCGAACCACCGTGATGCGACTCGTTCGTTCATGTGTTTCTCCGCTCGCCTGCGTAAACCGCCGCCGTAGGACTCGCCTCTGGTGCTCCACCGGGCAACGCCAGCGGCGCGCCGTTGAACGTTGCTTCGCCCGTGAGGATTCTGCCGCTGTGCGGAACGTGCTATCTTGCCGGGCACAAGTCAAGCGCGGTCAACAACAGGCCACCCGCGCGACCGCCCCGGCCGGAAATCGGCCGGGTCAGGACCCCGACCGGCCGCGACTACCTGCTGGAGGACAACCGTCGAAGGTCACCAGGCAGCCCGACCGACGCGGCGCGTGCCGATGCCGACGCGCTGTCTGCGGCGCGCCAACTCCGAGAGCGCTTTGCCGGTAGGCACATTCCGCGCCCGGGCCACCTCATGGGCAAAGGCCAGAACATCGTCGTCAATCGTCAGAGTGGTGCGCATTTGGCGCTCCGATGGCATGATGCTGAAGTGCTTTATTGGTGCAGTGGATGTAGTCCAGCATCATTCCCTGACAGAGTGCCCCGATGGCTTGGGTATCTGGCGCTTACCGGTCCGAGCGAAGTGAGTGGATACTTACACTAAACCCGGAGTCTGGACGTTTGCGGGGGCAGACAACGGGAGACACCGAACCATGGCATGGGAGAGCCGCTGCTCGCGCTGCTGCAGCGATGGGCGGACCGTGGCGAGGTCCCAGCGGAGCTTGTGGAGCCCCTACGCAATGTGATCTGGCTCGCAACGCGTGGCTTCCTGGACTGGGTCGGCAAGACCCCGCCCCGGCGCTGGGAGGCGATCCGCGACCGCTTCGTGGACAGCCTCGTGCGGGTGGTCTTCCAGCGCGACGGGGAAAGCGTCGGGCAGCAGAAGGCCCGTCGGCAACCCGAGGAGTGACATCATGGCCACCAAGGCAACGCCGTGGGACATTGGTCGCCGGGAGCTCCTGCGGCTGGCGGGAGCGGCGGGGGCGGGGGCACTGCTCCGGCCGATCAGGGTCTTCGGAGCCGCAGCCACGGATGCGAAACCCAACATCGTGATCTTCCTGGCCGACGACCTCGGCTATGCCGGACTGAGCTGCCAGGGCTGCCAGGACATCCCGACGCCGCACATCGACTCCCTGGCCGCGAACGGCGTGCGCTTCACCGACGGCTATGCCAACCATCCCGTCTGCTCGCCCTCACGCGCCGGGCTGCTCTCCGGGCGCTACCAGCACCGTTTCGGGTTCGAGCACAACTCTGGGCCCGAGCGCTTCGCGGCGGGGAACTTCGGCCTGCCGCGCGGCGAGCCCACGCTGGCCGAGCGCCTCAAAACCGCGGGGTATGCGACCGGCATGGTCGGCAAGTGGCACGTTGGCTTCAAGGAGGGCCTGCGCCCGCACGAGCGCGGCTTCGACTTCCATTACGGCTTCCTGAGCGGTGCCCGTACCTACCTGCCCGGCAACCCGGACGTCGATCCGCTGCTGCGCAACGGCCAACCCGTGACCGACGAGAAGGAGTACCTCACCGACGCCTTCGCCCGTGAGGCGGTAGCCTTCATCGAGCGCAGCAAGGACCGGCCCTTCTTGCTTTACCTGGCGTTCAACGCCGTACACGGTCCCATGGAAGCGACCCGCGCCTACGAAGAGCGCTTCCCCGGCGTCGCCGACCCGCTGCGCCGCACGCACGCCGGGATGGTGGCCGCCATGGACGACGCCGTCGGCCGGGTCCTGGCTACGCTGCGCCAACACCACTTGGAGGAGAACACCCTCATCGTGTTCTACAGCGACAACGGCGGGCCGACGCCGCAGACCACGTCGAGCAACGCACCGTTGCGCGGCTACAAGGGGCAACTCCTGGAGGGCGGCATCCGCGTGCCGTTTCTGACGCAGTGGAAGGGGCGTCTGCCGGCCGGCAAGGTCTATCCTCATATGGTCATGGGGTTCGACGTGCATGCCACGGCGCTGGCTGCGGCCGGCGTTCCCTTGCCGACGGACAAGCCGCTCGACGGGATCGACCTGCTGCCGTTGGTGCGTGGCGAGGCGGGGGGCGTGGCCCACGACCGCCTGTTCTGGCGGGCCGGGCAGCAGCACGCCGTGCGGATGGGGGACTGGAAGCTGGTGGTCACCCGCGGGGGTGCGCCTGAGCTCTACAACCTGAGCCAGGACATCGGCGAGACGACGGACCTGGCCGCGAAGGAACCCGCGACGCTGGCGGAACTCCAAGCGGCCTACGACGCTTGGGACGCCCAGATGATGCCGGCCCAGTGGGTCCGGCAGGATGCCCGAACCGCCGTGGGCGGACGCCGACAGGGAGCCCAACCCGGTGCCCCGGCTCCCGGAGCCGGCCGCCTCGAGGAGGCATTCACGGCCGCGGACAAGGATGGTGACGGCAGGCTGACCGCGGCGGAGTACCCGCAGCCCGGCGTGTTCCGGGAGGTCGACCGGAACGGCGACGGCACCGCCACCCTCGAGGAGGCCCGCGCCTACTTCCGTGCCCGCAGCCGTCGGCAAGGAGGTGAGCAGTGATTTCTTGGACGAGCGCCCCCGCGAGCCGTCTGGCCTCTTGGAGGGCGAAGCTCCCGCTGAGCCGCCGCGACCAGCGGGAGCGGGTGTCCGACCGGCCCGTGCGCGTGAGCTGTCGCATTCCGGTGGCTGCGGCGGTTGCCGCCACCCTCTGTGCCCTGGCCGCCTTGGCCCAGCAGCCGGCGCGTCCGGCGGGCAGCGTCGCGGAACGCTTCCACCAGCTTGACCGCAACGGCGACGGCAAGGTGAGTGCCGCGGAGTTCCCGAACCCGCTCTTCCAGCAGATGGACCGGGACGGTGACCGGTTCATCACGCCCGAGGAGGTGCGGGCGTTCTATGCGGGGCG
>CAILUI010000428.1 GCA_903837355.1 uncultured Victivallales bacterium
GCGTTGCTGTGCAGGCCGCCGGGCACGTTGTCATCGTCCATGTCGGTGAAGATGATCGGGTCGGTGGCGGTGCCGTTGGCGATGAGCTTCGCGCCGCGGGTCACGATCAGCGTGCCGGGATCGTTGGTCCCCGGCGTCTCGCTGTCGGCCATGCCGCGGACCACGGTGCCCGGCTGGATGGTCAGCGTGGCGTTGTTGTTCACGTAGATGATGGTGCCGAGGACATAGGTGTTGTCGCTGGTCCAAGTCGTGCTGGCGCTGACGTTGGCGCTGACCGAGACGGTCGCGCCTTGCGCCGCCTGGCCGCCCCACAGGCCCAGGAGCGCGAGGAGCGACGCTCCCACGAGCCGCTCTATGCCTCGCGTCGGCGAAGCGCCCCCGGTTCTACCGCCCCTGGCAGTGCTGGTTCGGTCTATCTGCCGCGTCTTCCGTTGTCCCATCTGCGTCTTCCTTTCCTGTCTGGTCCTGTTGGTGGTCTCGGTCTCGTTTCGGAGCCTGCGTGAGTCTTGGCTGGTCATGTGCGTGTCGGTCCCTCCGTGCGTGGGTTGGCTAACGTCTCGTGGAGTCGAGCTGATTCCCTGCTGTTCCTTTAATAAGGCATCCGATCAACAGCCCTCGGCTAAGGCATCGTGAGTAACGTGAAAGCTCCGTTCCGATTCGGTTGGCGCCCCAGAACTTCCCGGTCCACACCGGGCCGACCGCGGCGCGCGGGTTGAGGGTTCGGCAGCGGTTGCCAAGGCCCTGGTCCAGGGGTGCACTGGTTACCGATCACGATAGGCTCGGCGCGCTAGGCGACGGTGAAGGAGGGGTCAGGAGGTGTGAGAAGTGCGTTCCGGTTTGATCGTGGCGGCGGGGACCAGCCAATGCGGGGTGACGGAGGGCCAGCGCCGCGCCGCAATACGGGGGTATCGGCGCTTGAGAGAGTCAGGTGCGAGGCGCCCGCGACCGGGTGCACCTTGGCGCGCCTACGGCCATGGTGAGGCGACAAGGCCACCGGCGAGCGTCTGACGGTGGTGCCGTCGGCCGCAACTCCGTTGGCGACACGCCCGACGTCAGTGGCGTACCGTCCCGCGCTTCCGAGCTGCGCCGCTCAGGGCCAGTTGACTCTCTGCCCGAACGCTTTGCCGTAGAGCGTGGTGATGTCGGCGGCGTGGTTGGACAAGGTCGTGATCTGCAACGCCAACTGCAGAGCCCCGAAGAGGGGATCGATGGTACCGTCACCCTCGACGTGCAGCAAGGTCGTGCCCCCGGCGCTCCTGCCCCGGATCAGCAGGTCCACCGCGCGGCCGTTTGAGAGGGTCAGCCGCCCGCTGCCGGTGACCATCGCCCGGTCGTACTGCGCCAGGTCAACACTCAGCCGGAAGCTGCCATCCATGCCGGCCGGCAGCGCCAGGGCACACGTGCCGGTGACCGAATCGGTGCCGCCGCTGGCAAGGCCGAGGCTGACGGCGTAAGCTCCTACCAGCCCGCTCGTCTCCCGCGTCAAGGCCAGCTTGGCCGTGGCCGAGGAAGTGGCATTTATCCCGGACAGACGGATGGCCACGGTGACCACGCCGCCCTGCCCCGAGGCTCTGCCCCGCAGGGTCACCGGCACGCTGATTGGGCTGCCGCCCGGCAGGGAACCCGAAACCGTGCCCGTGCCGGTCAGGGCGCCCCGCTCGTCGTGGACCAGGTCCATCTGCAACGTGTAGGCGCCCAGCGGAGCGTTGTAGTGCCCGGTGAAGTCCCAGAGCTCGCGGCCGGGAGGGTTTGCCGCGTTGCGGAATCCCAGATCGAAGTGACCGCTGGGCTCGACGGGCACGATCAGCACGAACTCCGCCGTGACCCGGGCATCGGCCTGGACGTTCGTGAAGCGGCGCGGGTTCGTGGTGACCCCGTCACTCCAGCGCGCAAAGGCGTAGCCGGGGGCGGCAACGGCCAGGACCGCGGTGCTGTTGCCACCATAGTCCACCGCCTGCGCCGCAGTTCCTGAGAGAGTCCCCCCAGTGCCGGCAGTGAAGGCAACGGTGTAGGAGGGCACCTTGACCACGACGTCAGCCAACACCTGGCTGCGCTCGGTCGCCGGCGCGCTGCCGAGGCGGTAGTGTGCCTGGGAAGTGACTCTGGCCTCGCCAGAGGCCGTCGTCGGGAGCCGGACCCCGAAGTGCAACCGCGTGCCGCTGGGCGGCACGGCAGTGCCGAAGTCCAAACGCACGAGGCCAGTGTCGTCCGCGGTCCCCGGTATACCATCCGGCCCATACCCCGCCTCGATGAGCGGGGCCGCCGTGCCGGCTGCGTCGTCGCCGTAGTCCCCCTGGAACTGCCAGAAGCCAAGGCCGGCGCCGGAACCGACGAGCGGCAGGGCGTACTCGATGGCCAGCGACTGCAGGGCGCCGGTGTGGCGAAGCGTGTAGGACACCTCGACGACACTCCCGGCCGGCGCCTGCACGCGTGCCGCGAGGGCATCCTGCACCAGGTGAGGAGCAACCGTGAGCAGAACGGTGCTCTGGCTCTCCCGAGCCCCCAGAGTGGAGGTGTCCCGAACCGTGTAGTCGAACGCCACCACGTCCTCCCAGTCGACCGGCCGCGGGGCAGGCAAGACGTAGGTAAGGCGCGCGTTGGCCGCATCCAGGGCCGTCGTGCCGTAGGTTGTCGACCCGGGTGCGGGAGTCGCGCCGCCAGGCAGGGCCGGGGAGCCAACGGCAACGACGCTGAGCAGACCGCCAGCATCGGGGTCGTCGTCATTCCCAAGCAGCGCGGCGAAAGGCAGACTGGCGAAGCTGTCCGTTTCCAGCATGAAGGCCGCGTCGTAGCGCGGCGAGGGCAGGAGGTTGCCGTCGCCGTAGGTGACCTGCAGCGTGCGGTCGTGGTCCTGGAAGGTGATGCTGTTCGTCGCCAGCAGGTCGGGCACCAGAACCGCGCGCGTCTGCCGGTCGACCAACTGCAGGGAGTTGGCGCCGAGGCTGCCCGAATCCAGCCGCCAGGTCAGGGTCACCGTAGTTCCCCTGGCCATGCCCTGCAGGTGGAGATCCCAGGTCTGGCCCACCCCCAGCGGCCGGAAATCGTGCCAGCACTGACTGGTCAACGGTTCTCCGGTGGCAAAGAACAGCAGGGGCACACCTTCGCCCGGCGGCGCCGGCGGCGCCGGTACGTCGGTGCTGTCATAGCCCGGCAAAGCACCGGCGCGCTCCCCGAGGAGCAGAACATCGGCGACGGCTCCGTCGAGTGGGATACCAAGCCCCCCCGAGGCCCCGAAGCGTAGGACAAAGGGCGCGGCGGCAGCCCAGAGGCCCACGCCACTCGCCAACAGCCACCCGAAGGCAATCCGCCCGACTCTGGAAGCTACTCTACTCACGCCTGTTACTCCGTCGTGCTGCTCGCCTTGGTAGCCGCGGTGTCGGCCGCTCCGGGGGCTGGTCAGCTCCCGGACTCCGGCGTCTGCGGCTGGCCAGACCGAGGGGGAGAAAAGCCACCACGCGGGAGTGTTGGGGAGCTCTGTGTCACGACGGAGTACACTACCCAGAGGTCTCCGGACTTCAATGGAGAGCTGGGTTAGTTCTCAGTTAGCAGCAACATGATACGATGCTAACACAGGGCGTGGCTGGAGGCTGCGTCAGGGGACGATGGCGGGCGACGAAAGCCGCTCACGGGCTCGCCTCTGCGCCCACGGCCCGGAAGTGGCGGATCGCCTTGCGGGTCCGCTGGCCAAGGAAGCGGTCCAGGTGCTTGGCCACCGCCTTGCGCGCCTGCTTCTGGCGGGCGAACAGGGCCGCCGCCAGCGCCCCCACGGCCGCGGTTTCAAACACGCTGGCGGCGGCGGCACCGCGCCGTTCCAGCAGCGCCAGAACATGCGTTTGCTGCGCGCCCAGGTCGGTGACCTCGCCCAGCGCGCTCTGGAGTTGCCGGCAGCGTGCGGTCAGCAAGGCGACGGCTTCCGGGTCTAGGAAGCCCCCGAAGATCTCCAAGAGATAGCGCGCCTTCTTGACACCAATGCGCAAGCGATGCAGCTCGCTGTCGGAGGCGGGGGCGGAGCGCAGGGCGGGGATGGCCTTGAGGACCGCTCGGCATTGCTTCCAGAGGCGTTGGCGCGACGCTTGATCCACCGGTTCGCCGGCGAGGGGTGTAGACGCATAGCTGTCGGGCGCCGCACAGGCCACGGCCAGACGGTCCATGCGGGCCGCATAGTCCCGCGAGCGCAGCAGACTGAGCACGCGACCGCGCTCCAACCCGCGTTCACGGCGGGCCTCGGCGGTCACACCGGCCAAGCCTGGCCGCAGTGGTTCGGGGAGCAGGACCGCGCAATCGGGCAGCGTGGCCAGGAAGACGTCCAGATCCCGCAGGCGGTTCGTCCGCGCCGCAATCAGGGCCAGTTCCTGGCGCAATACCTGCATGTCCTCGACCGGCAGGACGCTCTTCATCAGGCCGAGAAGCGAGCGGGTGCGGCGCAACAGCACACGGTAGCGGTGCAGGCATTCGACGTCGACGTCGGCGATGATCCCGGCCTCGTAATGGCGCGTCGCCGCCAGCATGGCCGAGGCCAGGCCGAACACAGCCTGCCGACAAGCGGTCGAGGGCGGGCAGAGGAGCTTTGGGTGGACGGCCGCAGGCGTGGGAATGGCGCAGAGATGCGGCAGTATGGCAGCTTGAGTCGCGGTCTCGGCGGCCTGCAGGCCTGCTTCCAGCAAGAGGCGGGTAAACGTCTGCTCGTGTTCAGCGAAACCGCGGCAGGGCGACAGACGAAGCAGGGTCACCACGGGCTCGGGGCTGGACGCCGTCCGCGAGAAGCTCTCCAGGCGCAGGCGAAGTACGACCTTGCCCGCCACATTGCGGACCTCGAAGGGCTGGACGAAACGGTGGATACGGACTACGGACAGGAGCGTACTCAGCTCGGCAACGCGCTCGATCTCATGTCTGAGATCACTAGCCCCCAGGGCCATGATCGCGGCGGGTGGGTGGCCCTTCCAGGGCTGGACCGCCAAGGCCGACTGGCTGGAACAGCCGCCGGCGCGGCAGAGCAGGAGGCGACCGGCGTTGTGCAACAGAGCCAGGCCGCTGAAGTGCAGCTCCCAGTCGTAGGTATCGCAGAAGGTGATCCACCCACGCCGGGGTCGCAGAGGCACCATGGCGCCGGGCAGGCCAGCGCCGAAGCCATCAGGAAGAGCGTGCTCTCCTGTCGGTAGCAGCCAAACCTTCTCGGTCACGGCTCGTTTCGTAGATATCCCGTCCGGCATCGGCAGGTCCTCTCTCGAAGAGCCCCTCCGTGTCCGGCCTCGCGACCTACAACGCTGGTCGCTACGGAGTTCAGGCCCCTTGCTCACCTTGAACCTACAGGCCGAGGGCGCTGCCGTCAACGCGCGCTACCGGCGAGCTGGAAGCGCCGCGGAGGCAGGCCCGCGGTGCTGGCCGCTACGGGCGAGCACACTTCGAGCGGCCGAGGCTGCCCGCCGTCGACATGCTTTCCTAACATGTTTCTAACCGTCCCTGGGCGTGGGCTCGCACTGCCGGAACAGTCACGGCTTAGCCTAGGTGGTGTCAGAACGCCTGTGGACCACAGCCTGCAGACCCACGGGCGACCGAGAACGACACACCACAGTTCGCATGGCAGGCAGAAGGGACGATCATCGATGAAAACGAGCAGAACCACCGAGAGAGCCTCGGCAAAGAAGGGCGGGCCTCGCCCGCGGCGTGCAGCCGCGGCTGCCCCTGAGCTGTCCGGGGTCGGAGTCGTCACCGCCGAGGGGGCGCCGGGCCATAGGAGCGTCACCTTCCGCTTTCACGCCGCGCCGGACGCCGAGGTGCTCCTGGCCGGCACGTTCAATGGCTGGGAGCCGTCGGCGTACCCACTCGAACCGGGAACGCCCGAGAGGGAACTCCACCAGGCAACCCTGGTGCTCCCGCCAGGTCGCCACGAGTACAAGTTCGTCGTCAACGGGGCCTGGCAGGCTGACCCGGACTGCCCGGAGTGCGCCGTCAATGCCTTTGGTTCCCTCAACAGCGTCATTCACGTCTAGAACGCCACAGATCGGCCCGGCGACACCTGCCCGAGGCCGATGGTCACGCTTCTCATGGGAAAGGCTACGACGGTGTCCATCCTAACACGACGCACGCAACTGATCCGTGGCTGGCGCCTGACCGAGGACGCGAGCCTCCACGGCCTCGCCATCCGCGACCGGGGTGAATGGGCCGAGTTCATCTCCTACGAGGAAGCGACTCGACGGCTGACGCTGGCGGCACTCAAGCGCGCCCAGCCAGCGGCGGCAGAGGACCGCGGGGGACGGGAGGCCGCTGGCGACGGGAGGACCGAACATGCAAGCGTACTCTGAAATTGTGGTCGTGCCGAATCCCGAGGGGCTGCACCTCCGCGTGGCCTCGTTGGCGGCGCAGGTTGCCAACCGCTTCGGCGCCGACGTGACCGTCAGCATGGGCAAGGTCCGGGTCAGCGCTCGCAGTCCCCTGGAGTTGCTGAGCCTGGGTGCCCGCCGGGGCACGCGGCTGACCGTGACTGGTGAAGGCGCGGACGCCGGCGCCGCGGTGAGCGCCATCGTGGCCTTCTTCCACACGCTCA
Source organism: uncultured Victivallales bacterium (assembly GCA_903837355.1). Lineage (GTDB taxonomy): Bacteria > Verrucomicrobiota > Lentisphaeria > Oligosphaerales > JAFGRS01 > CAILUI01. Next base: position 6,545 of record CAILUI010000428.1, read on the forward strand.
GCGGGCCGAACGGCCACCTCCCCAAGGGGCTCGCTGTCGGCAGCGCCGGCTAGCCTGGATTACTCACGAGCGCTGCCGCGTCGCTCGCAGTTCCCCCGTGACGCAACGAGTTGCGGCACGGGTTTTGACGCGCTTCTCTTGCTCAAGGCTGGCCCTGAGCACGAGCGCCACAAGGCGCTCACGTCGAAGCCCTTCGGGTGACCCATTCGCCAGCCGCGGCGGGGCTGGTCAATGGGTCAGGCTAGCGCTCCTGCATGCGGTAGCCGACGCCGCGCACGGTCTCGATGCACTCACCGTACTGTGCCAGCTTGCGGCGCAGGCCGACGATCTGGACATCGACGGCACGCTCGGTCACCGAGTAGTTATCGCCGCGGACCGCCTCAATGATCTGCGTACGGGTGAAGACCCACCCCGGCCGACGCGCCAGGAAGTGCAGTAGGCGAAACTCCGTCGCGGTCAGGTCGACGGCGTGTTCACCTAAGTGAACCTGATGCCGCGCTGGGTCCACCACGATATTCTGGTACCGGACCACGGCGCCGTCCGCATCCGCGGGCTCCCGGGTACGGCGCAGGCAGACCCGAACCCGGGCGACGAGGACGCGCAGACTGAAGGGCTTGCAGATGTAGTCATGGGCGCCAAGCTCCAACCCGGTCACGATGTCGGTCTCCTCACCCTTGGCGGTGACCATGATGATCGGAACGCTGGCGGTCTGCGGATCGCTCTTCAGAACGCGGCAGACGTCAAGGCCGTCCATGCCGGGCAACATGAGGTCGAGAAGCACCAGGTCCGGGGGGGTCTGACGGGCTAGCCGTAAAGCATCTTCGCCGTTGAGCGCGAGCATGACGGAGTAGCCATTCTTGGTCAGGTTGTAACGCAGCAGTTCAGCGATGTCGTGTTCATCCTCAACGACGAGTATGCGCTTGCCGCTCACGACGTCCATAGGACAATCTCCTTGCCGCTTAGTACCAGGTCTTTCGTGCCTGGCTCACGCCACTACTCTCGGAAGCTCGGCAGGGCTACACCGGGGTTGCGCTGAAGGAGCTCGACGGCCTGCTGCGGCACATACAGGCGGCGCCGACTCGGGATGTAGACACTCAGGCCCTCCAGGGGAATGGTGGCCCCGTCGAGCTTGAGCAGGTTCGTATGGAGCAGCAGTTCGCCGACGCGGCCACCCACCGCGATCCTGGCCACGGGCCCGGAAGCCGCCTCCGGTTCCACCGTCACCGCGCCAGCTCCGAACGCCGCTTCGGCGTCCACGAAGAGGCGTGCCGTCAGACGGGCCAGGTCGAGACCCATGGCTTGGGCGCAATGCACGCCAACGGCCGGTGCGTCGATCAGGCCGGAGGGACGCCCCGGACCAAAGGCGAAGAGCGGCACGTCACCGCCGACGTGACCGCGGGTAGTCCAGCCGATGCAGGTGTGTTCCGGACTCAGTACCTGGCCGATGGCATACTCAGGGTGGCTCTTGAGGGTGGGCGCCAGTTGCAGGATGCGGGCCACTGCCGCAGCGCTGGCCTCCATCCCCCACCGGCTCCGTACAAGGTCTTTGACCTTGTCCGGCGTACGTTCCTCCCCGAGCAGTCGCCAGAGCGCGACCGCTGAACACGACATCCGGCGCAATGGGTCCAGGAGCTCAGCCGCGCTCATCTGCGCATAGCGGGAGTCGTCGCTGGTGGCGTAGTTGCCGATGGACATGCCGCCGGTGTTGTGGTCCGACAGGGCCAGCAGCAACGTCTCGCCGTTGCGTTGTGCGAATTCCAGAGCCACGCGCACGCTGGCGTCGTACATGCATAGATCACCCAGCAGGTGTGCCGGGTCGTTGGCGTGGCCGGCCCAGTCAACCTGACTGGCTTCGACGAGCAGGAAGAAGCCGTCTGGATCCTGCGCCAGCAGCTCGATCGCTTTGCCGGTCATCTCCGCCAGACTCGGCTGCTGCGGGCCGAACTCGGCGCGGTCAATCTCCGCCTCCAGGTCTTTGGAGGCGAACACGCCGAAGGCCCGCCCCGACTGCAGTTCCGCCAACTTCTCGCGGGTCTCGACGACCTGGTAGCCGCCCGTGGTCCTGAGGAACTCGAGCAGGTTCTCGCCGTCGGTCCGCTCGCCGTCTTCGATCCCCTTGGGGAGGAGGTAACGCTTACCGCCGCCGAAGACCACGTCGAGGCGCTGGTGAACGATCTGTTTCATGATGTCGTTATAGGCGTCACGGTGCGGCACGTGGGCCAGGTAGCCCGCCGGAGTGGCGTGCGGGATACGGCAGGTCACCACGATACCCGTGGCCTTGCCCAGCAGTCGGGCCCCTTCCATCACGGTCGCCAGAGGCGCGAAGGTCTGCTCCGGGGCCGGCGCGGGGACGCACGCGAGGGTCTTTCCGCCCGGGCTGATGCCGATCAGCTTGTCGCCCGTTCGGCAACCGGTGGCGTAGGCCGTGGCGGCCGGGGCCGAGTCCGCCACGACGGAATCCGCGATGTGGGTCTTCACGGCACCGACCAGGATCCCGTCCAGGCAGAGCGGCTGCCCCTGCCACCAACGGGCCAGGGTATACTGCTCACTGCCGCAGCCATCGGCGATGAGGACGATGATGTTACGAGCTCTGGGCGGGACCGGCGGCGCCCCGAAACCGGGGGCCGCCAGCAACACCAGGAGCGCAAACCCGAAGGAACTTGGCATTCTGAAGCGCATTCTGATCACAGGCAACTCCTGGCTAACCGCAGCACGCCCGAGTCCGGCCGGACGCGGTAGCGGCCTATCCATACACTCATGCAGAATACCCCTCCATTGCGTGGGGCCGGTGAGGGGCCGCCTAGGAATGCGTTAGGAGCGCTTCGGCGAGGGGGCTCGTGAGGGAGCGCACACCGACGCCACGCGTGAACGAAACGGATGGCCCGCCGACGCTCGGTCGCGAGCGACTCGCGGAGGGCGTCAGGACGTCGTCGGACCTGGCTTCCAGAGCCGCGATCACACCCACTCGTGGCGGACGTGGAACGAAAGCGTGGAACCGGTGACGGTGCTGCGGCCGGTGTGGAGGAAGTAACTCAGCCGAGCGCTCTCTGCAGATCGTCCACCAACAGGCCGACCGACTGAACTCGCGGATTGCCAACCTGCTGGCACCGGCGGGGCTTGAACGCGACGGCGAGGCGGGTGCCATCACTCTCAGGCGCCAGCCTCTGGGGCCACCCATCACAGAGGCCGTCGCCAGTCGTGGCAGTCTGGCCGCTGCCAAGCAGATCGGCGTCACACTGGACTGCGCTGCCGACCTGACCGCCAACGTCAGTCTAACCCTTTTCCAGCAGGCTACGGATCTCTAGGTAAGGAGCTCTGCGCCGCCGCTGCGCGAGCGTCCACGGGGGCTCTGCACCCCGCGAGCTTCTTGTTTCACTCGGTCCCGATCACGGAATCAGGGTAGAAGCCGCGCCCGTTGGGCAGGCGCAGGTTGACTGGCGTGTGACTCGGACTCCAGTGACGCGCCGCCCGGCAGGTTGCGCCCGCGGGGTATGCCCGTATAGTGCAGGCGTTCGGCTCGGCCCCTGCCGGGCCGCGGTGGCAGAGGCAGCCCGGCGCTCCAGAGGAAACGGACGGGTCGGCAGCAAGAGTACCCTCCAGTGATCGAGCACGATTTCGATATCCCGTTTGTGTCGGAGTTGGCGCTGCACGAGAAGCAGATCCAGCAGAACTACCGTCCTCTCATCGCCGTCCATAAGTGGTTTGCGCGGCGCCCCGGAACGCTGTTCCGAAGCCTGCTGCTCGCGGAATTCGCGCCAGGACCACTCCGGGACTGCTACTACCGCACCAATGACCTTGCCGGCCGGGTGGTTGCGGACCCATTCATGGGCGGAGGATCGCCGCTGATGGAGGCCAACCGGCTCGGCTGTGACGTGGTTGGCTACGATATCAACCCCATGGCCTACTGGATCGTGAAGGAGGAGATCGAGCACCTTGACCTCGCGGCGTACCGGCAGGCGTCTGACCACCTCCGGGCGACGCTGTCGAGCCAGTTAGGCCACCTGTACAAGACGCGTTGCCTATGCTGCGGCAACGAGCATGCTTCGGTGAAGTACTTCCTCTGGGTAAAGGCTCGGCCATGCAGCCAGTGTGGCCACGAGGTGCGACTGTTCCCGGGTTTCCTGGTGGCGGAGGACCGGCGACACCCCGCGAATGTGGTGTTGTGCCGCTTCTGCGGAGAACTGACCGAGGCCGTCCAGAGGAGCGCGCCAGGACCGTGTCGCAGTTGCGCTAAGCCCCTTGACCTGCAGGGAGTGGCGAAGCGCGGCACGTGCGCCTGTCCCACCTGCGGACAGGCAAACCGCTACCCCACGCCGCAATGCGGTCCACCGTCCCATGCTCTGTATGCCTTGGAGTACCATTGTACCGCCTGCAAGTCGTCGCACCAGGGTCGCTACTTCAAGAAACCGGATGTGGACGACTTGGCCAGAATTGCGGAGTCCGCAAACTTGTGGAGGGCGAGTTCTTCAGACCTCGTACCAGACGATGGAATCCCAGAGGGGGACGAGAGCACCAGGCTTCACCGCTGGGGCTACCGGTACTACCGCGAGATGTTCAACGACCGACAACTCGTCGGCCTCGATCTGAGTTGCCGCCTGATCGCTGACTGTAAGGACACGCGCGTACGGAACGCACTCGCAACCAATCTCTCGGACCTGCTGCGCTACCAGAACATGCTATGCCGGTATGACACGATGGCGCTGAAATCGCTGGATATATTCTCGGTGCACGGCTTCCCGGTCGGACTGGTTCACTGCGAGTCCAACCTGCTCGGTATCGCGGGAGGAACCCAAGGCAGCAGTGTCGGCAGCGGCGGGTGGTCGAACATCGTCGAGAAGTACATGAAGGCCAAGGCCTACTGCGAGGCACCCTTCGAGGTCAAGCACGATGGCGCGCGGAAGGTGAGCGTCCCGATTCCCGGCGAGTGGATCGGGGAAACGAGAGGTCCCCGAGGTGCCCGGAGTCGGAGTGTGCAGATCGCCTGCGGCGACGCGGCCAAGGCGGTGCTCTCGCCGAACAGCCTCGATGCCGTGTTGACAGATCCGCCGTATTTCGGGAACGTGCAGTACGCAGAGTTGATGGACTTCTGCTATGTCTGGCTGCGGCGACTCGTGGGTTCGTCCTGCGCGGCTTTCCGGAGCCTTTCCACACGCGACGCCGAGGAACTGACGGCAAACGAGAACATGGGCCGTGGCATCGAGCACTTCACCGAAGGACTCTCCGCGGTCTTCCGGCGCTTCGCTGCGGCGCTGAAACCCGGCAGCCCGTTCGCGTTCACCTACCATCACAACCGCATTGAGGCTTACCTGCCGGTTGCGGTTGCCATTCTGGACGCACGCATGCGGTGCTCTTCCTCGATTCCATGCCCGGCAGAAATGGGCGCGTCCATCCACATCAGCGGCACCGGTTCCTCGGTCGTGGACACCGTCTTCGTGTGCCGCTCCACCGGCAGGATGCCCAAGCGGCTGCTGGCACAGGACCCCGAGGCCATGACGCGGGTTGTGAGGGAGGACATGCAGCGGTTGATCGAGGGCCAACTCAAGCCTACCGTCGGCGACGTGCGTTGCGTTGCGTTCGGACACATGGTGCGCATGGCCATCTGGGAACTCAGCGTGGGCTGGGATGCTGCGCGGCCCGTACAGGCCCGGCTGGCGGCGGTCGATGCGTGGATCAAGGAGAGACTCCCGGAGTCCGCGGTCTTGAGCCCCCTGGAGGACCTCGACGCGGCATCGGTACGGCTGGGACCTCTGTGGGCAGCGGAAGGAGAGGAAACGTATGGCGGAGACCAAGATGCCCTTGCCTTTTGAGGCGTCGACGGAGGACATCATGAGGGACGCAGAGCCCTTCGTCGACTCGGTATTCGCGTGCCTCGAATCCGAGTTCTTGGTGATGCCACGAGGGAGAGGCTTCATCGACTACCCAACGTTCGAGGCCGGTTACCAGGCGGTCAAACGGGCGACGGAAGGCTTCGCGAGTCTATCGCCTGATAGGGTCTGCCAAGTGACCGCCGAAGTCCCAGTCTCCCTCATTGTGCTCCGTGCGATGCTCGGTTTCACCCCACCCGAGTGGGCCTACGTGACCACGAAACGTACGGGGACCGCGATCCCGCAGGGAGCAGCAAGGACGATTGACCGCCGTGTCAGGCTAAGCCCGGTGCAGCCACTCCATCTCCGCGGTGTCACGGCCCAGCGCGTGCGGTGTTTGGTGGAGACGGCCTGCGCGATGCTCGAGGAGGGAGCGCCGGAGCTGTCACCTGCAGTCATCCACCGGCTCGACAAGGCCGACACCCGGCACGGCCGAACTAGCCTGTGCAATCTGGACGCAATCGGGGTGCCCTATGCGATGATGCTGTACGAGCGGTTCTTGGGCCGGCCGTTCGCTGGCCACCGTGACTCCGTAAGCGACCTTATCGGTAGTGGTCTCGAAGCCGCCATCGAGGACGTGCTGAACCGAGCTGGTATCAGCTTCAGGAAGACCGGAAGGGCGGAACGCATCCCAGGCTTCCCGCAGAACCCGGACTTCATCGTCCCGGACGAGTTCAACCCGCGCGTGATCATTGAGGCCAAGATCGCAGAGGACGACGGCACGGCGAGGGATAAGGTCGCGAGGATTCAGCAACTCCGAACGCTCAGTGTCGAGGGGAGAGGCGAGGACAACCCGCGGTACGAGGTCGTGGCCTGCATCGCCGGGCGAGGTTTCCGCCAGAGGCGCGAAGACATGAAGCGGATGCTGAGCGCCACTCGCGGCAAGGTGTTCACGCTCAAGACCCTGGACCGTCTGGTCGAGTGCACCGCACTGAGGAGTTTCCGCACCAAGACGGAGTGAGTGACCTTCTCGGCGTCCTGTCAGGCCCCTCGGTCGCGGCGGGCATGCATCGCCCGCTCGCGCTCGACCTCGTTGGCCTCCCAGACCAGGCCGAAGCGCGTGGCGTCGCGCCGGTCGCGCGCCTCCAGCAGCCGGATCATCTCCTCGCGGCTCAGCAGCTCGTAGCGTGCCATGGGGTCCCGTTCACTCTTGCCCATTCCCGGTGAACGTACCCGCTCGGCAGGAAGCCGCCAGCGCCCGGACGGGAGGGGTGCATGACAGAAATGTCGGATGATCGGTTACCTAACGTGCCGTCGACGTGCAGATCGTGGGCCTGCGCTGCAAGCAGGAGCAGTACGGCGAGTTCCTCAAGACGGTGCGCGGCGCGGGCCACCGGATGCGGGAGCTCTAGCCGGCGCTCCCGACCGTTGCGGTCCGGCGGGCGCCGTCCGGCCCGCTGAGCGTCTGGAAGGGAGCCACGATGGCCCGCACCGCATCGCCGGCATCGGCGCCTTCCCCAGTCACCGTCAGCCGGCTACCCCGGGCAGCCCCCAAACTCAGTAACTCCAGAGTACTCCGAGCACTGACATGCATGTGCGAAACACGTGCGCGACGAGGATGGGTAGGTTGGCTGGCAAGCGAAGAGGGGACCCGCGATCGGGCCCCCTCAGTCGATCGTCGTCTCGCTTCGTTTGGTGGGCTCACACCCGCTCGTGGCGGACGTGGAACGAGAGCACGGACCCGGTGACGGTGCTGCGGCCGGTGTGGAGGAAGTAGGTCAGCCAGAGAGCTTGCAGGAGCAGGATCAGAGCCGGATCCCAGAGGAGGTTAAGGCCGGCCAGGGCATCCGGCGCGGCTCGCCCGCGGTCCAGAACGCCGGTCGGCCAGGCGGCCAGGGCCAGGATGGCCACCGCCGCGGCCAGGCCCATGACCTGGTAGGCGCTGAGCCGCCCGCCGCCGCGGTAGTCGGCCCGCAGGCACTCCGAGGCGACCCGCCAGAGCTGCGAGCCGACGCCGGTGAGCAACAGCGCGGCGCGGAAGCTGCCGCCGAGGCAGAGCGCCAGTCCGCCCAGCCCCAGGGTCAGACAGACGACCGCGGTCACGGCCTGAATCGGCACCACGGGTGTGTTCTCCCAGCCGGCGGCGTAGGCGATCTTGCGGGTGGCCCCGGCAAAGCGGAAGGGGATGGCGGCGAAGAGGCGCCGGGTGAGCGGCCCGACGTCGGCCAGCGGTTTGCCGTAGCAGCAACCGAAGCTGATGCAGGCCAGGCGGCCGGTGCCTTCGCCAAAGCAGTAGGCCGTGCAGAGGGCCGCCAGGGCGGGCACGACGGGCACCAACCCGCCGGCCGGCCCCGACCACCCGGGCAGAGCGTTTGCCAGCCCGATGGCCAAGGGCGCAGTCAACAGCCCGGCGAAAGACGCCCCGCCGACGGTGAAGGTGTGCTTCTTGCGCTCCACCAGCCAGGCCAGAAGCCGCGCTGCGGGCAGGGCGACACCCAGCACCAGCACGGGCACCAGCAGCGCCCGCCAACGCGAGACGCCAACCGCGCCCAGAAGGAACAGGAACGCCAGCAGGGCCACCAGCAGCGCGGTCGCCGTGAAGACCCCGTAGTAGGTCAGGTTCAGGCCGCGCCACTGCCCATCGGCTCCCCGCTCGAGAGGAACCGCCGCCAGGAACTGCCAGCCCTCCCGCGGCAAGTGGGTGAACCCCCAGACCAGGAGCAGCACAAAGGCGCCGCCCAGACCGATGACGAAGGCCGTATCCGTACTCACGTTGTGGATCTCCTTTGCGGACGTGCGATCAACGAGCGCACCTGAACGTCGGTCTCGACGCGTGGCCCACCCAGCAGGGCGCTGAAGCGGCTGTGCACACCGGCGCGCTGCGACTGCCAGAGCAGGTCTTCGGCAAACGCAATGCGGCCAGGCTCGAAGAGCAGCACGTCGGTGCTGCTACCGGGGTGGTACAAGCTCTTGGGCTGCCCGCGGCGCACAAACAGGCCAGGGAAGACCGGCGACGGGGTCTCGTAACGCTCGGCGCTGTAGCACTGCTCGATGCCGCCGATCATCAGGGCCACGACCTCGACCAGGGCCACCCGCCCGACGCCGCTGCCGCCGGGGACGTCGGTCTGGAAGATGGTCACGACGCGCTTGTTCTTCGAGTACGGCGTCACCGCCTGGACCACGGCAGCCGGGTTGCAGGAGTGGTAGAGCCCATCCACCTCGTAGATGTCCTCGACGCGCCCGGCCACCGGGGTGTGGTTGTAGTGGTAGCGGTCAGGAGTGAGCCGGAACACCGCCGCCCGCCCCTCGCGGAAGGCCCGTCGCCAGGTCACCTTGCCGGCGCCGAGGAGTTCGCCGAGATCGAAGAGTTTGCCCTTGAGGAAGAGCGGTTGGCCGGGGCTGAGATCGCCCACCAGGACGCGGGCGTCCGCGGGCGACACCACGGCGTCCGGCTCGGCGGGCAGTGGCCGGCAGTCCCAGTAGCGGATACGCCGCTCGAACACCCGGCGCGGGGTATCCAGGCTGGCCGGGGCATCGGCGCACTCCTCGAGGCAGACGCCGCAGGCCTTGAGGAATGAACGGTTGCCGACCAGGCTGCGCTTGAGGTGGGAATCGAAGTACAGGCAGGCCAGCAGCGCGGAACTGCGCGGGCCGACCAGTTCGCGGAAGAGCCTGCCGGGATGCTCGCGCATCCCCGAGTACAGGAAGCGTATGACCCGGTCGGCGAAGAGCCGCTCATCGACCACGGCGCCGCTGCGGCGGTCGACGTACTGATGGGGCTGCATCAGGCTTCTCCGATCTGTGCCAGCCGGGCTTCCTCGGCATCGATCCGGGCGCTGGCGAGCAGGAGGTGGATGAGCGCTCTGAGCGTCTCGGAACCGGCGCTGTCAGCCAGCAGCTCACCGCGGTGCGCGTCGAGGTAGTCCGCCACTGCCACCCCGTCCGTGATACGGGCAACGGCCGCGCGCAACTCGGGTCGCTCGTCAAGGGCGGCGCGGTGGCGCGTGCTGAAATCCTCGGTGAGGAAGTCCAGGGCCTCCGCCAGGTGCCGGCGCCGCAGTTCGTCCCGGTAGTGCCCTTCAGCCGCACGGTTGAAGTCCCCGGCGTTGGCGGCCAGCGGGGAGCGCACGCCGGCGGCTCGGGAGATCTCGCCGGCCAGGCGCACGGCCGCGTTCCGCGGACCGCCGGCGAGACGCTCGCGCAGGTCCGGCAGAAGCGTCGGCACCCCCAAGCGCTCGACCAAGTCGGCAGCATCCTGCTCAAGCACGGCCAGCAGAGCCTGCCGGTAGTCCTTCAAGCGAATCTTCCAGTACTTGGGGTAGCGCCGACTGCTGCGGATGGTGCCCACCTTGGCCAGAATGCGGTGCATGAAGCGGTTGCTCGTCTGCGTGTGGATGTAGATGTGGCTGACGCCGATGGCGCTCGCGAAGAAGGCCTGGCGGCGTTCACTCTCGACCACCGGGTCGTCCGGGATATCGTGATGCTCGACCGTGCCCTCGGCCATGTACTTGAACGCCAGGGCCGTGATCAGCATCTGCAGATCGATGGCCGGCGCCATGTCGTCACGCAGGCTGGGGAAGACGGAGTAGTAACGGCCCTCGAAACCGCAGAAGCCGATGCCGTCGAACTCGCGCGCCTTCATCAGTAGATAGAGCGACATACGGGCATCGAAGACGCCGAGGTCCTCCAGGTCGCCTTTCAGCCGGGCACTGTTGCCAAGCGAGCCGTCGAGAGCCGGACTGCGGTGGGTGCTCATCAGCGCCGCGAGGTAGTCAAGCAGGCGGAAGTCGGGGACCCAGTCCCCGCGCAGCCCCAGGAGCCGGCCGAGCCAGCGGTCGGCACGCCGCGGTCCCCACGGGGTCAGGGCGTGGCCCAGGACGCGGTTGGCCGCTTTGCGGCGCCAGCGCCACCAGAGCATGCGCAGGTGGCTGTAGTCCAGTTCGTGGGCGAGGAAACCGAGCACCTTCTCGGGATGGAAATCCTGGAAGTCGATGCGGTAGGGATCGGCCGAGTAGGTGCCGACGAAGAGCGGGAGGAAGTGCTCCATGATCTTGGTGGCCAGATCGGCGACGTGCTTCTCGTGGGCCGCCGTGAAACCGGAGGCAGGGCTCGCCCGCAACTCGGTCAGACGGCGGCTGCCGAGGCTGATATGCGTGCCGTTGTTGGCCAGGCTGATATTGGAGTTGCTGGGGAGGACGACGAGGTCCCGCGCGATGATGCCGCATTCGTTGAGCTTGGCAACCGCATTCAGGTGACTGCGGCTGAGCACCTGGTGACACAGGCGCATGTACTCGTGCTTGGCCTCGCCGCAGTCCCATCCCGAGAGGCAGGGATTCATGAACAAGTCGCGGTAGAAAGCGTCCGAAATGCACTCGCTGAGCGCCTTCTGCCGGACCGGCGGGTGCGGCGAGAAGAACACCAGCGTCTGCTGGCCCGAGGCGCGCAGGCCAAAGGCTTCGTTGGCGTACATGGCCAGCAGATGCGTCAGCAGGAAGCGCTTGGCGGTCTCGCGGGCCAGGTCGCGCCCATTGCCGCGCTCCGGCGCCAGGGTAACCACGTGGAAGGAGCAGGTCTCGGGCGAGGTGTTGTCACTGAGGAAATGCCCCAGCAGGCGCTCGCCGGTCTGGCGCCATGCCGGCGGCGCTGGCGGGTCGGCGTAGAGGCTGTCCGCCAGCGCCAGTTTGAGCAGGTAGCTGACGGGCACCCTGACCATACTCTCGCCGCCCACCGACACCAGGAAGCGGTCCACGTCCTGGCGCTGCCCCGCGGCCGGCTGCCGGCGGTCCGCCGCCAGGTCCGTGGCCAGCACGGCCGCGGCCCCGGGCGAGAGCAGGCGCTGCGGGAAGCGCACCCAACTGTTCTCCCAGACACCCTCGGCGTTGTCGTGCAGCCATGACTGGAGGGCCTGAAGCGTCCGCCGGGGCGCATCGCCAGCGGCAACCCGACGGCTGACGTTGGCGAAGAAGCCCGACTCGGCGACCGTGCGCGGCAAGTCTGCGCTCTGGGGGTCGCCGATGACCACCGTCTGGAGCTCATTCTCGGAGCCGGCCGTAACATCACCGACGCCAAAGGGCAAGGTCTCTGGGCGCCCGCGACGGATGCCCATCCGCGTAAGACACTCCTGCAGGTCCGGCCGGGAACCGGCTGCCGGCGGCGGCGCGCTCAGCCGGGGGCCGGGGGCCATGGTGGTGGAGGACTGGCTCATGGTGCGCTCCGGATGTCCAGGTACAATTCCCGCACGCTGGCATTGATGGTTTCCCAACGCCGCTCAAGCATCGCCTCGCGGGCCTTGCGGCCGAAGCGAAGCCGGCTTTCCTCGTCCCTGCTCAGGGCATCGCAGACGCGCGCCAGGATCTCGGGCCCGGCTCCGTCCACCAGCAGCCCGGTGGCGCCGTGCCGGACGATCTGGCTCGGACCCGGGGCGCGGACCGCCACCACCGGCAGTCCGGAAGCCATGGCTTCCTGCAGCACGTTGCCGAAGGTCTCGGTGTACGAGGCGAAGACAAACAGGTCAGCCGAGGCGTAGGTTTCGGCCAACGCCTCGCCGTGCAGGAAGCCGGTGAAGGTGACCCCGGGACCAGCCTGGCGCTCGAGCTGGGCCCGCCGGGGGCCGTCACCGACCACCCAAAGCCGCACCGGCGTCCCCCAGTCATGCAGCAGCCTGAAGGCGGCCAGGATGGCCTCCACGTTCTTCTCGGCGGCCAGCCGGCCGACGTAGAGGAGCACCCGGTCCTGCGGCCCGGCGCCACGCTGCACCCGCAGCGCTTCCCGACGGCGGTCCGGGGCAAACAGGGCGCTGTCGACGCCGCGGCTCCAGACGCCGACGCGCTCGAAGCCCCGCTCGTTGAGCGTCTGCTGCAGGGCCGCCGTCGGGCAGAGCGTCGCCAACGTGCGGTTGTGGAACCAGCGCAGGTACTTCCAGACGAGGGCAGTGCAAGCGCCCAGGCGGTATGCCCCGAGGTACATGGCGAAGTTCGTGTGGTAGGAACTCACGCAGGGCAGGCGCAGTTGCCGCGCCGCCCGCAAGCCGGCGAACCCCAGAGGGCCTTCGGTCGCCAGATGGACGACATCGGGGCGGAACCGGCGCAGGACGGCACCCAGGCGCCCCGGCGGCGGCAGCGCCAATCGTACCTCGGCATAGCCGGGCAACGCGATCGAGGGAATGCACTCGGTCCGCTCTGGGCAGCCCGCATCCTGCCTGCCAGCCGGGTGGCTGGACAGCACCAGCAGCACCTCGTCGCCCTGGTCACGCAGCCCCGCGGTGAGGGTGCCCAGGGTGCGGGCGACCCCGTTCACTTCCGGGCCAAACGTCTCTGAGATCAGGGCGAGGCGCAGGGGCGCGCCCCGGGGGACGCAGGCGGCCGGTTGTACCCGGTTCCGGGCCATGGTCACCGCCTCGCCCCCTTCCCCGAGGCCTGCCAGAAGGACTCCAGGATGCGCGGCCAGCTCCGCTCGCGGGCATTGGCCAGCGCCCGTTCGCCCATGGCCTGCCGCAGGTCGGCGTCGGCGTACAGCGCTGCCATCGCGTCGCGTAACGGCCTGGCGGTAGCCATGTCGACGATCATTCCTGAACGATGCTCCCGCACGATCTCCTGGGGACCGCCCTGGTTGGAAACAATGGCCGGCAGACCGCAGGCCTGAGCCTCGAGCACGACGTTGCCGAAGGTATCCGAGGTGCTGGGAAAGACGAAGGCATCGGCACTGGCATAGGCACTGGCCAGCGCCTCGCCGCGGAGGAAACCGGTGAACACGACGTCCGCACGCCCGGCGCAGCGCGCCCGCAGTTCCGGCAACAACGGTCCGTCACCGACGATCACCAACTCGGCGGGACAGCCGCCGCGCCGCAGGTCGTCAAAAGCGTCCACGAGAGTACCGAGGTTCTTCTCCGGGGACACCCGTCCGGCGTAGAGGAACTTGAAGTGACCGTTGCCGCCAAACTGGTGCAGGAACTCCGGATCGCGCCGCTCGGGACGAAACAGCGCGGTGTCCACGCCGCGCGGCAGAACCTCGATGGGCTTCTGGTCCAGGCCGTTGTCGCGGAGCTCTTGGCGGTACCACTCGCTGGGCACGAAGACCATGTCCATCTGGCCGTAGAACCACCACATGAACCGCCCCGCCAACTGCGCCAGGTCGTCATCGTCGGTCATGACCCGGACGTACTCCGGGAAGTCGGTGTGGTAGATGCCGGCGGTCCGCAGCCCGAGCAGCCGCGCCGCCGCGAGGCCGGTGAGCCCAAGCGGCCCCGGCGTGGAGATGATCACCTCCGTGAACTGCCCGCGCTCCAGGTACTCGACGACCTCGAGAAAGGGCGGAAAGGCGAGCTGCTGACTGGGGTACTCGGGCATGCTCAGCATGCCGACCGGAGTGAAGTTCATCAACCACTCCGGGGCCGGGACGGGCGGCTTCTCGAGACAGGTGAGGACGGTCAGGTCGCGGCCCTGTTGCCGCGCCGTCTCAGTCAGTCGGCGCACGGTCATCGCGACGCCGTTGACATCGTCGAAGGTATCGGTGATCCAGGCCTTGCGCGTGGGTAGCAGGTCGGCGGCCAGCGGCGCGAAGCGCTGTTCGAGATCCGTCATCAGCCGGTCGTCTTTGTGCTGAGTGGCGTAGGCGGTCAGGTAGGGGGCGATGGCCAGCCCAACCGGCGCCAGTGCCGCCAGCGACTGCAGGCTCTCCAGGAGCGAGGCGTTGCCGAGATGGGTGGCGAAGGTCTGCAGAAAATGGTAGCCGACGCCGTGGCTCAGCCGACAGGCCATGGCGAAGGCCTTGTCGCTGGCCGCGCTAGCGGGCTGCGGCACAGCCCCCGGTCGCGGCGGCGCCAGCAGCCCGGAGAACTCGCGCGCCAGGCGCTCCTCCACGGGACTGAGCCGACTCGCCTGCAACGGTCGCAACAAGGTCCGCTTGAGCGAGCGCAGGAAGGGGAATGACTCCGGCGCCGGGGGCGGTGTGTGCGTCAACCGCTGCAGCAGGGCCTCGATGAGCTTCGAGTGGCCGCCGCGCCCGCTGGCCAGGCGGTCGCGGTAGTAGCTGTAAGCAATATGATAGAGACTGTGAGCAAAGCGCACGGCCGTCCCGGACTGGCCCGCGGGCGCATGGCGACCGGCGCGCAGGTGCTCGAGGAACTCGGTGACCGAGGCGGCCGGGGGGGTCAGCGTGTGCGCCGAGGCGACATAGCAGCCGCTATGGTCGTCGCTGCCGCCGGTCAGAGCCTTGCGCCAGGGTTCCGCCCCGGTGGGCGTCAGCGCCTGCACGGCCGCCATCTCGGCGAGCAGCTCGGGCGTGAGGTGGGCGAGCAGCACCTCCACCAGCCGATTGGCCCGCGCCTGCCGGGTTCCGTTCAGTGCCTCAAAGGTGTTGAACAGCACCAGCAACTGCTCGATGTGCGCGACGGTCAGCCGGTTGTTGACGGCGAAGGTCGGGTGGGCCACGCTGTGCGCCAGGCGCTGGTCCACGAGGTAGTCCCGCAGGACGCGGATGTCCTGCCGGACCTCCTGAATCGCCTCGAACTGGACCTCGCTCAGGCCGAAGA
Source organism: uncultured Victivallales bacterium (assembly GCA_903837355.1). GTDB lineage: Bacteria > Verrucomicrobiota > Lentisphaeria > Oligosphaerales > JAFGRS01 > CAILUI01. Next base: position 21,878 of record CAILUI010000428.1, read on the forward strand.
CCAGGATGTGGACCTTACAGCCATCGTCCGGGAAGTACGAGGTTACTTCGCTGGAAAGGAAGGTGCCCGGCAGGTCCGCGATCTCGAGGGCACCACGGATGCTGTTATGGTCGGTAATGGTGACGAACTCCATGCCCTGGCGCCGGGCGCTGGCGTGGAGGTCGCGCGGCGACACGAAGCTCTCGGGAGCGCCGATGCGGCGCAGCACCCACTCGCTGGGACGATCGGAGTACCGGCTATGCACATGCAGATCGGCTCGGGATTCCATCCTATCCGCCCTTCTTCCTGTGTTACCCGCCCCTACCCGGAGCGCCGGAGGAACCCCGACGACTGGCCCGGCAGGTCTGCCGAGGCCCAACGCCCCGGCCCACGGGTCTGCTGCTCAAAGGGAGTATAGGCTTGCCCTATGAGGCCGACGTTAGCACGGCATTAGGGCGCGTTAGGTAGGCATGAGAAGCGCCGCGCGAAGGGCCGTCCGCAGCGGGAGCGTAGCGGTGTCGTTCGGCGCGGCTGAAGCCTGGACGGTGCGTTGCCGCAGTCGGGGCGGCTCTCCCGAAGCGCCCCAAAGCCAGTGCTTCGCGCACCAGATCGGTCAGAAACGTGTCCCGGCACGCCAAAGCCCGGTTGGACCGATCCAGGCCCGCCGCTAACGTAAGCTGCACTATAAGTCACTAATATATCTACAAATACTTTGTGCATAACTATTTATGGTTAACTTCCAAGCGGTCTGAGGGGAATTCCAGGCCCTCCACGGTCTTTTTGGATAGGGTCGGGCTACAGTGAGGGCGGACCGGCGGACGGCGCCAAGGCGCCGATGGGCAGTGAGCCGGCCGCAGGAGGACGCCCCCGAGCATGAGCAACCCGATGGACAGGCCAGACCCAGCGCGTGCCGTCAGTGAAGGGGATGGGTCGAGGTCACTGGTGCTCGCGCTCCTGCTGGTCGCGCTCTGCGGGGCCGGCCTGTCTCTGTGCTGCTCGTGCTTCGAGCGCAGCCCTCGTCAGGGAACGATCCCGCCTGACAACGGGTCTGCGCGTGCGCTCCCGCTCGGCAATGCGCCTGCGTCCTCGGACTCGATCCCCCAGTCCGCGCGTTCCCCGAGCCCGGGTGAGCCGAGCGGCAGGCGCAGACCGGGGCGCCCGCTGTACGGCATCGCATTCCCGCCGATGGCTGACGAGAAGGGCAGAGCGGTCACCGCGCGCCAGGTTCCTGCGCTCGGCGTCAAGACGATCCGCTACTCTGAGAACTGGCGCTTCCGCGAGCCCCGGAGAGGCGAGTACTACTGGCAGGCGATGGACGACCGCATTGCCTTCTGCGAGAAGATGGGGTTCCGGTTGCTCCTCACGATCGAGAGTTATGCGCCCGCATGGATGGAGCGGCAGCAGGTGGGTAAGCTCGGCGCGGTGTTCAGCGACTATGACGCGTTCAGGGATTTCGTCACGGTGATGTCCCGACGGTACGCCGGACGAATCGCGCAGGTGCAGTTCGGCAACGAATGGGACAACCCTGATGCTTACCCCGGAACGGCTCAGGATATGATCCGGGCAACGAACCTGCTATACGATGCGTTCAAAGCGAATTCGCCGACGACACGAGTCGTGCTCGGCAGCATGACGTACGCACTGTTCGCGCTGCGACTGCACACGGAGCAGCCCGACCGCTACGTTTTCCCGCTGGAATCGGCGTACCGAGCCGGCCAGTCCCGCTCAACCCTCGAGGCGTACATCCGGAAGTGCCTCGCACGGTTGCCGGAATACGAGGCGCGCGTCGGCCAGGTGCTCGCCGGCGCGAGATACGACGCGATCGACATCCACCTGTACGACGATCCCGAGAACTGGGCAGCTTATCTCGGCTATGCCAAGGCAATGTGTGACAAACCGACCCTCGTCTCAGAGTTCGGGTGCCCAAACCCGACGTTCGAGAAATATGATCCGGAATACCACGCGCGGCGCCTTGAGGCATGCCTTCACACCCTTGACGCTCTGCCGGTGGAGGAGGCGTACTACTTCAGCCTGATCACGGAGGGCGACACATCCGCTTACCATGTGGACAGCGGTTTGCTTCGCGGCGACCTGACCCGGAAGCCAGCTTACGATGTACTGAGGAAGCACCTGCAAAGCGGCCCTGGCGTTGCCGACAGGTAGAGGACCTCCGGGGCGGATGGAGACTGGAGTCGCCATGAATACCGATCTTGCCGCGCAAGGTGCCTTTGACCGTCTGGACCGGGTGGGTTTCGATGGACTCACCGACGCCGAAAGGACCGTGGCCACGGTCTGGCTCTTCGACGCCAGAGTCGCGAACGGCGACCTCGCCTCCTACTTCTCCAGTCAGGTGCGACCGTTCTACGGCTTGGGCACCGGGAGGCGAATGGTGAAGACCGAGCCCTTGCCCAGTTCGCTGCTGACGCTGACCGAGCCGCCATGCACCTGCACGATGTGCTTGACGATGGCCAGACCGAGGCCAGTGCCGCCCACCTCGCGGCTGCGCGCCTTGTCCACCCGGTAGAAGCGCTCGAAGATACGCGTCAGGTGCTGGACCGCGATGCCGCAGCCCTGGTCGCGGACCTCGATCAGCACCTCGCCCTCATGCTCGCGGCCGACCAGTTGCACCGGCCGGCCGGACTCGCTGTAGTTGATGGCGTTGTCGAGCAAGTTGACCACCGCCTGCTCGAGGAGGTGGGCGTCGGCGCCCACCAGCAGCGCCCCCGGGCAAGTGCTGCTGACCGGGATCGACCGGCTCTCGGCCTTGGCATGGCAGGCAGTGACGGCCGCCTGCAGGACCTCATCCAGCCGCGCGGTCTTCACGCCCTCCACGGTCTCGCTCTTCTCCTTCCCGGCCTGTTCCATCTGCGCCAGTAACAAGAGATCCGCAATGATCGCATTGAGGCGGTCGGCCTGGCGGAGGATGATGCGCAGGAAGCGTTCCGCGTTCTCCGGTTCGTGCATCGCGCCGCCGAGGAGGGTCTCGACGAAGCCCTTCAGTGAGGTGATCGGGGTGCGCAGTTCGTGGGAGACATTGGCAACGAAGTCGCGCCGTACCTGCTCGAGGCGCCGCAGGCGGGTGACGTCGTTCAGTACGATCACGGCACCGGCTCCGGGGGTACGGCCAGTGCTGAGGGCGGCGCCATGCACCTGCAGGTAGCATTCGCCGGCCTGTCCATGCAGCACGACCTCGCCTTCGACCGGCTGCTCCTGCTGCAGGGCGTCCGTCACCAACCGCTGGAGCGCGGGGTTCCGCACCAGCGTCTGCAGCGGGCGACCCTGCATGCCGGCGAGGGGGAGTTCGAGCATGGCGACAGCGGCACGGTTGGCGGTGATCAAACGCCCCTGGTTGTCCACCGCCAGCACGCCTTCAGCCATGCTCTTGAGGACGGCCTCGAGGTCGTTGTGCTGGCGGGTGACGGTGGCGATGCGCGCCGCCATCTGCTCGGCCATCTGGTTCAGGGTGCGCGCCAGTTCGGCGAGTTCCACGGGCTCCGGCTCACGCAGTCGGTGCTCGAGGTCGCCGGCGGCAAAGCGTTCCGCGCCCAGCCGCAGGTGCTCGATCGGGCGGGACAGACGCCGGGCCACGATCAGGCTGGCCAGCGCGGCGAGCAGGGCGATGAACACGCCCGTCGCGACCACCCGGCGCTGCACCGCGGCCAGCGCGGTTTGCAGTTGCGTCAGCGGCCGCGCCGCGCGGACGGCACCGATGATGCGGCCATCAAGGCGCAACGGCAAGGCCACGTAGACCAGCTCGGCGCGCAGGGTATGGCTGTAGCGGATGCTGGTGCCAACGTCGCCCTGCAGCGCGGCGCGCAACTCTGGCCGGCTACCGTGGTTGTCCATCACCGCCGGACTCTCCGCGCTGTCGCCGATCACCCGACCCGAGAGGTCAACTACGGTGAAGCGGGCGCTGCCCAGTTCACCCGTGTGCTTGCAGAGAGCATCGACTGCGGCCTCGTCCTCCAGGCGTAGCCCCTCCAGGTCGTGTTCGACCAGGCGCGCCAGATCGCCCAGGGCCGCCTCGTTCTCACGCTGGCTGGTGTCGTGCACGGTCACCGTGGCGTGCCAGGAGGCGGCAACCACGGCAAGCACGACGATGGCCAGGTTCCAGGCGAGCAGGTGCCAGAGTATACGTTTCTTGCGGCGCATGCGTCACTCCCCAGTACGGTTACCAGCCCCCGCGACGTCGGACGGGGCCTGCCCGCGGCCGCGGTGGGGATACTGGCCTGACGGGCCACGATGCCGGACGATGTCCCCCTCGAGCATGTAGACCACGTCATCGGCAATGTTCTTGGCGTGATCGGCAACGCGCTCCAGACTGCGCGAGACGGCCAGGTAGGCCAGGTAGCAGCTCGTGCCGCTCACGCAACGGGCAATGGCCGCCTCGATGCTGGCGGTATTCGCCTCGTGCGCGGCATCGATATCCTTGTCCGCACCGTGGACCCGACGGGCCAGGTCAACGTCGGACCGCACCAGCGCATCCAACGCCTGGCGGAGCAGGGCGACCGCCTTCTGCGCCATCGCCAGCACGTCAAAGGGCACCGCCACGTCGACCCGCCGGGACACCACCAGCGCCTGCCGGGCGATGCTCGTGCCCATGTCGCCGATGCGCTCCAGGTCGTTGTTGATCTTCAGCACCGCGATGATGAAACGCAGATCGCCCGCGACCGGGCGATGCAGGGCCAGGACTTTGAGCCCTTCCTCCTCAAGGTCGACCTCGAGGGTGTCGATCTCCGCGTCATCGAGGATGACCTGCTGGGCACAGTCCCGGTCGCGTTCCACCATGGCGCGGACGGCCCGGTGGACGCTCTCTTCAGCGCAACCGGCAAGCTGCAACAGACGCGCCTCGAGCTTGGCGATCTCGTTCTGCAGGATGTTGGGCATGGCACCACGACTCCTCTGCGGCTGCCGCCGCTCAACCGAACCGGCCCGAGATGTAGTCTTCGGTCTGCCGCGACAGCGGATTGGTGAACAGCCGGTCGGTGGGGCCGTACTCCACCAGGTTCCCCTCGAAGAGAAACGCGGTGTGGTCGGAGACGCGCCCGGCCTGCTGCATGTTGTGGGTCACGATGATGATGGTGAACTCCTTGCGCAACTCGACGATCAGCTCCTCGATGCGGGCAGTCGAGCGTGGGTCGAGGGCGGAGCAGGGCTCGTCCATCAGGATGATTTCGGGGTTGACGGCGATGGCGCGGGCAATGCAGAGGCGCTGCATCTGGCCGCCGGAGAGACTCAGCGCCGATTCGTGCAGGCGGTCTTTGACCTCGCTCCACAGGGCGGCGCTGAGCAGGCTCTTTTCGACGGTCTCGTCGAGGACCTGCCGCGACCTGACCCCGGCAATGCGCAGGCCGTAGACCACATTCTCGTAGATCGACTTCGGGAAGGGATTTGACTTCTGGAAGACCATGCCGACGCGCCGCCGCAGTTCAATGACGTCGACGGTCGGGTGGTTGATCTCCTCGCCGTCGAGGCGGAGGCTGCCCTCGATGCGCACTCCGTCGATCAGGTCGTTCATGCGGTTCAGGCAGCGCAAGAGGGTCGACTTGCCGCAGCCCGAGGGCCCGATCAGGGCGATGACCTGCCGGCGCGGGAAGCCCATGGTAATGCCATGCAGCGCCTCGCTCTGGCCGTAGTAGAGGCGCAGGTCGGTGGCCTGCACCACCGGATTCGGATGCTGGATGATCAGGGTGTCGTCGGCTGGCATGGCATGGGCGGCCTCGTCCGCCGGGCGTCCTCTCAGAATGACGTCAGAGTGTAGCGCTTCTTCATCTTGTTGCGCAGGATGATGGCGGTACTGCTCAACAGCAGAACCGTCAGCACCAGCAGCAGCGTCGTCACAAAGACCATCGGCTTGGCCGCTTCCACGTTCGGCGACTGAAAGCCGACGTCGTAGATGTGGAAGCCGAGGTGCATGAACTTGCGGTTGAGGTGGAGGTACGGGAAGCCCCCGTCGATGGGCAAGGTCGGCGCCAGCTTCACGACGCCGGTAATCATCAGCGGCGCCACCTCGCCGGCGGCGCGGGCCATGGCCAGGATGAACCCCGTCAGGATGCCCGGCGACGCCATCGGCAGGAGGACGCGGACCAGGGTCTGCAACTGGGTCGCCCCCAGCGCCAGCGAGCCCTCGCGGACGCCGCGCGGGATGGCCGCGAAGGCCTCCTCGGTGGCCACAATGACCACGGGCACGGTCAGCAAGGCCAGGGTCAGGCTGGCCCAGAGGATGCCGCCGGTGCCGAAGGTCGGCGTCGGCAGGCGCTCGGGGTAGAGCAGCCGGTCGAGGGCACCGCCCACGCCATAGACGAAGAACCCCAGTCCGAAGATGCCGTAGACGATCGAGGGGATGCCGGCCAGGTTGCTCACCGCGATGCGCACCAGCCGCACCAGGAGTCCGTCCTTGGCGTACTCGCGCAGGTAGACCGCCGTGATCACCCCGAGCGGAAACGAGAAGATGCTCATGACGAAGACCATCATGACCGTGCCGACGATGGCCGGGAAGAGCCCGCCCTCGGTGTTGGCCTCACGCGGCTCGCCCGTGAGCAGTTCCCAGATCTTGCCAAGGCAGAAGCCGAGCTTCGCAGCGAAGGACATGGCGTTGGGCTGGTGCAGACGCACCACATCCACCACCGGCGTCTCTTTCTCCAGTCCGCCCGCGTCGACGAAGGTCGTGGTGTGCTGACGGAGTGCACCCAGGAGTCGGCCCTGCTCATCCACGAGGGCCGTGAAGCGGGCCTTGAGTTCCGCGTCGGTGGCCAGGAGCGCACGAGTCGCGGGCGAGTCGTCGGGCAGGCCGTGGTAGCGCCGGCGCAAGAGCTGCAGCCGCAGACTCTCGCGGCTACCGTTGACCCGGCTGGCGGCGCTCTGCAGCACCGCCGCGGCCGCCGCCTGCGCCTTGACGTCCTGCCAGGTGGCCAGGAAGCGCTGCCGCAGGGCACTGCCGGCGTCAGCCGCCGTCCCGGCCGCCGCGGTGTCACCCTTCAGGAAGCCATAGAAGTTGCCGTGCTCCCGGCGCTCGACGCACACCGCCGCGGACGGATAGGTCAACTGCCGGATGGCGACCTCGTCGAACCAGCGGAAGTCCAGGCCATAGAGGTCACGGTTGCCGATCTTGAGCTGCACGCGCCGACCCTTGCCATCGGCGGCGGTCTGCCATTGCATGACCTCGCCCAGGGCGCGCGTGCCGTCGTCCAGGGTCAGGAGTGCCACGCGGCTGGGCCAGAAGACGCCCACGCCGTTGCGCACCACGACCAGCAACATCACCGCCACGGTGGTCAGGATAGCGGCCAGACAGAGGCTGCTCAGCCAGACCCAGATGGCACCCTTTTCGCGTTGCTTCTTGCCCATCAGCATGGTCAGTACCCGTAACGCTTGCGCAGCCGGTGGCGGATAAGCTCGGCAGCCGTGTTCAGTACCGAGGTGAGAAGGAACAGCAGGACCGCCGACAGGAAGAGCACCCGGAACAGCGTGCCGCCGGCGGGTGCCTCGGGAATCTCGACGGCGATGTTCGCCGAGAGCGTGCGCATCCCGCTGAACAGGCCCCAGTCCAGGATCGGCGTGTTGCCGGTCGCCATCAAGACGATCATCGTCTCCCCGACGGCGCGGCCAAAGCCGATGATGATGCCGGCGAAGACTCCGGGACTGGCCGAGGGCAGAACCACCCGCCAGGCCGTCTGCCAGCGGCTGGCGCCCAGCGCCAACGAGGCGGCCTTCAGGCTCTTGGGCACATTCGCCAGGGCGTCTTCCGCGATCGTGAAGATGATGGGGATGACCGCAAACCCGAGGGCAAAGGCGATGACGATACTGTTGCGTGGATCGAAACGCGTGCCGGCCTCCTGGAACAGCCAGAGCTTGAAGTCGCCGTGGAAGAACGTCCGTTCCAGCGGCGGGGCCGCGAGGTGGGCGAACAGGCCCGCCAACAGCAGGATCGGCACCGCCACCAGGAACTCGCTGCCGCGCTCGATCCGTTTGGCCAGGTGCAGGTGCCGCAGCCGGCGCCAGACCGCGAGAAACAGCACCAGAGTCACCGGCAAAGCCAGGGCATAGAGGAAGACGGAGACGATGGCCCGCTCCAGCCGCGGGGCCAGCCAGAGCGCGGCCAGGAAGCCGATCACCACCGACGGGATGGCCGCCATGACCTCGACGGCAGGCTTGATGATGCCCCGCGTCTCCGGCGACGTGAACTGGCTGGTGTAGAGCGCACCGAGCAAGGCGATCGGTACCGCAAAGAGCAGCGCGTAGAAGGTCCCTTTGAGGCTGCCGAAGACCAGCGGGACGAGGCTGTACTTGGCCTCGGAGTCGTCATTCGCCGACGAGGATTGCCAGACGAAGGCCGGCTGGTCGTAGTTCTCGTACCAGACCTTGCCGAAGAGCACCCGCCAACTCACGTCCGGATGCGGATTGCGCAGTTGCCAGACACGGAGCTGCCGCTCGGCGTCGAGGCCGATCAGCGTATCGCCCTGCAGCGAGAGTTGCACCTGCCGCAGGGGCACCGGCGGGCGCAGGGTGAGCAGGTGCCGGTTGCTGGTCATGTGGTCCAGTTGCAGGGCCCCGTCAGCACCGATGCTGAGCACGCTCTTGTCGTGGAGGGTGAAGAGAAAGCCAGCCACGGCGCCGGCCTGTGGCGACAGGGTGCGGATCGGCGCGAGCTGGCGACTGCTGCCGGGCCCATACAAGGCCACCGGCGACCAGGTGCTGACCCCGCCCTGGGAGTCACCGACCGCGAGCGAAACGTCGCCTAACACCAGTCCCAGCGCGGTCACGGCCCGGTGGTCGGCGAAGGCCCGCCGGCGCTCGACCGCTTGGGGGACGTCAGCGCTGATGTCCCAGTGCAGCAAGGTACCGCGGTCCGTGCCGGCGTAGACCGCCTTGCCCTCACGGTCCAGCGCCAAGGCGGTGATGTCTTCCGGTATATCTGTGATCGTCATGACCTGCGGGGCGGCCGGGCTGGTTTCGTCGTCGCCGGCCACCGCCTGCCGCCGGACGCTGATGCGGCGGCGGTCCGCCAGCGTCACTTCGGTGGTGCTGTCATCGCTAGCCCGCAACGCCGCCAGCAAGGGCACGGGCGCGCCGGGCAGCGGGGCGAAAGCGGCGAGCGCGGTCAGCCGATGCGTGATCTGCCGCTCGGGGCCGGAGAAATCACTCGCGAAGGTCACCTGGGTCAGTGTCGTGCTGCCCTCGTCCCAAAGCAGGGCAAAGCGCAGGTCGCCATCGTGCCTTGCCGCCAGAACCCGTTGCGCGCCAGGCGGCGGCACGACGCGAAGCTCGTCAAGACACTGACCGCTGCGCAGGTCGAGGAAGGTGAAAGTGCCACGGTCATTCACCACAAAGCCGGTCTCCCGGTAGTCGTCGGCGCCGACGGCGAGGATCGTCTCCCCCGCCGCCGCCGGCAGCGGACTGGCGGAGGTGACCACGAGGCGCGCCGGCCGAAACAGCGGCAGCGCCGTCCCGGCAATCAACACCAGCATGGTCAGCACGCAGAAGATCACGCTGAGGCCGCCGATGGTGATCAACCAACGCGCGACCCGGTCCTGCCGGCGGATTCTCTTGAGGTGCCTTTTGTCCATAGCGGGGGCCACGTCTCCGGGTCGTGGAACAGAGGAGCCCGCCCGTGCCGCCTGGTTGGGCGCGGGCAGGCTCCTCGCAGTACCCTCTTACTCTACTCCAGCGCGCCCAGTTGCTTGGCGGCCTGCTCGGCGGAAAGGGGGTAGAATCCGTCTTTGATGACGATCTCCTGGCCTTCCTTGGAGAGCACGAACTTCAGAAACTCACGGGTGAGCAGATCCATCGGCTTCCCCGGCTTCCGCGCCACGTAGACGTACAGCGGCCGCCAGATGGGGTACTTGCCGAGCTTGACATTCTCGTAGCTCGGCTCATAGGCCACGCCGTCGTCGCCAGCGATCGACAGGGCCTTGATCCCGGAGGTGCGGTAGCCGATCCCCGAGTAGCCGATGCCATTCTTGTCTTCGGTGATGCCCATGACCACCGACGAGGATCCCGGCTGCTCCTTGACCGTGTCCTTGAAGTCGCCCTTGCTCAGCACCTGCTCCTTGAAGAATCCGTAGGTGCCCGAGGCGGAGTTGCGGCCGTAGAGGCTGATCGGGCGACTGGCCCACTCGGCATCGGTGACGCCGGCGCTTCCCCACGTGCCAATCGAAGCCAGACGACGCTTGCTGGTCTTGGAGAAGATGGCGTCCACCTGCGCCAGGTTCAGCGACTGCAGGGGGTTGTCCTTGTTGACAAAGACGGCCAGCGAATCCAGCGAAACCGTGACCTGCGTCGGTTTGTAACCGTAGGTGCCCTCGAACTCGGTGATCTCGGTCTTCTTCATGGCCCGCGACATGGGGCCGAGCTGCGCGGTACCGGCAATCAACGCCGGCGGCGCCGTGCTGGAGCCCTTGCCTTCGACGCCGACATTGACGTTCGGGTAGACCTTCCGGAAGGCCTCGGCCCAGAAGGTCATCAGGTTGTTCAGCGTGTCGGAGCCGACACTGTTCAGGTTACCCGCGACGCCCTCCACCTTGGTGTAGGGCTTAAGACTTGGGTCCACCTGGATCTGGGCCTGCGCCCAAAGCGCTCCGGGAGCGCCGAGCGCCAGCAGCGCGCCGGCCCCAGCGAGACTCTGCCGCAAACGGTAACTAAGGGTTGCTTTCATGGTCTCTCGTTCTCCTGTGCTTGTCATCACTCGTCGGTTGAGGATTCCCCGGGTGCGAACGGCGCCGCCTGGCGCACCAGGCAACGCCGCCGCGCCAGGAAACTCACTAGAACTTGTACACCGCGTCAAGCTGGAGTAGCTGCGCGGCATTGGCTTCGGACGCCACGACGTTGTTGATCCGGTCCAGCATGAACAGACTGGCACCGATCGTGACGTTCTTCGTCGGGCTGTAACCCAACTTCAACACGTGGCCTTGGATGTCGGTATCCTGCAGGCCCGCCGTCTCGCCGAAATCGCTGTCGCGCGCCGGCCCGAAGACGGCGTCGGCCTCGATGTAGGCATAGCCATAGCCCAGCGACCACTTGCCGCGCTTCAGGTCGAAACCGAGCATCCCGGCAAAGTCGTCGCCGTCCGGGTTGCTCTCGCCGGAAGCGTTGTTGCGGGCTTGGGTCTTCTTGCCCTCGGCGCCGAAGTTCATCGCCAGGTGGGCGTAGGGCTTCACTTCGATGCCGGCGAAGGTCGTCTTGACCTCGCCGTAGGCGTCCACGACGCGGTACTCGTAGCCGGAGTCGACCCCGCCCCAGGCGGTGTTCGGGTTGTTCGAGTTGGAGGTGGCCCAGGTCGCGGAGGAGATATTGCGGTAGGTGTTGCTGACCTGCTGGTAGCCGATGGCGCCGAGGGCGTCGAACGAGTCGCTCTTGTAGGCGTAGCCGAGCTGCGAGGCGTACAGCCAGGCGCTGTCGTCCCAGTTCTCCTGGTTGGCACCGCCGATGGTCTGACCCGTGGACAGGTTGCTCAGCACGTAGGCGCCGAGCGTCAGAAACATCCCCGTGTACTCCTTACCCTTGGGATCGCCGTACTGCGCCGTGAACCCGGCGGGGTTGATGTCCGAGTCCCACATCATGATCGTGCTCACCAGCGGATTGCGCTGCTGCCCGAGGGTCAGCGAGAGCGGCCCGGGCAGGGTCTCGCTCTCGAACGGGTCAACCCAGGTGTGCTTGGCATACGCATAGTCGAGATAGACGTTACCCTTCTCGAAAATGTAGCTGTCGTGACCCCAGGTGTCGTTGGTGCTGCGGTCGTCGTTCTTCTCACCGGTGGCCAGGCCGGCACCGACCTCCCAGTCCTCGGTGGTGTTGGTCCAGATGCCGCCCGCGCGGAGACGGCTGCGGAACCGTGTCCGGTCGCCGTCGCCCTTGGCCACATCGTCCTTTCCTTCCAGCTCACGGTTGCGCTGCTCGTAACGGACGCGCAGGTCGCCGGTCAGCTTCAAGCCGTCGATACCTTTGCCCAAGGTGAGGCGGTTACCGATCGTCTCGATCTTCTTGTTGGTTTCGGCCAAGGCTTCGTTGGTCTCCATCAGCCCCTTCTTGAGCTGACTGGCATCCCCCGCGGGAGCCGCGGCCGCCTTGCCTTCCATCTCCTGGACCCGCTGGGTCAGGGCTTCGATCTTCTTGTTCTGTTCGGTAATGACCTTCAGCAGTTCTGCGTTACTGACCGTCTCCTGGGCGCCCAGGCCCAGGCCTAGAAAGGTCAGCCCCACACCGATGCCATTCATTGCTCTGTTCACCTAGCACTCCTTGTCGTTATCGTCGTGTCGTCGCTTCGTTCCGGTCTCTGCGGACGCTATCGACCCTGCCCTGCGCTCCTCACGGCTCGCTGCCCACCTCCTTTCCGCGCTGGCCCGGCGCGTCTCACCACCGGGCCGCTGGCTTGAGTTGGTCAGGATCAATGTGAGGAAGTTAGCCCCCGCGTATTAGGCTTCGGTTAGCGTCTGGTTACGACAGGTTAGGACGGCATGAGTCCTCGGTAGCGTGCCCGCGGCCAAAGGGCAGCGGCCGGCTTGCGGTCAGCGCCTCCGCAGGCTATCAGTAGCCACACGGCGGCAGCACGGGCCGGCGCTGGGGCACACACACACGATGACCGGTCGGGCAAAACGCACTATGGCTATCGTCTTGCTGAGTCTGTTGGCGCTCGTGCTGCTGACGGCAGGGTTGCTCGCGCTGCTCTGCTGGCGCGCCAATGCCACCCCGCTGGCCGTGCGCCTGGGCTACTCGGCGCAGGACCGGTTGCTGATCGTCAACGCCGATGATACCGGCCTCTGTCACTCCGCCAACACGGCCGCCTTCCAGGGCCTCGAGCAGGGGCTGATGGGCAGTTGCACCGTCATGGTCCCGGCACCGGGTTTCCCCGAGGTCGCGGAGTATGCGCGGACGCACCCGCAGGCCGATATCGGCATTCACCTGACCCACACCGCCGAGTGGAAGACCTACCGCTGGGGGCCCATCCTGCCGGCCGACCAAGTACCGACGCTGGTCGACCCAGAGGGCTGCTTCTGGCCTGAGGTCTTCGGCGAGCGGGGAGTCTACACGCACAGCCATCCCGCGGCCGTCTACCGCGAGGCCGTCGCGCAGGTCGACAAGGCCATGGCGGCCGGCATCGACCTCACGCACATCGATTCCCATATGGGGGCCATGCAGTATGCACTGCCCTACGCCCTGCGCTACATCCGCCTGGCGCTGAAGCTGGATCTGCCGCTGCGCATGCCGTCGCAGGAGATGTGCGCCAAGCAGGGGGCGAAGTGGCTACGCCCGGCCCTGCGCGCGCTGGGGCTGGTCTTCCCGGACTACCTCTTCCTCGAGGACGGCAGACGTGGCGCCAGCGCCGCCGAACACTGGCACGCCGTCCTGCGCGACCTCAAACCGGGCGTGACCGAGATCTTCATCCACCCGGCCCTGGCCACGGCCGAGATGCAGGGTATCACCGGGAGCTGGAACTGGCGCGCGGGCGAGTTCCAGACCTTCTTCGACGATCCCGAGACCCGCCGCATCGTGCAGGAACAGGGCCTCATCCTCATCGGCTACCGGCCCCTGCGCGACCTGCAGCGCGGTACCTACCGGAAACCCGTGCGCCGCTGAGCCGCCGGCCGGCAACGGGGTACGGCTCACCGCCTGCAAGCAGGTCCCGCTGGACAGCAGGATTCGCCTTCCAGGAGAACGGGCGCCCCGCCCACCCGCCGTCCGCAGGACCCGTCCGCAATACCCGCCGTCCGCAGGACGTCACTCGAACCGCATCTCGTCGACCATCACGGTCAGGCCAGCTTCGCAGCAAGGGTCGAAGCGCAACTGCACGATACGGCCGCGCCAGCGCGGCGCGCTGGCGAGCGCGATCCGGTATTCGCGCGGTTCCTCGGAATCCGCGAAGACGAAACCGACCACAGCGGCACCCGAGAGCGAATCCCCCTCCGTCGCCCAGAAGAGCTGGCCGTAGTTCGCCTTCTCCGTCCCGCCGCGGCAGCGCAGGCGCACCACGAACTGGGTGACGGTCTCGGCGTGGAAATCCACGGCGCAGGTGAGCGTCGGATCCTCGTTGACCGAGCGCACCTGCAGTTCCCCGGCGCGCGCTTCGACCACGCAGCCACTGCCGGCGCTCCAGCCTTGCAGGCCGTCGTCAAAGGTCCAGCGTTGCCGCCCGGCGCTCATGTCGAAGCTGTAGGGCCCGCGCCCGACGTCCGCCGGACTCAGGTTCTCCGGCCAGGCGGCGGGGTCGCCTTTACCGAGGACGCGGCGAACCGCCTCGTACATGCCGAAACCGAACTCTGTGCAGGGCTCGAGGTAGCTGCCCTCGCCCCACTCGTTGGCGGGTCCCAGCACCAGGAGCGGGATGCCGCGGGCAGCACAGAGGTCGCTTCCCTGGCGCAACCACTCCTCAAACCGCGCCACGGAGCGGCCGCCGACGATGGCGCCGCGATAGGCGTGCCAGGGGCGTGAGTCCCAGCCGCTGTCAACCACGGGGAAGTAGGCCATGGCGGGGTTCGCCTGCAGGCTGGCCTGCCACTTGAACGGCGCCGTCTGCACCTGCTTCGCATAGCTCCGCATCTGTTGGCTGGGACAGTCGTGGTAGTCGTAGCCCGGCTCGTGATAGGTGGTGGCGCCGTAGTACCCCTCCGCGGCGAGCGTGGCGGCCTCGGCGCTCGGGTAGTTGTTGTTGGCACTGAGGAAGGCGATGCCCGCGTAGCCGGCTTCCCGCGCCAGCGTCTGGCAGATCTCGAAGGCTTGGCGCACCGCGGCGGAGCCACCCAGCGCCGCACGCAGCCGATCCGGCTCAAACAGCGCCACCACCGGCTGACCGTTGAGGCGGTAGTAACCCGGCAGACTGAACACCTGCTCGATCCAGTGGCGGGCCAGGACGCGCATGTCCTCCGGGGTCCGAATGTCCGTGCCGCTGTGATCGCACCACAGCAGGAAGAGCTTGAGCTGGTCGCGGTAACGCGCCTGCCGGTAGGCCCGCAGCCAGTGATCCAACTGCTGCTCGCCGCGGTTCCAGTACCAGTCGAGGATGAAGCCGCTGATGCCGTTCTCCACCGCCCACTTGATCTGCCAGTCCACGCACTCCGGGTTGGCCTCATCGTACCATCCCAGCAACGGCCGGCGTTCCGGGGTCTCACTGCGGATCGGGGCCCACTTGGCCGGCGAGTCCCAGCCCGGGAAGTAGAACATGAACACGTCCACCGCCGTCGCCACGGGCTGCGGCTCGGGCACGTACGCCGCCGTCACCACGGGCCGCTCGGGCAGGAAGGTCAGCGAGGCCGTGGCCAGGGGGCTCCCTGCCGCCGGCCCGCTGAGCGTCACATCGTAGGTGCCGGCCAGCGCAGCCTGCACCTCCCAGCTCAGCCGAAAGCGCTCGCCCGGCGCCAGCGCCGGCACCCCGGCCTCGGCGCCGGCGCCGCCCACCAGGGCCACGCCACCAGGAACCCCGAGAGCCACCGTCGCCGCGGCCGTCGTGCCACCGCCGCTGTTCTCCACCACAGCCAGGAGTCGGCGCGGCCGGCCGGCACGGTTGTGGGCCTCTTCAAAGCCAAGGTAGCGCCCGGCCAACTCTGGCGCCCCGCCGGGCGCCGCGGTCAGCGCCAGCGCCTCCACCTGGATACTCGCCTGCACCGACAACGGGATCTCGAGGCCGACACGGGCGCAGCGCCCGCTCCAGGCCGGGTCGCCGCCGAGTTGCACATTGTAGGTGCGGCTGACCCCGTCACCGCGCACCGGGAAGGCGAGTCGGCCGGCCTGCCCGGTCTTGGCGTCGAACCAGAGGACGGCCGGCACGCAGGTCACGGCGGCGCGCAGGCGAACCACCGCCCAGCCGCCGGCAGGCGGTCCCTCGGCGGCAAGCAGCGGTGACATGAAGACATCGGCGTGCCGCGTCGGCCGCCAGTCGGCCCACCGCGCCGTGGCGCCCGGGCCGTCGAAGACCCACGGCCCGGCCTCCAGCCCAGCCCCGGCCGCAGGCCAGGAACAGACCGCGATACGCTCAATCTCGAAGCTGCAGCCCGCATCGAAGTGGTAGAGATCCAACCGCAGCGCCCGCATCGGCCCGCTGCGTCCCCAGGCGGGAAAGACGGCCAGGTCGACCCATTCGCCGGCGCGGGGGATGTGGAAGGTGGTCTCGCCGAAGCCCTCGCCATCCTCCTGGAACCAGAAGAACTGAGCATTCCCGGTGTGGCTGGCCCGCAGCCGCAACTCAACCCACTCCGCCGCGCTGGGGACGAAGCCGGCAACCGGCACGGTGATCCCCGGATCGGCGCCCGTGGTGGCGACCCGCAGCGCGCCGGCGCTGGCCTCCAGGGGGCGCACGTCCTGCGTGGACCTCCAGCCATCGCCGTCAGCCCCGGTGAACTCCCAGACGCGCTCAGACTCGGCCGCGGCGGCAGCAACCACCGCAACCAGGTTGGCCAAGACGGCCAGCAGACACGGGATTCGCATGGGCGGTATGGCCTCCGAAGCGGCAGCGCAAGCGTGACCTTCCTGAACGTACAGCGCCACTCATGTGTGGCAAGCAGTACGCGCCTGCAAACCCGCCCCGGAGCGGCCGCGGCGCGCGGGTAGGTATGTCCGGCGCCAGCCGGGGGCTGGGCTGGAGGGCGAATCTCCCCGGCCTGCGTGCAGGCGATGAGCCGTCCCCCGTCTCCCGCCTCTGGCCGGCGGCTCAGCGGGGCATGCGCCCCAGGGGAGCTTCGCCCTCCAACGGCAGACGCCTGTCCTGCACGCCCTTCCTGAGTTCCATCCGGGCATGGCCGGCGGCTCAGCGGGGCATGCGCCCCAGGGGAGCTTCGCCCTCCAACGGCAGACGCCTGTCCTGCACGCCCTTCCTGAGTGCCATCCGGCCATGGCCGGGCGACCCAGCGCCCGCTGCTTGGCGCTGGAGAGCTGCTTCTCCTGCAGAACGAAACCGCCCTGAGTGCCCACCCGCCGCAGTTGCGCGCGGCGCGGTTGCCGGCTATCTTCGTCGCACCCTGCGGGCTGACGCTGCTGGCGGCCGGCGGGCGCAGCCGGTGCGGCCAGACAGCGACTCAAGACAAGGAGCGCGCGTGCGTTACGAACCGATCGACAAGGCCCTCTTCGAGGCGAACCGCGCCCGTGTCGCCGCCCTGCTGGCCCCCGGCAGCCTGGCGGTCCTCAACGCCAACGACATCATGCCGACCAACGCCGATGGCGTGCTGGGCTTCAAGCAGAACGCCGACCTCTTCTACCTGTCCGGCGTCGACCAGCCCGAGGCGACGCTCGTCCTCTTCCCCGACCATCCTGACCCCAAACAGCGCGAGATCCTGTTCGTCAAGGAGACCAGCGAGACCATGCGCATCTGGGACGGGCCGCTGCTGAACAAGGATGAGGCGCGGGCCACGTCAGGCGTCCAGAATGTGCAGTGGCTGGGCGGCTTCGAGGGCGCCTTCCGCGGGTTGCTGCTGCGCGCGGAGAACGTCTACCTCAACCTCAATGAGCACGCCCGCTCGGCCAACGCCGTGCCCACGCATGACGACCGCTTCGTGCGCGAGTGCCGCGAACGCTACCCGCTGCACACCTACCGGCGCCTGGCGCCGTTGCTGGCCCAGTGCCGGATGGTCAAGTCCGCGGCTGAGATCGCCCAGATCCGCACAGCCTGCGCGATCACCGATGCCGGCTTCCGGCGCGTGCTGGGCGTCCTGCGCCCCGGCCTGGGCGAGTGGGAAATCGAAGCTGAGTTTGCCCACGAATTCCTGCGCCGGCGCGCCGTCGGTTTCGCCTACCCGCCCATCATCGCCGCGGGCGCCAGCGCCTGCATCCTGCACTACAACCAGAACCACGGCACCTGCAGGGACGGCGACCTCCTGCTGCTGGACGTCGGCGCCTGCTGGGCACACTACTGCGCCGACATGACGCGCACCATCCCCGTCTCAGGCCGCTTCACCCCACGCCAGCGCGCCGTCTATGACGCCGTCCTGCGAGTCCAGCGCGAAGCCATGGCCCTGCTCCGGCCCGGCGTCATGCTCAAGGAGTACGAGAATGAGGTCCGGCGCGTCATGGACGGCGCCCTGGTCGACCTCGGACTGATCACGGCTGACGCCGTCAGCACGCAGACTGAGGAGGACCCGCCGCGGCGGCGCTACTTCATGCACGGCACCGCGCACCACCTCGGGCTGGACGTGCATGACGTCGCCCTCCCCGACCAACCCCTGGAGCCGGGAATGGTCCTGACCGTCGAGCCCGGCATCTACATCCGCGAAGAGAACCTGGGCCTGCGGCTGGAACAGAACGTCCTGATCACCGCCGCGGGCAACGAGAACCTGCTGGCCTCCATCCCCATCGAGCCCGACGAGATTGAGGCGCTGATGGCCCAGGGCCGGTAGCACGAACGCCCCACGTCCGGCGCGTAGCGCTCATAGGGAACCCGCTGTTATGTCCTGCGTCCCCCGCGAAGACCTCGATGCCCGCCTCATCCGCCTGCGCCAGCGACTGGACGAACGCGCCCCGGAGTGGCGTGCCGCCCTAGTCTTGAGCAAAGTCAACATCTACTACCTCACCGGCACCATGCCCAGCGGGGCCCTGGTCATCCCGCGCGATGGCGACGCCGTGCTCTGGGTGCGGCGCAGCCTGACCCGCTCGACCGCGGAGTCCGCCTTCCCCCGCCTGCAGCCCATGCGCAGTTTCCGCGATCTCGCGGCGGCCTGGCCGAACCGGCCGCCCAGTTGCCTCATCGAGAAGGAAAGCGTGTCGCTGGCGCACGTCGAGCGGATCAGCAAGTACCTGCCCTTCGAGCGCTTCGAGGCCCTGGACTCACATCTGAGTGCCGTGCGCGCCGTCAAGAGCCCGTGGGAACTGCAGCGCCTGGAGGCCGCCGGCCACATCCACCAACAGGTCCTGGAAGAGGTCGTCCCGACGCTGCTCGAGGAGGGCATGAGCGAGGCAGAACTCGGGGCCGAGATCCTGCGCGTGATGTTGCGCCGTGGCCACCACGGGGTCGCCCGCCTCGGCATGTTCGATACGGAACTCTTCCTCGGCGCCATCTGCTTCGGCGAGAGCTCCATCCGGCCGAATCCCTTCGACGGCCCCGGCGGCGTCGAGGGCCTCGACCCCGCCGTACCCCTGTTCGGCAGCCACCAGCGCCGCCTGCAGCGTGGCGACCTGATCTTTGTCGATGTCGGCTGCGGTATCGACGGCTACCACACCGACAAGACCATGACCTACACCTTCCACGGCGACCTGCCGCGGGCGGCGGTCGCCGCCCACCAGCGCTGCGTCGAGATCCAGGACGCCGCCGCCAGGCTGCTACGCCCGGGCGCCATCCCCGAGGAGGTCTACGACGCCGTGACACGCGATCTGCCCAGGGACTTCCTCGAGCACTTCATGGGCTATGGCGACCAGCAGGTCCGCTTCCTCGGACACGGCGTCGGCCTGCACATCGATGAATCCCCCGTGATCGCGGCCGGCTTCAAGGAGCCACTCGCGGCCAATATGGCTATCGCTCTCGAACCCAAGAAGGGAATCGCGGGCGTCGGCATGGTCGGCATCGAGAACACCTTCGTCGTCAGTGCCGCCGGCGGTCGCTCACTGACCGGCACCAGCCCGGGGCTCATCGCCGTGCCCTGAGCCGCGCCCTGGAGTGGCCGCGGCGCGCGACCACTGCCGACCCGACGGTCGGCGGTCCCAGCAGATGGCACGGCTACGGATCACCCCTTGGCGTCGGTGGCCGGACCCGCACCGCAGCGCTTGGACAGCAGCCAGCGCTCACGCTTGATGAACTCGCCGTTCTCGAAGGTCTGTGCGCAAGCCTGCTTCTTCTCCAGGTGGTTGAAACAGCTCCGCATGCAGCCCCGTGAGCCCTCCACGCCGTAGCTCCCGGCCCCGGCGCCGCCACCCCAGTGCGCCAGTTGCCAGTGGCCGTCGACCAGATGCCCCGTGGGATCCTCGGCGGTGCGCCGCCAGGCGCCCAGCGACATCGGCCAACAGAGCTTATACCCCATGTCCTCAGTGCAGTTCTGCCGGGTGACATCGAACTCCCAGCCGGGTAACGACTGGTGCAGAAAGGGCGACACTTGCGGGTCCCCGCCGTGGTAACCCAAGGTGCAGCGCCCCATGTGCACATCGCCCCACTCGTAGACCTTGTCCTCGATCTGCACCTTCACCGTCTTGCCCTCGCGCTGGTGCGGGATGGCCTGCGCCTGACAGCCCTTGACGCAGTTCATGCAGCGATCACAGATGGAGCCGGGCTCGACCAAGGGATCGGGCTCGACCTCCAGGTCGGTCAAGATCGCGGCCAGACGCACGCGCGGACCGAACTGTCGAGTCAGGAAAACCTTGGCCCAACCCGGCTCGCCAAGGCCGGCGCACGTACCCACCATGCGGATGGAGAAGTGCACCTCGGGGGCGACCGCGCCTGGACGAATGGGCGCGTCCGGCGGCTGCGTTTCGGGCACGCCGGGGTAGTAGGGCACCGCCTCGAAGCCGTGGTCCTCGATGAAACAGGACGTCTCGTAGACCCCCATCGGGATGTAGAAGCTGTTGAGCAGTCCGTGGTACCCGAAATACGTGTAGGTTGGCCAGTACGTGCCTTCCTCGATACCGCGCCAGTTGCCGCGCAGGATGCGCCGGGCCACGGCAATCACCGTGCGACACTCGGGAAAGATGCTGGACGGGTGCATGCGCACCGGCGCGTCCTTGAACCGCTCGATGTTGGCGAAGCCGACAAGATCCAGCCCCTGCGACTGGGCAAAGGCGCGGATCTGCTCTTTGGTTACTCGCGTGGGCATCGTCACTCCCCGGTGGGTGGTGGGTGTCGAGGGTTCAGCGCCCTGCCACCAGGCTGACTTCGCCCTGGGCGTTGCGGGCCCAGGCCGGACGGTTGCGGAACGGGTTCTCGAGCGCGTTCTCGATGCCGCGGACCTGGTCAAGGTGATTGACGCAGGAGCGCACGCACAGGGCAGCGAGGCGGTCCGGCAAGCCGGCCGGATGATCGCCGTTTGGGCGGGCGCCGTTCTGGCAGCGCCGACAGACCGCGTAGTCGATGGCACCGACGCCCATGGCCTTGCCGGCAAGGGTCACGTCCTTGTCGCCCTTGAAGGCCTCCAGGGGGCAGCTCTTTGCACACGCACCGCAGTGATCGCAGACGGCCTTGCTGAGCAGAGGCGTGGCCGTCAGCGGCGCGTCGGTAAGGATGAGCTGAAACCGCTGCCGCGGGCCATACTCGGGCGTCAACACCTCGCCACAGTAACCGATCTCCCCCAGGCCGGCCCGCACCGCGGCCTCGCGTACGTCGATCATGACGTTGGGCGCCGGCAAACCCGGCTTCACCGCCACCCCGGACGCTGGGATGCGCGCATCGAGATCCTGAATCGGACAGGCCTCCCAGCGCTGATCCTCAAGCCAGGTGGCGAGGCCGATGGTGGCGACGGCCAGCATGCGATCCTTGAGCCAGGCCAGGCCATACTGCCCGTAGATGTCGAACTGCGTGCCCTCTTCGACGCCACGCAGGGTACCGCGGGTAATGCGCTTGCCGAGCACGACCACGCTGCGGGTCTCGGGGAAGATCGAGCGCGGGTGATGATCGGCCGGCACCTCGTCGAAACGCTCGATCGGAGCCACGCCGACCAAGTCGACACGCGTCTGTTTCGCGAAGGCCAGGAATGCACTCGTCAGCGAATCCATGCTCCGTCCTTTCGTGAGCCACGGCCCCGGGATCACCCCTTACCGAGTGCCTTCACCGCACCGGGGCAAGAGCTTCTGCTACCCGCTAAGGTGTGATTCCAAGCGCCGCGGCCACGCGGGCGCAAAGACCGTGAGCGTTGCCCCAGAAGAAGCCCTCGACGTCGGCGGCAGTCCAGCCAGCGCGCCGGGCCGCCTCCAGGGTTGCCGCGAGCATCTCGTAGTAGAAGAAGGTGAACTCGACGGTACTCGCGGGATCGTGAAGAGCGCTGCCGATGGCGTACGGCTCGGCCATCAGGTAGGCGTACTGGTCGTTGATCTCGACCGACTTACCGCGCAGCCAGGCGATAGGCGCATCGCTGCCGAAGAGAATGCGTTCGCGCGGGAAATGAGTGAAGGCGTAATGCAGGACGTCGGTATGGTTGACCATGGCGGTGTCCAACCAGGCGTTCGGGCAACGCGCGATGCCATCGAGGTTGCCGACCACATTCCGATACCAGTAGGCCCGGCCGACATGCGCGAAGATGATCTGCGCCCGCGGATAGCGCTGGCAGATCTCCACCATGTCGCGCTGGTTGTCGGGATCGGCCAAGCGCGACTCCCGTGGAATGTGCAGCATCACCACCAACCCGAGCGCGTCCGCCAAGGCCATCTGCGCTGCCGGCAGCATGTGCGGAATCCGCACGGCCTCGGCGTCCATGCCGGTGACATAGCTACGGTAGGGCTTGTAGCCGATCAGCCGGTTCGCGCGCAGGCGCTGCTCCAGCTCCGCCGCCGTGTCCTCAGGAGCGACCAGCGCCAGGCCGAAACGCATCCGCTGGTCAGAACTGGATCCCGTGTAGCGCGCCGCCGCGGCGCGGTCGCAATGCGAGTGCGGCGTACCGAAGGACAGCATGCCCGTTGTCCGTCCTGGCAGCACCACCTGGGTGGCATCCAGGAACTGCTCCAGCGTGTGCTGCCCCCCAAAGCGGTTGTAGCACTCCCGCGGCGGCCACCCAAAACCTGGCGGGAAACAGGCCCGCTCGAAGACGTGCACATGCGCATCGAAGATGCGCTCCGGCAGGCCCGCGGCCACCAGCCGCCCGAAGAGCGCCCGGTCCCGCGCCGTCAGACTGACAGAGATGTCCTGCATACGATCGCACCACCCCTGGCTACGGAAGTTGCTCAAGGTCGTTGAGGTCTTTGTGCCGACCGCTCGCCTTCTTGTTGGTCCTCAAATCGTCAAGGCAAATCAGGTTGACGGCAACTCCGTCAACCTCAACCTCGACTCGCCGGGCGTAGCACGCGGCGAACTCGACCCCGGAGATGGTCGTGAGGATCTCAAGCCGCATCGGCGGAAGCCCCATGCGCACGATCTTGCCCGCTTCCGCGAACAGAGCCGTGGGCACGTCCTCGGCACGGAAACCAAACTCCACCAGTGCCGCCACCACGCGGGCAGCGTTCCGCGAACTCACGGCAATCCAGACGTCCATGTCACCAGTGGGGCGGGGATAGCCGTGGTAACCGACCGCGTACCCGCCGATGAGCAGGTACTCAACGCGGTGCGAACTCAACAACCTCAAGAACTCTTTGAAGTCGGGCGGTAGTCGGATCATAGCCGAATGCGGTCTCCCGGAGGAACTCCACGGCTTCGAGTCGATCGAGAGGCGTTCTGCTCAGCCAGAACGCCTTCTCGTCCGATTCGCCCAACGCATCCCCCCACGTGACGACGGAGCGGTCGACGTCCGAGAAAGCCTCGCGTTCGGGTGTGAGGGCGCCTGGTCTCCGCATCTTGTGCTCCTTTAGGCGACAGCCAGACCTCACGCCCACGCGCGGCACACGAAGCTCGTCAGCATATCCTCGTAGGCGCGCACGGCGGCGATCTCGACGGCCTCGTCGCGCCCGTGGATATCGCGCCCCGGCGTGCCGATGATGGCCACTGGGACCCCCAGGTCGGCGAAGTGGCGGGCGTCGGTGGCACCATTCATGCGCACCATGGACACCGGCCGTCCGAAGGCCGCCTCCATGGCCTGAGCCAGGTCGCGCAGGGCCGGCGTGGTCTCGTCAAACAGCACCACCGGGCAGGAGGTCCGCGCTTCGACCTGCAGTCCAGACACCGCCGCGAGGCGCTGCAGCCACGCCTCGGCGCCGCCCGCTTGCGTGTAGCGGAGGTTCAGGGTGAGGGTCGCCTGGTCCGGGATCCGGTTGGCCACGGTACCGCCCTGGACGATGGTCGGGGCCATGGTGTCGTGCCACTCGTCACCCGCCCTGACCTCGGGGAACAGCGCCCGTACCTTCAGATACCCATCGATGAGCGCGTCGATGGCGTTCCGTCCCAGCCAGGGCATGGAGGAGTGCGCCGCCACGCCCGACGCCTTCAGCACACAGGTCAGAATCCCCTTCTGCGCCACGGCAACGGCGTAGGCCGCACCGTCGACGACGACCACCAGCCGGCGCGCGCCGTAGCCGCGCTCGACCAGGGCGGCGGTGGTCATGCCCCCGATCTCCTCATCGGCGCTGAACATGGCCCCGACCGACGCCTTGCCGCGACAGCGGATCACGGTCTGAGCGCAGAGCGCGACGCTGCCCAGGCAGTCGTTGGCGCCGCGCCCGTGCAGCCAACCCGCCTCCTCGCGCGGCTCAAACTGGTCCTCCTCGGCCGGCACCACGTCCACATGCGCGTTGAGTAGCACGACGGGCTGGTGCGTGGCCTCGGTCGCCGCATAGAGCACCTTCCGGCCGCCGCTCTCCTCGACGACGGTGTAGAGCCCCTCGCCCTGCAGGTAGGTTTGGAGGCGGTCCGTGACCGCATTCACGGCGCGCACATCGGCGCTGACGGGACGCAGCGCAATCAACTCCTTGAGCAGCTCGATGGTATCGCGCATCGTTCACCCCTTGCGCAGGTGCACCAGAACGCGCAACCGCGCCGCGCTGTACTGGCTGAGATTGCGCTGGAACGTCCAGTCACGCGTCTTCGCCGTATTGGCGTCGCCGTTGGGCATGACCGCCGACTCCGGGCTGTTGCCGATGCCGACGTCAGCATTCGGGCCGCCGTTCCAGCAGTTGATCGCAAACACCGTCTGCTTGGCCTCGGCATTGCCCACCTGCATCGAGCCATAGCCGTCCACCGGGTCGACCGGCTGATCGCCGAAGTCCCAGAGGTCGCTGGAGGCGTTCGGCACCGGCAGCGTGTTCGGGTGGCTGTAGTTGTTCGGCCAGAACTCGATGACGCCGCCGGTGAGGCCGGTGCCGGTGACGATGCCCTCGACGTTGGAGACAACATTGAGGTTCTTCACCATCTGCTGGAAGATGGCCTTGGCGGCGACCGCGGGCACGCCGAGTTTGCGGAGATCGTCGCTGAAGGCGTCCATCGACACATACACGAAACGCGTCTTCTCGCCAGGCTTGCGTAGCTCCAGCATGTAGGCCACGCGGTCGAAGGCGCCCTTGATCTCGGCGCTGCGGTCCACGCCGTAGCGGATGTCGTGGGCGAGAGTCTTCAGGTCGAGGTCGTAGAGCAGTTCGAGGTCTTTGGCCTCGGGCACCGACTTCGCCAGGACGTCGATCCGCGGCACCGTACCGGCACGGAACGGCCAGGCCGGCAGACCCTCCTTGTTCATCAGATTGGGTTCGGCCACTTTGTGCCAGGCAAAGCGCACCGCCACCGGCTGCGGCGCCGCGGCCGCCGACACCACGACCGCGGTGCCGTCAATGCGCGCCTCGGCGGGGACGAAGTCCTCGCCCTCGGCGTCGATCACCTCGAAGCCGCTCAGTGGCTTGTCGTCGCGCGCCGCGAGCCCCGTGCCCACGTGGTCGAACTCGAGGCGGATCGTGTTGCCCGCGAGGCTCATGGCGCGGTAGACCGGCCCGGAGTCCTCCAGGCCAGTGCGGCCGTAGGTCCGCGCCAGCGCCAGGCGCGCCAGCCGGATGCCGACGGCCTGTTTGTTGGCCGGATGGATGTCTTTGATATTGCCGACGTCATGGATCACCGCCATACCGGCCCCGGGAATGGCGGCCGCCGCGGCCTGAGCCTCCCAGAAGCGCGGCAGCACGTCGTAGGCTTCTTGGCCGTACTCAAAGGGCGCGATCTGCACGAAGTAGAAGGGCATGTCCGGCTTGTTCCAGACCTGACGCCAGCCGCCAATCAGCGCCTTCATCTTATCGGTGTAGAGCATGCCGTCGCCGTGGTTCGACTCACCCTGGTACCAGAGCGCGCCGCGCAATGCAAACGGCACCAGCCCCTGGATCATACCATTGTAGAGCATGGTCGGATCCTGGTGGCTCTGCAGCGGCAACAACCCCTTGGGGAACTCCGGGGCCGGCACCACCACCTGCTCCGCCGCCATGGCCTTGCGGGCCTCGGCCAGCCAGGTACTCATCACCCCCAGTTGGGCGCTGAGCTCGCGCTTGTGCACCGCCGATGACGGCAGCGTCAGGCCCACGCGGTCCGCGAACGCACTCAGGGTCGGCTCCTGCTGGAAGCCACACAGCGGCGTCCACGGCTCGATCAGGGTGCCGCCCCACGACGAGTTGATCAGACCGACGGGGACCTTGAGGTCTCGATGTACGTCGCGCCCGAAGAAGTAGGCCACGGCCGAGAACCCCCCGACCGTCTCCGGGCTGCACACGGTCCATGTGCAGGGCGACACGTCCTTGCCCGGCAACGACGCGGGAACACGCGGCACCTCGAGATGCCGGATCTGCGGCCAGGTCGCCGCCGCCTTCTCCTGCTCGAAGTTGAGAGAACTGACCACGGTGAACTGCATGTTCGACTGGCCCGAGCACAGCCAAACTTCGCCGACTAGGACATCGGTCAGCGTCACCGTCGTCTTGCCCTTGACGGTCAACTCGAACGGCCCGCCCTCGGCGCGCGCCGGCAACGCCACGCGCCAGGCCCCGGCGGCGTCGGCAGTCGCCTCGGCGCTGGCCTTCTCCAGGGAGACCTGCACCACCTCACCCGGGTCCGCCCAACCCCAGACGGGAATGGCTTCGCCACGCTGCAGGACCATGTGATCCCCGAACACGGTCGGGAGACTGACCGCGGCGCCGCAAGACGCTGCGAAAACAGCCCCGGCAAGCAGGGCACCGGCGATCATCCGACGAGATCTGGAAACCATCCTTCGCTCCTCCATCTGCACGCTCAATACCCAACGCTTCACTGCAACCGGCCTCAGCCGGCACCGCCCGCCGGACGACGCACGGCCTGGCGAACCAGCAGTTCCCAGTACGCCGAGCGCGCCGCGGGAGTCACCCGCCGCACTTCGATGACCGACTCACCCGACAGGCCGCGCCAGGTCTCCACCTGCGAGCGGCGGCCGTAGATATCGCTACGTGGCAGGACGCTCGCCGGGGCCGTCGCCACGTCGATGCCGCACTGCGGCGCGTAGACGGGGGGGACGCCCATCCCGGCCTCCAGCAGCAACCACGTCCCGCCCGCCTCGGCCACCCCGCGCAGTACCACCCAGTGCAGCGGGCACGCCGAGCGCCGCGCGTCGAGTTCGGCGTAGCCGTGCCGTTCCAGGCCGCGCACCACCAGCGGCATCTCCCCCGCACCCAGCCCATACGCCCGCAGCGGGCCCAACAGACCAAGGTACGCCAGCAGGGCGGTTAACTCGCGTTCCGTCACGGACAACGGCTGGCTGCGGTCCAGAATGCTGCCGGGGTTCAGCGTCGGATACAGATTGGCGATGGGAACCGTGGGCGGCTGGAACGGCGTCCGGCAGCCGGCCAGCAGGCCGAGCAGACTGACGGCCGCGAAAAGCACCCGTACCCGCCGCATGACGCATTGCCCCTGGCTATAGTTGCCGGTTGCCGGGTGCTGCAAGCGGCGGGACCTGCCGACTGCCGGCTGCCGCCGAACCGCACCACCGATCCACCGGTCCAACCGTAGTGGTACCATGCTGAACTGTCAACGTGGACGAGAACTGGAGGCCGCCGTGTTCCGCCGGGATCCGGCGGTCGCGACCTGCCTGGGCGCGCTCAACACGACCTGGCAGGAGCGCCTGCGTCTCTTCCGCGCCCGGGTCGGGCCGCCGTGGTGGGCTCCGGGGCTGGTGCTGACGCCCGAGTTGCGCGCCGGTTACGAGACCTATCTGCCCGTGGCCGAGTTCGCTGCCGACCTCGCCCGCCTGGGTGATCGGCTGTTGCCGCACCCGTCCTGGGTGCCGCACCTGTTGCGGGCACGTGACGGCGGCGCCTGCCCCCTCCCCCGGCCCGACGGTCCGGCCTCTCTGCCCGATCTCTGGGCGCTGCTGCCGGAGGCCCTCGCGGGTCACCTCTGCTTCGCTGCCGACGCTCTGCCGGCGCTGTTCTGCGCCCTCGCGGACCCGCCCCATTTCGGTACCGCTGCCGAACGTTACCCGGCGCAGCAGGAACGCTTCGCCGCGCTCTGTACCACCCACCCCCGAGGCCGCTTGCGGCTCCTGGACCTGGCCTGCGGCGTGGGCTTGGGGACCTTCGCCAGCGCCGCTCTGGCGGCAGGTTACGGCGGGCGCCGCGTCGATACCGTCGGCCTGACCCTCGAGCCCCTCGAGGCCTGGATGGCGGCGCAGCAGAGCCTGCCCCACGACCGGCCACGGCAACGCCGTCTGCAGGACCTGGCCGCTGGCGTCAGCGGTGTCCACTTCGCGGCGGCTGACGTACGCCGACTGCCCGTGCAAGGTCCCTTCGACATCATCCTCTGCAACGGCCTGATAGGCGGCACGCTACTCCACCATGGGCCCGACCTGCTCGACCTCCTGGCTGGCTGCTGCGGCGCGCTCGCGCCGGCCGGATGGCTGCTGATCGCGAATCGTTTCCACGACGGCCGCCGAACCCACGTCGAGCGCTTCGCCGAACTCGCGCGGGAACGCCGATGGGAGGTCGCTGGCGACTGGCATGACCTGGCACTGCGGCGCCGGTAGATGGGGCCGGCAGCGCGCCGGCAGGATGCGGCTCAGCGGCGCTGACGCGCCTGGGGAGCTTCGCCCTCCAGGGGCCGGGTCGATGCCGAGGTGTGGAGGGCAAGGGCAGGGCGGCCGTGTGCGGCAGCCCGAACCGCAGCCGCTGGCGCGGCGCGAACGGCAGCGCGCCGGCAGGATGCGGCTCAGCGGCGCTGACGCGCCCGGGGAGCTTCGCCCTCCAGGGGCCGGGTCGATGCCGATGCGTGGAGGGCA
>CAILUI010000429.1 GCA_903837355.1 uncultured Victivallales bacterium
CCGTGGTACCTGGGGTCGTACCGGTACGACGTCACGGTACCGCCCGACCACATCGAACCCGGCCGCTACACGGGTTCGGCCTCCGTCACCGTCGCCAGCCCCGCCCGCAATGCCTTCGGTATGTACCATTCGCGGGCGACCTACGGGTCATGGCATCCGACGCTGGCTGTTCTCCCCTCGTCGACGACGGTTGCCAGCCTGTTCGCGACCGAGTGGGCTGCCGCCGAGTGGCGCACGGAGGACAGTTGGGGTACGGGCGCCGTACAAGCCACCCGCTGGGAGTCGGACACCTCCGCCTACTGGCCGGACGGACATGACTCGGCCATCTACCAGAGCTGGCAGGAGACTAGCGCCATCCTCAACCAGCCCGCGGGAATCAGCGTCGATATCTACGTGAACATCACCAGTAGGAAAGGCACCCCCGACCTCTTCGCCGGCAAGGACGTCGGCCGCTACTGGCGCTGGTCGACGCTGCCGGCGGGCGCCGGCGGCCCGGTCGAGATCCCCTTCGTTCTGGCCGGCTTCCCGACCGTCCCCAACCCGGTCTACCCGGGCGGCCAGTACGAAGCCACCACCTACCAGGTCTTCACGATCCACGGCGTCCTCGACCACCGCGGCACGCCCGGCTTTGCGCCCCTGCCCCCACCGCCCGGCGCGACCGTCCCGCCGCCGGGCGGTGGCGCCTGCGGTCCCGACAGCAACCGCGACGACCTGGTCGATACCGGCGTCGACCTCGCCGCCTTCGGGCCGGACACCGGTACCCTGGCGCTGCAGCCCGAGTGGGCCCACCCGCAGGTGCTGATCCCGCTGGCGGTGGCGCTCTGGGACGAGCTGCCCGTGCAGGCCTTCCTCAGCCAGGGCGCCGCCACCGACGGCCCGAACCGCGAGTGGCTGCACCCCGATGCCGGCGAGCAGCCGCTCGCCTTCAGCCTGCACAGCCGGGCCATGGTCGAGGAGCTGCTCATCTCCTCCAACCTGCACCGCAAACTCGTCACCGTGGTGCGCCCGCGCGGCAACCGCGTGGCCTTCGAGTTCGCCTGGGACGCCGCGGCCGGCGCCTTTGCAGCGCTGGGCTTCCCGCTCGCCCCGAACGACCGGCGCACCTACGTCCTGCACGATCTCACGCCTGCCGACGACCGCGATGCCAGCTTCGAACTGCACTTCGACTCGGGCCTCATCCACGTCTACGAAGGCGGCAGCCTGGCCGAGGGCGCGCTGACCCAGGTGCGCCATCTCGACGGCCGGACCGTGCCGACCAAATTCCTGACCCAGTGCGCCTTCAACCTGCAGGCCAATACCTTCGCCTCGCCGCGCTGCCGGGGAACTCTGACCTGGAGCGGCGGCCTCCTGCGCCGTCTCGACTACACCTGGTACTGCGGCGGCACGCTGGGCGTCGAGCTCGCCTACGTCAGCACGCCCGCTGGAGTTTGGGTGACCAGCCTGAGCAAGACGATCCCCGAACTCAGCGTGCGCCACACGGGCACCTTCGGCTTCGGCGCCGGTGCGCAGGCGCTGACCTTCGGCAGCGGCGTCACCGTCACCCGCAGCGGCGACAGCCTGACCACGGTCTGGCCCTCGGGCGGGGCCCTCACCGAGATCACCACCTGCAATGCCGACGGCCTGCCGACGCGCCTCGAGACCCTCGCCAACGGCAGCGCCCACGCCA
>CAILUI010000430.1 GCA_903837355.1 uncultured Victivallales bacterium
CCGCGACCCTCGCCTTCCAGGCCTGGGACCGTACCACGGGCAGCAACGGCGACAGCGCTGTCGATGTCAGCAGCGCCGGCGGCACCACCGCCTTCAGTCTCGTCACCGGCAGCGCCAGTCTCGCCCTCTCGGGCGGCAACCGCGCCCCCGTGCTGGATGACTCCGGCAGCCCGACCCTGACCCCGGTCACCGAGGATGACACCGACCCGCCCGGCGATCTCGTCGGGGCGCGCTTCGACGCCCTGATCACCGACCCGGACCTCGGCGCCGTCAAAGGCATCGCCGTCACCGGCACCAGCGGCGACGGCATCTGGCAGTACCGCGTCGCGGCCGGCGTCTGGACCGCGCTCGGTACGGTCAGCAACAGCACGGCGCTGCTCCTGGCCGACACCGCCAGCCTGCGCTTCCTGCCCCGCCTGGCCCTCAACAACGGCCAGACCGCCACCCTCAGCTTCCGCGCCTGGGATCGTACCTCCGGCAGCGCGGCCGCCAGAGGCGACGCCGGCAGCGGCGGCGGCACCACCGCCTTCAGTACCGCCGTCGAGACCGCTACTCTTGCCGTCACCGACATCAACGATGCGCCGGCCCTGGAGCCGACCGCGCCGCTGACCGCGCCGGAGACCACGGCGGGCACGGCCGATCCGCCGGGCTTCAGCGTCGTCAGCGTGCTGCTCAGCGGGACCGCCACCGACGGCATCTCGGATCCCGATACGGGCGCCGTCAAAGGCATCGCCGTGACCGCCTTCGGGACGCTCCGCGATGGCCGCTGGCAGTTCCGCCTGGCCGGCGACAGCGTCTGGCGCGAGGCGCCGGTTGCCACCGCCGCGGCGGCGCTGCTGCTGCCTCCGGATGCCGAACTGCGCTTCCTGCCGCCGCCGGGCCTGGCCGCCGACCGGCCGCTGACCGTCAACTTCCGCGCCTGGGACCGCACCACCGGCACCGCCGGCAGCACCGCCACCTCCACCCCCAACGGCGGCACCACCGCCTTCAGCGCCACCGCCTACAGCTTCACCCTTCTGGTGCGCGCCGGCGGTGAGGTCGGCGACAACTGGTGGTACCCGGCCTTCTCCTGGGAGCCCATCCTGGCCAGCGGCGCCGCGGCGCCCTACGGCTGGTACCACGTGCAGGTCTTTGCGGCCGAGAACCTTGCCGAGCCCTACTTCGAGGCCAACGTCCACGGCACCACCATGACCGCCGCCGAGTACTTCCTGGCCGCCTTCGACGGCTTCCCCGAAGGCCGCTGGCTGTGGCGTTACCGCGCCTGGGATCCGGCCACCGATACCTACGGCGCCTTCATCCCCGCCACCCTCACCGGCAGCCCCGATCCGGCCTATGAGCTGAACCTCGACTACGGCCCGGCCACCGTCCCCGCCGGTCTCTCGGTCGCCAACACCGCCCCCGGCATCCACCTCCTGAGCTTCGTGGTCGGCAACGCCCGCGCTTATGAGGTGCGCGTCGTCCGCACCAGCGACGGCGATCTCCGCACCTGGCGCCATGCCTTTATCCCCGGCGAGGATGCCGCCAAACAGCAGGGCCTCCCGGCCAGCTTTGGCCAGGATAACCCGCCCATGGATCCGCCCGAGATCCCGCGCGACACGCTGGCCACCCTGGCGGTGAACCTCCCCGAGCCCGGCCTCTACCGCCTCTACGTGCGCGGCTACAACCCCACCGACGAGCGCGACGGCCTGCCCGCCTTCACCGAGTTCCCCGTCACCCTCACCGTGGCCACGCCGCAGCCGGCCTACGCCCCGCCTGCCGCCACCGGCATGATCCCCGGCGGCAGCGACCTGATCGCCATCCCCGGCGGCGCTGCAGTCATGGCGCACCGCCTGCAGTGGGATCCGATGCCCGGCGCCCAGCGCTTCGTGCTCTACCTGGCCGCCGCCAACGCCTCACCCCTGTTCAACTACGAAGACGTCGGCAGCGCTACGCGCATCGACGTCGCCCTGCCGCCCGGCTCCTACACCTGGCAGGTAGTCGGGCTCAACGACGAGGGCGCGAGGCCGCCCTACGGGACCTGGAGCGCGGCGCAGCACTTCGAGGTTGTGCGCGCCCTCGAGCGGCCGTCGATGATCACCCGTGTCGAGCGCCTCAGCGCCACCCGCATCCGGGTCACCTGGGCTGCCCGCGGCGCCGTGCCCGAACTGGTCGAGGTCAGGCACTTCTACAGCGGCCAGCACGGCTGGACCAGCCACGCCCCGCAGGCCCTCATGGATGTCGACCTCGCCGCCTGCACCGGCGTCATCGAGATCGCCGACCTGGCCCGCAGCGGAACGCACCACGTCCTCCTGCGTGGCTACGTCCACAGCGCCGCCGGGACCTATCTCCCCGGCCAACCGCGCATCTTCACCGTGCCCCGCCTCGGCACCGACACCCGGCGCTCAGGCGCGCGCCCGCCGCGCCGCTGAGCCGTGTCTTCCCGTGGAGGGCGAAGCTCCCCAGGCGCGCCCGCGCCGCTGAGCCGTGTCTTCCCCTGGAAGGCGAAGCTCCCGCTGAGCCGCACCCTCCCCTGGAGGGCGAAGCTCCCCAGGCGCGCCCGCGCCGCTGAGCCGTGTCTTCCCCTGGAAGGCGAAGCTCCCGCTGAGCCGTGTCCCCGTGGCCCGCCTTGTCATGCCCTCGTCCGCCCACTTGCGCCCGACCGGCGCGCGGGCCATCGTCTGTCACGGAGGTACCCACGTTTCCCGACACGGAGAGCAGAGCCCCTGGCCGCCGAGCGACGCCCCGGCGGCCCAGAGTCCTGCGCCGCCGCCGCCGGACTCCAGTGCTGGCCCATCCCCGGCCGAGACCGGGCCGCTCGGCCGGCGCCTGGTCAGCCTCGGCCAAGCCCTCGCCACACTCCGGCGGCCAACAGGAAGAGCGCGCAGTCCAGTGTGGTCCTCATATGGGGCAAGGCGCGCCCTAGCGCACCAGTGCTCTGGGGAAATTGGAGATAATCGTTTGGTACGCTTCGCACGGCGTCCAGCAGTGCGGGCACTTCCCCTTCGCTATCTCCGCCGCGATGGTCTTCCTGCCCTCCGACTCCCAGATCGCCGGCAGGCTATAGCAGTGGGCGCGCAGGTTCCCCATGGACCGCCCGTAGGTGATGCACGGGTAAACATCGCCGGAGGGGCCTATCATGCACGAGACCGCGCCGGACTTGCACGGGAGGGGGCATTTGCCGCCATCCACAAAAGCTCCCAGCAGCGAGCGGTATTTGCCCTCAAGGAAGCTGTAGGGGGAGAAGGGGGTTGGGCGTTGCGCTTTGTGGTAGTCCCCCACTACGTCGCGGTACTCGCGGGCGTCGAGGCCCTCGGCGGAATTGTTGTCGTAGTAGAAGGACTTCTGGCCGAGGTTCAGGTGGAAATCGTCCTTGCGCAGGCCGCCAACCTCCTGCGAAAGCCGGGCGAAGAGCTCGTCCACGAGCCCGTAGTTGTGTTCGGAAATAGTCATGCCGACCACCGCTTTGAACTTCGGGCCGGAGAGTCGGCGCAGGGCACTGAGTGTGGCGACGCTCCTTTCCCAACTGCCTTTGACGCCGCGTATCGCGTCGTTGGCCTCGCCCGGGGCGTCGATGCTGACGGTCACGATGGTCCTCGGGATGCGGGAGGAGAGGATCTTCTCGCAGAAGGCGGCTATGCGCTGCGTAAGCAGTCCGTTGGTGGCGAAATGGAAGAGGTAGAGGGAGCGGCAGTCCTTGTCCACGGCCTCGAGTATGGCGTCCAGGTCGGGGCGCATGAAGATCTCGCCGCCCATCAGGTCCAACCAGTTCACGCCCGAGAGGCTGGAGACCACCTTGAGGCACTCGTCGGTGGAAAGCTCTCCGGTTGCTTCCTTCTTCCAGATGTTACAGGTGAGGCAACGGCCGTTGCAGCGGTTCGTCAGGACGAACATAACCCTATAAGGCAGCCGCCCCCCCCCGAGGTTGGAGAGCAGGCAGTTGGCGGAGAAATCTAGCAGTCTGGTCAGGCTACCCATATGGTTCAGAAGACCAAGTCCTTGAAGAAGTAATACAGGAATTTCCAGCCCTCTCTGGTGGGCAGCTTCGACTTGCCGCTACTACGCTCGAACTCGTGACTGGGAACCTCAACTATGCGCCGGCCCTTCTTGAGCGCGCGTATCACCATCTCTTGCTCGACGGTAAAGCCGTCCTCAGACAAGCCGAGGTCGAGAAAAACGTCCTTCCGGATCGCCCTGAAGCCGTTTTCTATGTCGGTAAGCATCACGCCGAAGCGGTAGTTGAGTATGAGGCACAAGAGATTGCTGCCTGTGTTGCGGATGAAGTTGTCCAGCGTGCCGTGTAACTCGTCGGAGCCGCCTTTCATTCGCGAGCCTATGACCAGGTCCGCGCCCTGCTCTATCCCGGTCACCAGTTTCTCAATATCGGCGGGGTCGTGGGAGAGGTCGGCGTCCATGAAGACCAGGACTTCGCCGGGCGCGTTGGCCGCCCCGACCCGCAGCGCGTCGCCCTTGCCCCGGCCGTGATCGCGGAACACGCTGAGTCCCAGGGCGGAGCACTTCTCCGCGGTCCCGTCCGTGGAGTTGCCGTCCACCACAAGCATGCCGCAGCCGAGCCCGCGCAAACGTTCTATCAGAGGGCCAATGTTGCTGGCCTCGTTCTTTGCGGGTATGATAATCGTTACCCTCGACGCATTCATCGCAGTCATCTGCCCCGTGTGAACCTGAATCCCTGAGACGCCATCGCGGCGTGAACCGTCCATTTTAACTCCGTCAAACTGCGGGTGGAAAGGAGCACCTCAAGCACCTTCCCGGGCCGCATGTAGAAACGGGTGTAGGCGTCCTTGTAGGCCTTCTCAACATCGGCGGCGGTAAGTCCGTCCATTTCGAAGAAAGCTCTGCCGCTGTTGTAGCCGCTGAAGCAGTCGGTACCTAGGTCGTAGAGGAAGCGCCCCTCTCTTCTAACCATTTCAAACATTTCGGTCCCCGGGAAGGGGAGCGCGATGCCGAAATTGGCCACGGAGGGGTCCATCTTGAGCGCGAAAGAGATGGTTCTCTCCATGCTCGCCGGACTGTCCCCTGGTAGGCCGAGTATGAAGAAACCGTAGACCAGGAGGCCGTGCTTCTTGGCCAGCGCAGAGGCCTCAAGTACCTTCTCCAAGTCAAGCGCTTTCCTGTTCCTCTTCAAGACCACGGGGTCGCCGGACTCCACGCCGAAGCCGATCTTGTAGACCCCGGCGGCCCGCATCTTGCGGATAAGCTCCTCGTCCACCCTGTCGGCCCGCACGCCGTTCTGCAGGTTTATGAAGACCTTGTAGCCGCGCTGCACGATACCGTCGAGAATGGCGGCCGCCCTGTCTCTGTCGAAAGTGAAATGGTCGTCCAGCACGTCTATCTGCCTGACGCCGTACCTCCCCACGAGAAACCCGATCTCGTCGAGTACGCGACCAGCGGAGTGGAGCGTGGTCTGGTTCCCGAACACCGACTTGTTGCAGAAAGTGCACATGAAGGGGCAGCCGCGGCTGGTGAATACGCTGGCTGCCGGAGAGCCCCTGGCACGGGATCTGTAGAGGCGGAAAGGCGGCAGCAGTTCGAAGGCCGGGAACGGGAGGG
Source organism: uncultured Victivallales bacterium (assembly GCA_903837355.1). Taxonomy (GTDB): domain Bacteria; phylum Verrucomicrobiota; class Lentisphaeria; order Oligosphaerales; family JAFGRS01; genus CAILUI01. Next base: position 5,548 of record CAILUI010000430.1, read on the forward strand.
AGTCCAGATCCGTCAGCCGTTCCCTTGGCGGGCAGACGACGATCTCGCCGCCAGCTCTGTAGGCAAGACCCTTTATGGAGGAGAAGTCGCCGCTTCCGGCTCTGATCGCTCTCGCCAGTTCGAGCATGGTCTGCTCGCCCTCGCCCACCACCGCGAAATCCGCGACGGCTTTCCGCATGGTGCCGGCAGGGTCGGTGGTGGGGGTGACGCCGCCCAGGACCACCTTGGCTCCGAGACCCGCGCTTTTTGCGGCGCGGGCCAGCCGGCAGCCGGGCTCGGCGGTTATGATGTTCAGCGAGATGCCTAGGATGGCCGGGTTTTCGCGCCGGATTTCCTCTAGAAGTTCCTCGTTGGGAATCGAGAGGATGTTGGCGTCGATTATTCTTACGCTAAAACCTTCGCGCAGGAGCACAGCGGCTAGGTAGGCGAGCCCAAGCGGGGGGGTGATGGTGGAGTCGTTTATGCCGGACGCCCGGTCGGGGTATGGGTTGATAAGTAGTATTCTCGTCATGGCTAGTACCCAGACTGGAAGCGCCCCGCCGGCCCCGTTCTCCCGCTCCGTCTTGTACGGGGGGGATTTCCTCCCCCCCGTGGCTGTTCCTGCTTGGTTCGCCTTGCCAGGGACGCCTTGACAGCGTCGGTTAGTGCCTTCGTCGCTTCAACCGTGTGCGCGATGCCCCCACATGGCTCTTGATCGTCAATCATGGTGACACGGACGGGGGACAATGCCCCGTAGTCCGTGCCGGAATGGCACTGTCTGCGTCCGGCGATTCCCTAGTGTCGGGCTTCCTCAGAAGCAGTAGTATGCCAAACTGGCCAGGGTCGACCAGCGGGATGGCCCCAATCCTCCAGGTCGGCCGGTAGTTGGAGTGGATCCACGCGGCTGTCCTCATGCCGTAATCCTTCCCGAAGAGCGGGAACCCGTACTCAGAAGTGTCCCTATGGATTAGCACAACCGCATCAGGGGGTCTGCGGACGAGTGCAGAGAGCATCTCCTCATCCTCGAAGCCAACCGCGCCAGAAGGCAAGAGATACACGTAACGAGTCGGGCTCTCGCGCCGCGAGAGGTAATTCAGTATGACACCTTCCGGCAGGACTGCCAGTGTCTGGGCGGGGGACAGCCGGGTGTCGATCTCCCTCAGGGCAGCAGCCACGAAAGCGCCCCGGCCGTCGGAGAGGAAAGTATCCCTGCCACTGCCGATGGGCACCGTCTTTGGGGAAATGCGGGCATCCACAGCCCGCAGGTGGACACAGACCACAGCCAACCAGACTGCACTCACCAGTGCGAGGAAGACGGCGGAACTGCCCCCAGACTTCCGGACCGCCCTGGGTACCCAGTCGGTGAGCACGCACACCGCAACCAGGGTCGCCGGCATGGAGAGGGCGAAGCCGTAGTGGTAGATCCTTACGTTCAGGAACTCCTTGAGCAGCAGCAGCAATGCAAACAGGCACAGCGTCACCTGGATGACGGTCAGTGCCCTCGCCTCGGCACTGGTGCTCTGCCGCTGCTGACAGTAGAGCCGATGGAGGAATGCCAGGACTGTCCCGACCAGGACCAGCGGCAAGGGTCGCAGGCCATCAAAGTAGGGAAGGCGCGGCATGCACCAGGCGAGAGACCCTAGGGAAAGGACGAAGACCGCGACGACGAGTACGGCCTCCTCTCGTCGCCGGAAGCGGGTGCGGCAGGCGAGGAGGGCTGCCGTGCCGAAGACCACCAGGAAGAGAACAGCCCAGACCAGCATCTTGGCGCCATTCCCCTGCCAGTTGACCAGTCCCATGCCTTGACGGAAGAAAACCAGGCCGGTCAGTCGCGAGTCAAACATGTAGAGCCACGAGCCGAGGACTCCCTGCAGAGCTTGGTTCGGGCTCATGTGGAGGGTCAGCAGCACGAAGGCGAGAAACGGGGGGAACGTCTGTCCTGCCATAAACCAGGAACCGTCGGATACCACTCTCCGCCCGCCTGCCGCGAAGGTTGCCAGGAGCAGTCCAACACCCAGCGCGACTTCCCCGGCGAGGAACGGCTCTGGCTTGGTCAGGAAGCAGAGCCCCATCGCGAGCCCGGACAGGAACAGCGCGGAACGTCTCTGGCGACGGACGTACACGGCAAAGATGGCGATGCTGGCAAACGCCAAGATGACGCCGTGCGTCATCTCGTGCGCATACGGCGTGACAAAGTTGTAGTTCCCGATGCCGACGTACTGCCCAAAGGCAAACAGCAAGACGAACGTGAGGCAGGCGGCCGTGGCCGCCAGGCGACTAGCGGTGAGCGAGAAAAGCCAGTAGAGAAGCGCGGTGAGAAACGTCAGTAGGGTCAGGTTCGTCCACACCAGCGTCTGCAGGCCAATGCCGAAGCCGTGAAACAGGAGTGCGTTGAAGTAGTGTGACAGCGGGCCGTAGATGTGGGCAATGTCCCTATACAGAACTTTCCCCTGCGAGAGCTGCCACGGCACGTAGAGCTCCCGACCAAAGTCAATCTGGACATCCGGCCACGTCCCCCACGTCCAGCCTGCCATGGCGATACCGGCCACCCCGATGAGCACCGGCCCAAGCCACGACGAAACCGCACCAGCCAGCCCGGCGTACCTGCCATAGCCGGAGCTCGGCGCCTGTCCGAGCGATTCCATGCCGCTTTGGTTACTCCGAAGGACGTTCTCGTGACCGACTCGGGGCACCGTCTTCACCGCGGGCGGACCTGCCTTCTCGAGAGGCACTCCTGGGCCCGCCACCGCTCTCCCGTTCGCCCGGCGGGAGCCTGCGGCTTCGACTCAGCTTCCCGAGGCCACCCAGAAGCGGCGCAGGATGGTGAGGTCGGGGGTCGCGGTGGTGCCCTGCAGTGCCTGGTCGTAGTGCAGAGCTGCCGTGCCTTCCAGGTGCAGGACGTTGGCCACAACGGCGCCAAAGAGTCCCGCGCTTCCGGAGATGGCAACCGTCGCCCCCGGTGCGTAGACCGCCGCATACACGGCCGCATCACCCGAAATGTTCACGGCGGACACCGCCGAGGCACAGATGATCATAAAGCGGCTTGCCGTCGCGTCGGCGCTGATATCGACCGAGTCGATGTCCACCGTCCCGCTCCGTACGTAGACCTGCAGGGAGCCGTTGGGCCCAAACGTCAGCGCCGAGCCCCCGGCGATGGTGAAGCCGTTACCCACCCGTAACACCACCTTGCCGGCGATATGTAGCGACGCTCCGTTGTCGAGGGTGAAGCCGTCCGTCACGTCGATGTCGGCATCGCCACCGAGCACCACATCACTCCCGCCGATGATCTGCAGGTCGCCGCCGACATCGAGGTCCGAGGCGCCACTGATATCCAGGCTACTGCCGCCGGAGAGCGTGAGATTGTCGGCGACCCGCAGGTCGGCGCTGCCCCTGACCGTCAGTCCTCTGTAGCCGACGCTCAGGTCATCGCCGATTGTGGCCGCAAAATTGCCATTGATCGTGATCGAGCCGCCGCTGGTCGTCTCCAGATCGCCGCCGGTCTGCACGTAGGTCTGGCTTGACAGGGTCAGGGCGGCGCTGCCCGTGCTGAGATTACCGGCGACGCTGTAGTTTCCCCCGTTCAGCGTCTGTGAGCCATAGGTATTGAAGGTTGGCATGCTCCTTAAAGAGGTCGGCGCAGCCACCTCAGCCGCTTCCGTGGGGGCCGCCACCGCGGCGGCGCCGACGGCGGGCGACGGCACGACCCCCCGGTCACCCAGGATGTTGCCAGGACGGTTGACGATACCTGTCAGATTGTGCAGGTCGGCAGCGGCACCGACCTGCAGATCGCCGTAGATGGCAGTGCTCCAGGCGAGATCGGCCGCGTTGCGCGTCAGGTTGATGCTGACCGTGGCGTCGTTGTACTGTCCACGCCGAGTCCAGCGCGTGGCCGTGCTACTTGAGTCATAGCTGTCGATGTAGGAGGAGCCGCTCAGGGCGACGGTGTGGTTCCCGGTCACCAGGGCCGCATAGGGGAACGTCACCGGCGCGACCCCCGTCGTCGCGGCCGGGACGTCGACCACGTAGCCATTGAGGGCCTGCCGTTCGAGCGGATCGCCGACGTTGCTGATGCCGGTGGAGTCGATGCAGTAGCGCGTCAGGCCGGTGGGATGCTGCACCTCGATGGCCAGGTCGAAGGCGATGCCGCCGGTCAGGACGAAGCGTTGGCCATCCATCGCGGTCGCCGCGGCTTCGCCGCCCTGCAGGAGGCGCGCGATGGCATAACGAGCGCCGGACTCGGCCATGAAGAAGGCCTGGTTGCCGCCGTCAGTCACCAGCGTCCCTTCGCTGCTGTTGGACAAATAGGTCAGCAAGGTGACGCCCAGTACGCTGACCATCAGCATCAGAGCGATGATTCCGAGGATGGCGCTGCCGCGCTGCCGGCGCGCCGGCAGTGCGGTTACCGCCGCGGCACGGGACTGATAGGATGGGGTCTTTATGAGCATACCGAGGTCTCGCCTGAATCGAGCCCAGCCCGCTAACCTATGCCGGTTGCGAACCGGGAATCACGTTGCCACAGCCGTCAGGCACACCCTAACCATAGCACCTGAAGTGCTCAGAGTCACCCGCGCTCCCCGCGCCACGCAGGCCAGGGCGCTGAGTGCGGCCTTCTGCGGAGTATAGGACCCGGCATTCGCGCTGCGGTTCGCGGTCAGGTCGCACACGGTTGGGGAGGGGGCGCGGGACGGCGCGGCGTCACACGATGCCGACGCTCAGCCAGCCTGCCGAACCTGACGCTCAGTTCGCCGGCAGGCGCCAGGTGTCGGTCACGCCGGCGACAGCCGTGCCCCTGACGTTGACCGCAGTCAGGGTGATGTTGCTGGTACCGCTCCGTGCCACGCGCACGTTGATATGGCCGAAGGCGACGGTCGCGTTATTCGTGAAGTTGCCGTTGCTGAGGACCATGTTCACCGTGGGGTTCACGCCGAGGTTGCGCAGATACGCCCGCGTGTAGGCGACACTGAGGCTGGCCTTGGCCTCGTTGAGGCCGGCCCTGGCCATCGCGGCACGTGAGGCTGCGGCCATGGTCACGAACCTCGGTCCGGCCACGGCCGTCAGGATCGCGACCACCAGGAGCACAGCGATCACCTCGATCAAGGTGAAGCGCCGCCGCGGCGAGCGTTTCGTGATGGCCCCCATCTGTCCCCCACCCCCCTCGGTCGCAGCCTCAGGTTCAGTCGCCCGTAGCCACCCAGAAGCGGCGGAGGATGGTGAGGTCGTCAGCGGTAGCGCCGGAACTCCCTTGCAGTGCCTGGTCATAGTGCAGGGCGGCACTGCCGCTCAGATCTAACCTGTGGCCCACCACCGCCCCAAAGAGCGCCGAACTGCCCGAGATCTCGACCTCCGCGCCGGGGGCGTAGATGCCCGCATAGACCTGAGCACTCCCCGTGATCTCGACATCCGACACCGCCGGGTCGCAGATGACCAGGAAGCGATTCGCACTCCCGCCCGGGTTGATATCGACCGAGGCGATCTCGACCTCCCCGTCCTGCACGTAGACCTGCAGGGAGCCGTTGGGCCCGAAGGTGATCTCCGACCCGCCGCTCACACGGAAGCCCTCGCCGACGCGCAGCACGACCTTGCCGCCGATGTAGAGAGACGCCCCGCCAGTGAGCTCGAAACTGCCGGGCACATCGATGTCGGCATCGCCGCTGAGCACCACGCTGCTGCCGCCACTGATCTCGAAATCGTCGCCCATCTCGAGATCCAACGTACCGGTCACATTCATGCCGCTGCCACTGGCGACCTCGACGTCCCCGCTCACCCACAGGCTGGCGTTGCCCTGCACGGTGAGCCCGCGGGTGTCACCCTTGACGTGCAGGTCATCGGCGACCGTGGCGGCGAAGTTACCGTTGACCGTGAGCGAGCCCCCGCTGGTGATATTGAGATCGCTATCGTCGTCGTGATCGTGACGGTGATGGTGGTGGTGGTAGTGGTTCCCGTGATCGTGATCGCGGTCGTAGTCGTGCTGGTGGTCGTGATCGTCGCCCACCAGCATGTACGTCGAACTCGACAGAGTCAGATCGGCGCTGCCCGTCTCGAAATCGCCATTGACGCGGTAGTTCCCGCCCGCGATGGTCTGTGATCCCCGGGTGCTGAACCCCGGCATGTTGGTCAGGGAGGTGGGCACGGCGACCTCGGCCATATCCGCCGGGGCGGAGACCGCGGTGACGCTGACGGCAGGCGAGGGCACGATCCCCAGGTCGCCGAGGATGTTGCCGGGGCGGTTGACGATGTTGGTCAGGCGCTGCAGGTCAGCCGCGGCGCCGACGCGCAGGTCGCCATAGATCGCGGTGCTCCAGTCGAGGTCGGCGGCGTTCGTGTTCAGATTGACGCTGACCGTGCCGTCGTTGTACTGTCCACGCCGGGTCCAGCGCGTGGCCGTACTGTTCGAGTTGAAGCTGTCGATATAGGAGGAGCCGTTGAGGGAGACGGCGTGGCTACCGGTGACCAGCGCCGCGTAGTTGAAGGCCACCGGCGAGACGAACGCCGGCGTGGCGGCTATGTTAATCACGTAGCCGTTAAGGGTATGGCGCTCCGCCGGAGTGCCCACGCCGCTGATGCCGGTGGCGTCAATGCAGTAACGCGTCAGGCCGGTGGGATGCTGCACCTCGATGGCCAGGTCGAAGGCGCTGCCGCCGGCCAGGGTGAAGCGCTGGCCGTCCAGGGCGGTCGCCGCGGCCTCACCGCCCTGCAGGATGCGTGCGACCGCATACCTGGCACCCGACTCAGCCATGAAGAAGGCCTGATTGCCGCCGTCGGTCACCAGCGTTTGCTCGCTGCTGCTGGAGAGGGACGTCAGCAGGGCGACGCCCAGCACGCTAACCATGACCATCAGGGCGATGATGCCGAGGATGGCGCTGCCGCGCTGGGCGCGCAACGCGGCCTGATGAGCCCCTGCAATCCGGGCGTGAGGGAAGGGGTTTCTCATGGGAATACCGAGGCCTCCAGTGTGCCGATCCGCTCCATCCCCAGCACCAGCCGCACCTCGCCGGTGCCGCTGTTGTAGGACGCCACGAACGACGTTACCCTGTCCGTCAGGGGGCGCGTGTCGAGTCTGAGTTCCGTGCCGACCACGTTGACGACGTGTGAGGGTCGGGGTGAGGTGAGATCGCGCTTCGAGGTAAAGGTCAAGGTCGCGGGAGTCCCACTGACCACCAGCAGCGGCGCCCCTGTCGTCTCATCAACGTCGAGAAAGCGGAGCTCCATGATTAAGCGCTGCATGGCGTTCTGGGCCTTCTGCGTGAGTTCGGCGTTGGCCCGCCCGCTCACGAAGCCGTTGAAGAAGGCCGCCGTACCCATCATCCCAGCGCCGGCCAGAATGCCGACGATGAGCAGGACGGCGACGATCTCTACCAGACTGAAGCAGCGCCGCCGACGGCGCTGCGCGTCGCTGAGCCCCTCGGTGTTGTGTCGTCGCTGTATCATGGTGCCCGGTACGGGAATAGCAGCACAAAGACCGCGCCTTTGTTACCCAGGGTCACCTTGAGTACGTCCGTTGCGGTTCCGGCCACTTCGGCCCCGGTGTCAAGGCGCACGTAGGTACAGACCGCCGTATCGCAGGATCCGTAGTTGGCGGCGCGGTACGTGCTGTTCTCAATCTGGGTGCGCAGGGTCGCGAGGTTGCTGCGCAGAGTGGCGTTCCTCTCGTAGTCATTGGAGATACGTTCTGCCACCTGCACCAACGCCGCCGCTGCCCGCGCCTGCTGCGCGGGCTCAACCGTGCGGCGCAGGACCCCCCTGAGATAGGGGGCGACCAACGCCCCCAGCAATCCCATCAGCATGAGGGCGACGACCAATTCGACCAGGCTGACATGGTGCCGCCGAACGGGCATGAAGGTGGGCCCTAACGTACAAAGCCGGTCACCGCGGTGACCACTACGGTCTGACTACTGCCGCCATCGGTCAGAGTGATGGTGACATCACTGGCCCCTGGGCTGCCCCAGGCATCGAACACTACCAGCCCTGAGCCGGACGACACACTGACGCCCGCCGGGAAGACGCGCTCGGCCCCCGCGGCACCGGGGAGACTGACGCCGGTGGGTAGGGCGCCATCCAAACGCAGGCCATAGCGGTCCGTCTGGATCTGCACTCCCCAGTCATGCGCCGCCCCTGCGGCCATGGCCATTGCCTGCACGTAGCGTAAGTGGGACGCCAACAGGCCCCGCTGCGCCGTCAGCGTCACCCCCGTCGGCCGCAAGGCTCGCGTCGCCACCGCTCCCAGGATCGCCAGCACGGCCAGGATCGCTACCACCTCCACCAGGGTCACCGCGCGGGCCCGACGGCGCTCCGCCGTCCCGCGACGTCCTGGCCGTCCAGGCACTCCCGGTAAATAGCACATCTCCCCCCCCGTCGCCTGACGGCTGCAGAGGGGGAGATGCGGATGTCTGGAATGCACCATCAAGGCGAGGCCGATCAGTAACCGGTAGGGAGGTTCCAGGTGTCGGTGATGCCGGTTACGGTCGTGCCCTTGACGGCCACCGCCGCCACGGCAATGTTACCGGTGGCTTCGGTCAGATTGACCGTGATATCGCCAAAGGTGACCGGGTTGGTCCCCAAGTTGGCGGCAACCATGACCGCGTTCGTGGTGACTGTGCCGCCCTGCGCGGTCAGGTACGCCTTGGCAAAGGCAACACTAAGGCTGGCCTTGGCCTCGTTGATGCCGGCTCTGGCCACGCCGTTGCGCGCTTCCGTGGCCATGCTCACGAACTTCGGGGCCGCCACGGCCGCCAGGATCGCGATCACCAGCAACACCGCGATCACCTCAACCAGGGTGAACGACTGCCGACGCACACGCTTCATGTTCTTCGTCATCTGCCGACTCCTTCTTCTGCTACCGACTCTTGGGTTCCCGTACACGTCGCCAGTTACGCTACCGGCGATTCTGATGGGACTATTTTAGCATGCGGCGTGCCAAGTATCAAGGATTTCCGGATGGATCGCTGCAAAGAACACTCTCCATGTCATGTGTGACCTGGCCCCGTATGTCTGTCGCTCTTTAACATCCATATAGAGACTGTCATTTCGAGTGTGGGGATGGTTCCAGGGCTCAGGCATCCAGACTTTGGGCGCCCGCTGGCGCGGCGCGGGCGGCTCCACGGCGCGGAGGTCCCTAGGCTGCGGCTCCACAACCTGCAGGTTGTGCCTGGAATCGCCGTCGCAGGGCAGTTCCCACGCGAGACTCGAACGCGATGCCGACATCTGGAGGGCAAGGGCAGGCCGGGCTGGCGCCCGGCCGAACCGCCGCTGGCAGCGCGTCGTCCTGCTGGCCAGCAGGACTGTGCTCGCCCTCCAGGGCCGGAGACGGTGCCGACATCTGGAGGGCAAGGGCAGGCCGGGCTCGCGCCCGGCCGAACCGCCGCCGGCAGCGCGCCGTCCTGCTGGCCAGCAGGACTGTGCTCGCCCTCCAGGCCCGGAGACGCTGCCGACATCTGGAGGGCAAGGGCAGGCCGGGCTGGCGCCCGGCCGAACCGCCGCCGGCTGGCGACGAGCGCCACGGGGAGCATAGTACACCGGACGCCCGCGGTCTGGGCTACAGGAGTAACACATGACGGGAGCGCTTAGTCGCCTCCAGGCAGCCTTCGTCGAGCGGGCGCGGCCGTTGGTTCCCTTTGCGGTACTGCTGCTGATGCTGTCGGCCATGGTTCTGGCGCCGTTGATGGCGATCGGCAAGGGTTACCGGCCGATGGACGACGCCCTCCGGCATTGCGGGAAGGCCCTGTCGGGGCGTCCCTGGACGGAGATCCTGGTTCTCGGTCCGGCCTACACCCTAGATCACCATCAGGGGTGGCATGTGTTGCTCGAGGCCCTGCACGGGGTGGGCTTCACGGCGCCAGGCTTGCTGACCTTCTCGGTGGTAGGGCTGTTTCTGGTGGCCTTGGCGCTGCCGCTCCTGCTGCTGCCGCGGGCGGAGTACTGGTTGGCGGCCCTGGCCGTGTTGCTCTTTGTCTGGCCGGACGCCAGTGCACGCTTCCTGCTCGGCCGTCCGTATCTGATCCAGACGGCGGTGACGCTGCTGATCTGCCTACGCTGGGAGGATTTCGAGCGCCCGCGCCTACCTTGGGGTCTGGCCTGGACGCTGTTGCTGCTGACCGCCTGGTCTGCCTGGTGCCGGAGCACCTGGTATCTGTACCCCTTGCCGCCGTTGTTTCTGTGGTTGGCCGGGCGGCGCCGCAGCGGCTGGTTGACGCTGGGCATCTGTATGGCGGGGGTGCTGATCGGTGCCTGTCTGACCGGGCACCCGTGGGGTTACTTCAGAGAGAGCACGCAGCATCTGCTGGACGCCACCCAGCGCGGCGTGCCCTCGTGGCTGCTGGTGACCGAGTTCCAGCCGCGCGCTCCCGGTCTGCAGGGCATCATGCTGGTCGGGGGGCTGCTGCTCTGGCGCGGCGTCAAGGGCCTGCCGCTGCGCGCGGCGGTAGTGGACCCCAGTTTCTTCCTGCTGTTGGGATCAGCCCTGCTCGGCTTCCATTCCGTGCGTTTCGCCCTGGACTTCGGGATGCCCGCACTGCTGGCCTGGATGACGCGGCAGATCGAGGTCCTGGCCGGTTCAGCGCCCGCCCTGCGGGATGAGCGCGGTTGGCCGCGGCTAGGCTTGGCCCTGGGGGCGGCTCTGGTCTTCGGCGCTTCGGCTACCGCCGACCTGGGCGCGCGCTACTCGTCAGGCATCGACGTCAAGACCCTGCGCGCCGAGACCGACGGCGAGTGGCTGCCCGGGGCTGGCGGCATCCTCTACAGCACCAGCATGCGGATCTTCTTCGATACCTTCTACGAGAACCCCAAGGCGCCCTGGCGCTATGTGCTCGGCTTCGAGCCGGGGATGATGACCGCCGCCAACCGCGAGGTCTACGAGGGCATTGCGCAGTCCGACAACGACGCCCGTTTCTACCGGCCCTGGGTGCGGGCGATGCGTCCGGAGGACCGGCTGATCCTCGAGGCGGGTAAGGAGTCCCCGTCGGTGCCGGGCTTGGAGTGGCACAACGTCCGGGGCGGGCTCTGGAGCGGGCGCCTGCCCGCCGCGCCGCCGACGCCGGCGGAGGGCAGTGCCGAGGTGGACCCGGGCGACTGAGGTTGAGTATCACCCGACGGCATCCTGCTGGCCAGCAGGACGCCGCTACTCCTGACCCGCCGCGCGGTAGCGCGAGACGTCGATATCGTACTTCTTGACGCGGTTCCAGAGGCTGCGTTCCTTGATCCCCAGCAGGCGAGCCGCCTCGACCTGCAGGCCAGCGGCGCGCCCGAGGGCGGAATGCAGCAGCCGTTTCTCAGTGGACTCGAGGTAGTCGTCCAAGGTGACGCCAGCGGGGAAGAGGCCCGCCTCGGAACCGGGCGCCACCTCGCCTTCCGGTTGGGGCTCAGGCCGGAGGATGTCGGCGGCCGGCCCGCCGTCGTTGAGCATCGCCTCATCGACCAGGGCGCGCAGCTCGGCGCTCAGCGGGGTCGCCGTGCTTGGGCTGGGGGCGAGTCGCGGCGGCAGGTGCTCGGGGCGTACCTCACTATCCGCCAGCAGCACGGCTGACTCGATGGCATTCTGCAATTCGCGCACGTTGCCGGGCCAGTCATGGCAGACGAGGAGCGCCAACGCCTCACGGGAAATGGCCACCGGCTGGCCCGCGGCATTACGCAGGAAGGTCCGAGTCAGGAGCGGGATGTCCTCGCGCCGTTCGCGGAGGGGCGGCAGGCGGATCTGCAGGACACTGATACGGAAGAAGAGGTCCTCGCGGAAGTGCCGCGTCGCCACCAGGGCGCGCAGGTCACGATGGGTGGCCGCGATGGCGCGTACGTCAACCGGGAAGGTGGAGTTGCCACCGACCCGCTGGATGCAGCGCTCCTGCAGGACACGCAGCAGCTTTGCCTGCATCTCCAGCGGCATGTCGCCAATCTCATCGAGGAATACCGTTCCTCCCGCCGCCGCCTCGAATAGGCCTTGGCGCTGGACCAGGGCACCCGTGAACGCACCCTTCTCATGACCAAAGAGTTCGCTTTCCAGGAGCGTGGCGGGCATGGCGGCGCAGTTGACTGCCACAAAGGGCCGTTCGGCGCGCGGGCTGTTGGCGTGCAGGCCTCGTGCCACCAACTCCTTGCCGGTGCCACTCTCGCCCTGGATCAGCACCGTGGTGTTGCTCGGCGCGGCCCGCTGCAGGACCGAGAGCAGTCGGCGCATGGCCAGCGAGCGGCAGATGATCAGCGGGAAAAGGCGCTGGGCCTCTCCCGTGGGCAGGGCTCGGCCGATGCGGGCACAGATGTCCTCGACCTCGTCAAGGACGTTGGCTTGGGAGTGCATCGATCGGGGTGGGGTGCTGCTGGGCAACGGCACTCCGGCGTCCTCGGCCGCCGCAATGAGCTGGCGCACGGGGTGCAGTAAGCGGTAGACCAGCCAGAAGACGAAGGCCGCGTTGGCGAGGGCGGTAACCCAGGCCAACGGCGCCAGCAGGCGTCCATAGGTGAGAGACTGCGGGTCGAGCGTGGCAGCGCTGCGGTTCAGCACGATGGCCAGCACCACGAAGCCGCCACTGACGCCGGCCACCAGCCATGCCAGACTGCGTCCGAAGGAGTGCCGCATTCACTTCACAATCTTGTAGAGATCCCACATCGGCAGGAACACCGCCAGCGCGAAGAAAAGGACGACGGCGGCCAGCCCGACGGTCAGAATCGGGACGAGCGCATCGGACAGCCCCTTGGTGGCGTACTCTACCTCCGCATCATAGTGCGCCGCCACTTCGCGCAGCATCTCATCCAGGGCGCCCGACTCCTCGCCGATGGCGATCATGTTGGTGACCATGGCCGGGAACTGGCGCGATGAGCGCAGGGGTCCGGCGATGCCCTGGCCCTCGACCAGCAGATCGCTGATACGGTCGAACTCGCGCCCGATGGCCTCGTTGCCGAGGGTGGCGCGCAGGATGACCATGGTGTCCAGGATACCGACGCCGCTGGACTGCAGGATGGCGAAGATGCTGGCGAACCGGGACATCACGGCCCGGCGGATCAGGGAGCCGAAGACGGGCAGGCGCAGCACCAGGGCGTCGCGGGCGTAGCGCCCCTGGGGTGTCTTGAGCACGAGGCGCAGGCCCGCGATGGCACCCCCGGTCGCGAGCAGCAGCAGAGGCCAGGTGCTGACCAGGAAGTGGTGCAGCGCCAGGCAGATCCGGGTGGGCAGCGGCAGGATGACGTTGCCCTGTTCGAAGAGAGCCGCGAACTTGGGGATGACGAAGGTCAGGAGGACGAAGAAGGCCATTACCAGCATGGCGACGACGATGAGCGGGTAGCGGCAGGCGGTCGCGACGTCCGCGCGGATGCGCTCTTCGTGTTCCAGGATGTAGATCAGGCGATTGAGGACGGCCGGCAGGGCTCCCGAGGTCTCACCCGCGTTGACCATGGTTACGTACAAGGGCGGGAAGACACTGCGATGCCGGCCGAAGGCCCCGTGCAGCGTCTCGCCCGCCTGCACGCGTGTGCTGATGTCATGGATCACATTGCGCAGGCGTGGGTTGTCCGTCTGCTCCTCGAGCACCGTCAACATGCGCAGTACGGGCATCCCGGCCCGCATCATGGTGGCCAGTTGCTTGGTGAAGAGGATCAGGTCGCGCGACCGGATCGGCGAGAAGCGAGTGAGCAGGGTTCCGAACGACGGGATCGAGAAGGAGCGGCCGGCGGCGCGGATCTCAATGGGCGTTACGCCACGTCCGAGCAGCGCCTCGCCAGCGAGCTCGGCGGTGGCCGCCTCGACCGTGCCGGCATCGGGTCGACCCTTAGCGGTGACCGCAGTATAGGCGAATATCGGCATGAGCCACTGCTTCCATCCTACGGGGCCGCCGCCGCGCCCCTCAGAGCATGACGGCCGACAGGGCTTCCTCAGCGGTCGTTTGACCCTGGGCCACTTTTCGGCCCGCGTCACGGGCCAGGTTGGACAGCAGCCCGCGTTGGGTGGCTACCCGAGTCAACTCCAGGGCCGGCGTTCCCTGGGCGATCAGCCGGCGCAGTTCATCATCGAGGCGCAGGAACTCATAGAGGCCAGCCCGCCCCAGGTAGCCGGTGTCGAGACAGACATTGCAGCCGCGCCCGCGACGGCAACCCCCGGCCGTCGCCGCCGAGAGTCCCAGGCTGGCGAGCACGGCGGCGTCCGGCGGTGGCGTCGGCGCGCCGCAGTCCCGACAGACCCGCCGCACCAGGCGCTGACTGATGGCCAGCACCATGACCGAGCTGACCAGGAACGGCGGGACGCCCATATCGACCAGGCGCGCCACGGCCCCCACCGCATCGTTGGTGTGGACGGTACTGAGGACCAAGTGCCCGGTTTGCGCGGCCTGCACCGCGATGGCAGCCGTTTCGGCGTCACGGATCTCGCCGACCATGATCACATCGGGGTCCTGGCGCAACATAGCGCGCAGGCCGTGGGCAAAGCTCATCCCGGCGCGATGGTTGATCTGCACTTGCTGGACGCGCGGCACGCGGTACTCCACGGGGTCTTCGAGGGTCATGATGTTGCTCTCGGTCGCATTCAACTGGCGCAACATGGTCGACAGCGTTGTGCTCTTGCCGCTGCCGGTCGGTCCGCAGGCCAGGATCATGCCCCACGGACGCGCCAGAGCCGCGTTGATGACGGCCTCGTCTTCGGGACTGATGCCCAGGCTCTCAAAGGTCTGGGGACCACGGTCGGAGGCCAGAACGCGCAGTACCAGGTTCTCGCCGTACAGCGTCGGCACACTCGAGACGCGCAGGTTGAAATCGCGCCCGTCCAGGCGCGCCGTGAAGCGGCCGTCCTGCGGCACGCGTGCGGTGGCGATATCCATGTGCGCCAGCAGCTTCAGGCGCGAGACGATGGGCAGGAACATGGCTCGCGGCGGCGAGGGCATGTCGCGCAGGCGTCCGTCGATACGGAAGCGAATGCGGATGAACTCGACGTCGGGGTTGATATGGATATCGCTGGCCCGGAGGCGGATGGCCTGGCTGATGAGCCAGTTGACCATGCGAATGACCGGCGCGCCGGTGGCCGCGTCGGTCACCGTCTCACTGAGCACCTCATGGACGCGGTCCTCGTCATCCTCGGCCAGGACCTCCGGGGTCTCGAAGGTCTCCAGCATCTCGTTGAACTGCCCGGATGAACCGTAGAGTCCGCCCGTCAGTTGTGCCAGCTCGGTTTCGCTGCAAATGACCGGTTCCACCTCCAGCCCCGTATCCCGTTCGACCTGGTCGATGGCGGCGACGTCGGTGGGGTTCGGCATGGCCACCAGAAGCAGGTTCTGCTGCTGCCGCAGGGGGACCAGTTGGAGCTGCTGCGCCAGGCGGGGCGAGACCACCTCCGCCAGGGTCGGGTCCAGCGGGTAGCGGTCCGGCGCGTAGCGGTCGATGTCAAGCTGGCGGCCAAGGCATTCGAGGAGCTGCTCTTCGGTGACGACACCGGTACTGACCAGGAGACGCCCGAGCTTCTCGCGGGTGCCCTTCTGACCGGCGACGGCCGCATCGAGCTGTTCGCGCGTGATGAGGCCATCATCGACGAGGATGTCCCCAATGCGTTTCCGCTGGATCACGGTCCAGGCTCCTGGCTTGGCGGTGCGGGGGCAACCGGCGGCTCTCCTGCCGCCGGCGGGAGCGCGGGCGCCGAGGTCAAGGCCCCGGCCTTGTCGAGGATGTAGGGGGTGATGAAGATCAGCATCTCCTCGTGGCGCTCCATCTTGCTCTTCGAACGGAACAGCGCCCCGATCCAAGGGATATCCATCAGCCAGGGGATACCCTCACGGGCGTCGCTGCCATAGCTCTTGGACAGGCCGCCGATGACCGTTGTTTCACCACTGTAGAGCACCACATTGGTCTGCGCCGAACGCGTCGTTATCGCGGGCTCCTTGGTGATCCCGGAGTCGACACGGCTGTAGTCGGGTTCGTCGTTGCTGGCCGTGATGCTCATGCGCACCATGCCGCCGGCGATGACGTGGGGTTTGACCTTCAACTCGAGGAGGACTTCCTTGAACTCGATTTCGTTGCCCTGGTCCGCGGAGTAGCTCGTGTAGGGGATCTCGTACCCGCTTTTCAGCACGGCTTCCTGGTTCTCGATCGTCGTGATCGAGGGGGTTGCGATGACCTGTGCCTTACCTGCCGTCTCGAGGGCACTAAGCTGAGTGGTCAGGAGCAGGCTGCCGAGCGCCTGGTACCCATAGCCGAACTGCAGCCCGGAGGCGGCGGCCGCCGTCGTGGCTGCGGTCGTTCCGGTGCCGGTGCTCGTGCCCGTGCTGGTCCCGGTGCCCGTACCCGTGCCGGTGCCGGTGGTGGAGCTGGTCGCGCCGCCACTCGGGAAGTTCCCGGTGAAGGCGTTGGTTGGGTTGATCGCTTTGTCGATAGTGGTGCCGGTGACGCCGGTACTGTTGGCGCCGGGATAGAAGAAGGAGCGGCCATTGGCGTAGAGCGCCCCCCACTGCACGCCCAGTTGCCGCGCGGTCTGCCGGTTGGCGAGGACGATCCGGGCCTCGATCAGAACCTGCTGCCGTGAGCAGTCAAGGGTCTCCACCAGACGACGGATCTTCTCGACATCGGAACGTACGGCGTGCACGATGATGGTGTTGTTCTCCGCGTCGGCGACGACCTCGCCCCGCGGCAGTTCGCGCGGGGCTTCCCCGGCGGCGGCGTAGGTCACCCCGCTCTTGGTGAGGACCGTGGCGAGCACCGTCTGCAGCTTGGTGGCGTCGGCGTAGTGGAGGGCGATCGTGTCGAGGATCAGCGCTTCCGTCTGTACCTTCTGGTGCTCCAGAGCCAGCCTGTCCTTCTCCGCCGTCTCGATCTTCAGGGCCTCCTGCATCTCCTCGACGGTGACCACGCGCAGGATGTCGCCGGACCAGGAGTGGTGCAGGCCCAGGTTCTGCAGCAATCCGGTGAAGGCCTCGTCCCAAGCGGAGTCGCGCAGTTCCACGCTCACCGTACCGACCACCTTGGCACCGACCAGCAGGTTAAGATTGGCGCTGCGCGCCAGCGCCTGCAGGACCTCGCGGACGGGCGCATCGCGCATGACCAGCGTAATGGCCTGTTTGGGGAGGGGGCGCTCCGGCAGCGGTTCCAGGCTGAGCGGCGCGGGTGCGGTGGCGGCGGGGTCGTCCGGCAGGAGCGGCCCTTCGCGCTGCAGAGCCCCCGGCGCCCGTGCGTGGGCCTCGGTTGCCCGGTTCTGCCAGTACTCCGTGAAGGCCGGGTCGCTGACCGGAGGGGGAACGTCCTTAGTCGCCTTGGCGGGATCGGCGTTCGCTGCCTTCCTGGGCGTCGGCTTCGAGACGCAGGACAGGCCCAGGCACAGCGCCAGGAGGGCAGCCAGCATCACGCCGCCCGATCGCATCGCGGCAGGACCTCGGTTGTGCATACGTTCACCGTCCGTAACCTGAGCGGGGTTAGGGCTTATCGTTCGGAGTCGTTGCGGGACGTTCCCGCAGCGTCGCCTGCAACATGGGTACCTGCACCGTGGTGGCGGTCACGCGATCATCGATCGTAACGCTTTCAGGAGTGACCGTCTGCAGCACGCAGTCAGCGAGGCCATCAAGGCGGTCACCGACCGCGTAGACCGCGCCGTTGATGACGGCGAACATCCGGTCCGCTGAACAGACGTAGCCTGTGTAACTAAAGCGCCGCTGCCGCTCCGCGACCCGCAGCCGTTCCTGCTCTGCGACGGCCTTGCGGCTGGCTTCAGCCTCCTGCGCCGCGGTCTGTGACGCCTGCTGCTGTTGCTGACGGGCGGCCTCACGGGCCATGAGTTCGCTCGGCAGTGGTGCCCACAGGAACAGCGTGGTGCTCCATTCCTCGCCAGCGCGCACGGCAGCCAGCCGAATGAGTGGCGAGACCGTGGTGCGTCCGATCTCCTGCTGTATCTGCGCGATCTCGCGCACCATGGGCTGGGCGGGTGTGGAAGCGCTGGCCGTGGCCCCGGCGCCCGGCGCCCGTTTGGGGGCAAAGGCAAACGTGTAGACGCCATAGGCGGCGGCCACGGCGACACTGCCGAGGAGTATAGCTTCCCGCTTCGAGAACACCCCGTAATCCCTTATGCTCTGGGTCAGGACAAGTCCAGGACGAGGCCAATCACCATCTGCATCTGGCTTTCGTCCGCGCGTCGAAGGCTCACCGACTGCAAGCGCAGCAGGCAGGGCACGCGGCAGACCTCAAGCAGGTAGGCGCGTATGCTCGGCTGTGGGCCAGAGACCGCCACTTCCACCCGCAGTTGCCGGTAGTCGCCGCCCAGCGACTCCACGTCGACCTTGAACTCTGAGAGCGCTACGCCCGTCGCCGCCGCGGGCTCCCGGAAGACCTCTTCGAGCTGCGGCAACTGCTCGGCCGCCAAGGGCCGATGCTCCGGTACCGGTAAGCCGGGGCCGGCCACGCCTTCGCTCTGCCGCCGGAGCTGGTCCATGAGGCCCGCCAGCATCTCGCTTTGCCGCGCTCGGTCGCCGAGTTCGGAAGCTTCGGCGCCCAGCCGGCGCAGTTGCCCCCGCAAGCCGACTACCCAGAGGGTGATCGCCACCGCCAGCCCCGCGCAGGCTAGCAGGACGGGCATCAGGAGCCAACGCTTCACCGGCGTACCTCCTCAGCCTTGGCCGTCTGCGGTGCCGGGGGCGGGGCGCTGATCGGGGTGCTCCCGGCACCGCTCCGGCAGGCGGTCTCGACGCTGAAGAACAGCAGGTGGTCCGACCCCGCGGGAGCAAAGGCGAGGTAGGCGGTATCGACAGACTCGATGCGATGCTCCCTCACCACGGGACCCTCGAGGAAGGGCGACTGCCGCAGGCGGAGAACGTAGGCTGCCAGTTCCGCGTCCACTCGGTCACGCTGGCCGGCGATGATGCCTTGGATGACCAGCTTGGCCGCGCCGGGGCGCGCCCCCGGGGCGGCGTTCGTGCCGTCAGCCCCTTGCTGGGTTTCGACGTGGCGGCCCGCCGCGGTTCTGGGCGGACCCTCGGCGGCCGGGACGGCGGAGCCGCCGCCGGCAAGGCTGAGGTCGATTGCCAGCAGATGCACCGGGGGGGACGTCAGGGAGGCCAGTTCCGCGACCAGAGCCGGAGCGTAGTAGGCCTCGGCCAGCTTGCGCGCGGTGGTCTGGGCGGCGCCGACGCGGGCCAGCAAGGTGGTGATATCGGCACCCTCGCCCGACTGAGCTCCCGCCGCCGCACTGCCGATCCGCAGCCGCTCGCACTGCCGCTGGAGTCCATGGACGCGTGCCTGCAGGAGGCCCCCGACGCCGAGCAGGGCCACCACCGCTACGAAGACCAGTCCCAGCGCCGCCTGTTCCGCACGCCGGCGGTGCTGGGCGCGCAGTCGGTCCTGGAACGTGAACAGGAAGTTGCCGGTGGTGTAGGCGGCCGCTAGGGCCAGGCCGATGGCTACGGCGCGGCCATGCCCGTCTTCGGCCGGGGCGGTGGCATCCGCGGCACGCAGGCCCACGGCGTGACCGGGGTCGGTGAGACCGTGGAGATGGACCCCCAGTTGCGTGCCCAGGAAGCGATTCACCAGCGGGTAGCCGATGATGCGGCCGGTGACCAGGAAGACGGCGCCATCGCCAACGCCGTGCTCCACTTCGAAGCTATGCAGGGCGCGCTGGACATTGCGCACCAGCCGGCGCGCCGCCGGGCGCACCCAGCCGAAGATGTCATCGGGGCTCACGGTGGGGTCACGAGCGGACTCTGCGGCTGACAGCGGGGCGCCGCGCAGGACGCCCATACACTCCTCGATGCGGGGGTCCAGCACATCGACGTCCAGATGCTGCGCGAAGGCGTGCCGCAGGCTGCTCATGCCGGTGCGTACGCTCCGCGTCCCCAGTGGCTTGCCGTCGGAGACCAGCAGCACCTCCGTGTTCTCATCGTTGACGCAGATCAGGACGCACTGGCCCTGGCAGGCATCCGGCCAGGCGAAACGCATCAGATTGCGGAAGGCGAGGGCGTTGGGCGTAATTCCCTGCAGTGGATAGCCGGCCGTGCGGAACTCGGTGGTGATGTGGTCGAGCTCGGTACGCGGTGCGATGGCCGCAAACAGCTCAAGCTGCCGGGCCCCGTCCTGCTCCACGGTTCGCACGACCTCAAAATCCAGGGCCATACCGTCGGAAACGATGGCCTTGGCTTTGCGTAGTGTCCAGAGGGCGACGTTCGGCAGGAGGCCCTCCCGAACCGTCGGCACGCGGATGATCTGGGTGAGCGTCGTGGGCGAATCCAGCGCCGTCCAGACCTGGGCTCGCAGGCGCCCGCCGCAGGCATCGTGCAGCACGCTGGCCAGCGCCGGCAGGCCGCCCTCAACCTGCCCCTCTGTGGGCGGGCTGGCGCCGACCGCGTGGGTGGAGAGGAGCGTCGGCAACTGACCGGCGACCGCGTGTACTTGCGCCACGTGCAGCGTCGTGCCGTCCCAGGCAACGCCAATGCCGTCACCGGAGCACTCGGCAGCCTGCACTTGGGCGGCGCGCCGCCTCACCGCCGCCGCGCCCGGCGGCGGCGGCGTTACCGCGCTCGGCGGCGAGGCCACCACTAGCGACTCCTGAGTTGATGAGGCTTCTTCGTCCATATCTCACGATCACGCTACGGACGAGCAGTCACCACGCCATCGGCCCCCAGGGCGGCTCGCAAACCCGCCTTGGTTGCCCGTCCGAATCCCCGTTGTGGCAACCGTATGGAGCCCATCCAAATTAAAAGATAGTGTGCGCGCTTGCGGTTTCAAGCTGGCGTAT
Source organism: uncultured Victivallales bacterium (assembly GCA_903837355.1). GTDB lineage: Bacteria > Verrucomicrobiota > Lentisphaeria > Oligosphaerales > JAFGRS01 > CAILUI01. The sequence goes on from CAILUI010000430.1 coordinate 26,195, forward strand.
GGGCTAAATGGAGCCCATCCAAATTAAAAGATAGTGTGCGCGCTTGCGGTTTCAAGCTGGCGTATGGGCTAACCGGGCCGCTGCTGCGTGGGTGGACCTGGCGCGGATTCGGTGGACGTCGGGGAAGCCTCTGCCCGCGGGCGGGACCGCGGTTGCAGGCGGCCCGTTGGGGGGTGATGCCGCGTGCAGGCAAGCGCTCGCCGGGGGCCTCGGTTCCGCCTCCCGGGGGGGGCGGCCAATGCTGCTAACTTTCCCGTTCTGCTTGGCGGTGTGGGGCGATTGCCGGTCGCGCGCCGAGCCCGCGGCCGGGGTCGGGTACTGGCACCCCCGACCTACTTGCCCGCCTGCAGCCGAGGGTGCGGCCAGAAAGTTAATAGCATTGGGGGCGGCCCGGCGGCCGACTCGGCGCAGGAACGGCAGTCAGAGCTTCCAGCTTGGGAGGTACCGCCGACGGTCGCGAGCGGCCGCTTCTCGACTGTCCTGGGCCCGGTGGATGGCCATGGTCAGATGTTGCCCGACGGTCTCGAGCAGGATCCCTTCGGCCCTGGAGAAGGGCGGGCGCTGGTCGGTGCGGCTGATGAAGAGCACCCCGACGGTCTCGTCCTGGCCCAGGCGCACACCGGCCACCCTGTCGTCACGGAGCGTGAAGACCCCCGCGGTTTCCACGGCGGCCGCGCAGGCCGCAGGCTCCAAGTCAAGGTGGATCGCGGCCAGGGCTTCGTACTCGCCGGTGAAGCGGTTCCAGATGAAGAGGGCTGCGCCCGCGGTCCCGGCAATGTCGCGCAGCAGGAGTTCGAGGACGTCGTGGCCGATGAGTTCGAGCGCTCTGCCGCTCGTGGCCGCCTGCCCGACGTCAGCGATGGCCCCGAGCAGGTCGTTGGTGGCCTGCAAGCGCAGGGTTACCGCGCGGACCACCCACAGCAGGAAGTGTGCTGCCGCCGTCGGTCGGGACTGCTGATAAGCTGCCAGGTCAGCGGCGCGCAGGCCATAGGCCGTCACCTCCGTGTGTGCGGTCACGTCGGCCAGATGGCGCGGCTCCGCCAGCAACGCGCCCTCGCCGAAGAGGGTGCCCGCCGGCAGTAGTCCCAGCGTCCGCCCGTAGCGCGACAGCAGGGCTTCGCCGCTGCGGACGATGAACAGGTACTCGGCCGGGGTACCCTCGCGGTAGATAGGCGCGCCGGCGGGGTAGCTCAGGATCGTCACGCTGCCCTGCAGTTCGCGCAGGTCCGCTGCGGACAGGTGCTGCCGGAGATCGGACTCCAAGAAGCCCTTCATCGCTCTTCCTTCAGGTCCAGCAGCGCCTGCAGTCCGGTGGGATTGGCCGCCCTGGCGACGGCATCGTGCCGCGTGACCGTGCCGCGGCGGACCAGTTCGACCAGATGGCGGTCGAGGCTGATCATGCCGGTGCGGGCGCCCAACTCGATGGCGCTGTAGATCTGGTGCGTCTTGCCTTCGCGGATGAGGTTGGCAACGCCGGGGTTCACCACCATCACCTCGCGCGCCGCCACCCGGCCGGCACCGTCGGCACGGGGCAGGAGTTGCTGGCAGATGACGACACGTAGGACCGAGGCCAACTGCGTCCGCACCTGCTGCTGCTGGAACGGCGGAAACACGTCGATGATGCGGTCGACGGACTGTGCTGCGTCGGTGGTGTGCAGGGTGGCAAAGACCAGATGCCCGGTCTCCACCAGAGTCAGCGCCGCCGCGATCGTCTCCAGATCCCGCATTTCGCCGACCAGAATGACGTCGGGGTCCTGGCGCATACCGCGCCGCAGCGACTCAGCGAACGAACGGGTGTGACTGCCGACCTCACGCTGGGTGACGACGCAACTGCCGCTGGGGAAGACGTACTCGATGGGGTCTTCCATGGTCAGGATGTGCAGGCGTCGCGAGAGGTTGACGATATTGATCAGGCAGGCAAGGGTGGTGGACTTACCGCTGCCCGTCGGCCCCGTCACCAGGACCAGCCCGCGCGGTAGATCGGCGATGTGCTGCAACTCAGGGCTGATGCCCAGTTCCTCGGGGGAGGGTATCTCCGGTGGGATCACGCGCAGAACCGCGCCCATGCCATTCTGCTCGCGGTAGAGGTTCAGGCGGAACCGGCCCAGGCCCTTCACCGCAAACGAGGCGTCGAGCTCACCTTCGCGGTGGAAGCGCCGTTGCACCTGTGCACTGAGGACGGAGTACACCAACCGGCGAATGTCGGCGGAGGCGAGGCGGTCGGAGCCGTAGCGCTGCAGCTCGCCGTTGACTCGCAGGAAAGGCGGGCGCCCCGGCACGAGGTGCACGTCCGAAGCGTTTTGGGCGACCGCCTCTTCGAGAACGGCCTGCAGTTCCAGCGCCATCGGCCCCGTCGTCGACAGCTCATCCCCGGACGGGTCGGGGAGTCCAGCGGCGGGGGCGGACACCGGCGCGTCGCGCCGCCGCCGGCCAGTGGCTGTACGGAAGCCCTCCTCAGACGGCGTTGACGGCGTCATCGCTGAGCCCTTCTGCGACCGCATCGAACTCGGCCGCGACATCCTGGAACGCCGTGACGACCTGGGGATCGAAGTGCCTTCCCGAATCCAGCAGGATGCGACGTACCGCCTCCTCGTGCGACATGGCCAGCTTGTACTGCCGTTTGGAGCGGATGGCATCATAGGCATCGGCGAGGGCCATGATGCGGGCGCACAACGGGATCTCGCGGCCCCGCATGCCATCGGGGTAGCCGCTGCCGTCCCACTTCTCATGGTGCGAGCGGGCGATGCGCGTGCCCATCGATAGCAGGGAGTTCCCCGGGTACTTGGCGCTCACCTCGCCCAAGGTGGTGGCGCCCAGCACCGTATGCTGCCGCATGATGGCCATCTCGGCCTCGGTCAGACGGTCCGGTTTGAGCAAGACACTGTCCGGAGTACCGACTTTGCCGATGTCGTGCAAGGGACTGGCGCGCTGGAGGTTGTCGATGTAGGCCGGCGTGAGTTGTGCCTGGAGGTCCGGCTGGCGTCCCAGTCGCGTCGCCAGGGCGCGGGTGTAAAGCTGGACGCGCTCCAGGTGGCGCGCCATCACGCCGTCCTTGCACTCTGCCAGGCGGGCCAGCGCGTAGATCGTCGCCAGGTGGCCGTCGGCAATCTCGCGAACCTGCTTCTCGACGATCTGTTGCAGATCCTCATTGCGTCGTGCCAACTCGGCCTGCATCTGGCTCAGCCGCAGGTGCGTCGCCAGGCGCGCCAGCACCTCCTCGCGCCGGAAGGGCTTGGTCAGGTAGTCAACTCCCCCCTGGCTGAAAGCCCTGACCTTGACCGTGGCATCGTCCATGCCACTCATAAAGACGACGGGAGTGTCGTGGAAGCGTGGGCGGGACTTGATCTGTGCACAGACCTCGTAGCCGTCCATGATCGGCATGTTGATATCGACCATGATCAGGTCGGGGGGCTCGGCGTCCAGGGCCGCCAGGGCCGCGGCCGCGTCGGTGAAACCGACCGTTCGGTAGCCATGGTTCCGCAGGGTCAGGGTGAGCACGTTGACGATGTCCACCCGGTCATCGACGATCATGATGAGTCTGTCGCCTGCCGACATCTGCGTCCCTCGCGCCCATTCGGTCCAGGAGCACGCCACCGCGCCGCCGCCACCCAGACCCTCTCCGACCCGAGGCGCCGCCCAGCCGCCTGGGTTGCAGCGCAAACACCTCCAACATACCGCCTCAATGGGAATGTAGTATAGCGCGTCTCAGGGAAATGCACGTCGGGGCAGCGCCAGCGTCCATGGCCATGCCGTCATCCGCGCCGTGGCCGGCGGCCGGCGGCCGGACGGCAAATTCCTCGGCAGCGTGGATTCGGACGGGAGCCCAGATGCTATAGTTCGCCATCGGTTGCGTCGGGACCGCTGGGGCGGGGCCCGCGGCCGACGGAGACGCCGATGCCATGGCTGTGATGACGACCCACGAACGCTTCCGCCGCATGTTCGCTCATCAGGAGGCCGACCGGGTGCCGATGCTCGGCGGTCCCTGGGCGACCACCCTGACGCGCTGGCGGCGCGAAGGCCTGCCCGAGAATGCCGACTTCGCGGACTACTTCGGTATCGACCACCAGGTCGGTATCGGGGGCGATATCAGCCCGCGCTTTGCGGCCAGGAAGATCGAAGAGACCGACGACTACGAGATCTGGTTCGACGCCTGGGGCACGACCTCGAAGAACTGGAAGCACGCCAGTTCGACGCCGCACTGGCTCGGCCGCACCATCGTCGACCGCCCCTCCTGGGAGGCGGCCAAGGCGCGCATGGAGATCGGTCGTGACCGCGTCAACTGGGACTGGCTCAAGGCGAACTACAAGACCTGGCGCGACCGGGGGTGGTGGATCCACGGCGGCCTGTGGTTCGGCTTCGATGTCACCCACGCGCGGGTGGTGGGCACCGAGCAACTCCTCACTTGGATGGTGGACGACCCTGAACTCGTTGCCGACCTCTTCAATACCGAACTTGACCGCAGCCTGCAGGTGTTGCAGATGATCTGGGACGAAGGCTATACCTTCGATGCCATCTTCTGGTGTGACGACATGGGTTACCGCAACGGGACCTTCTTCTCGCTCGATATGTACCGCGAACTGCTCAAGCCGGCACAGCAGCGCGCCATCGACTGGGCCCACAAGAAGGGCATCGTCGCGCACCTGCACTCGTGCGGCAATGTCAACGGCTTCGTGCCGGATCTGGTGGCGATGGGACTGGACGCCCTGAACCCGCTGGAGGTCAAGGCGGGCATGGACCCGCTGTACCTGAAGCGCACCTACGGCGACCGGCTGACCCTCAATGGCGGACTCAACGCCATGCTCTGGGACGACATCGACCGCATTGAGGCGGAGATTCGGCGGCTGTTACCGGTGCTCAAACAGGGCGGCGGCTACATCTTCCAGGAAGACCACTCGATCCCCGACAGCGTCAGCCTGGAGAACTACCGCCGCATCGTCAAGGTGGCCAAGGAACTGGGCTCCTACGCCTGAGGGCAGGGTAGGCTAGTGTAACGTTCGCAAGATCCGTTGTGCTATCCTTGAACACCGAACACTGAACGCCCAACGTCGAAGGAAGGACAGTCGCCCGTGCGGTGGTACTTCGATGTTCGATGTTCTGTGTTCGATGTTGGGCGTTCAGAGGTCCCCGCCATACACCAACGCGATAGGCGGACGACACACTAGCGGTCCGTGCGGAAGGGCACTGCCGGCAGGCCCGCCCGGTTGTACAGATTGCAGACCGGGTTGTTCCCCCACGCATAGCGTACCGCCTTCGGCTCAGGCACCTGGGCGGACGAGACGACGACGGCGTCAGCGTCGAGGCTGGCCTCGGCCCAGACGAAACGACCGTCGGCACCGGCGATGGCGAACCCGGTCACCTTGGTATCGCCTTTGGCGACCAGTCCGCCGCCGAGGTGGTCGAAGCTCAGCCGCGCCTTGCCGCCCGTCACCGTCATCTCGCGGTAGACCGGGCCGGAGTATTCGATCCCGCGGTCGTAGGAGAGGGCCAGCGCGCCGAGGGCCAGACGCCGGCCGACGTCCTGCTTGTTGCGCGGATGGATGTCAGCCGCGTCGCCGAGGTCGATGGCCAGGGCCAGCGCGGCCTTGGGCACGGCCTGGGTGGTTAGCCACTGCGCCTCGCGCAGCAGTGGCCAGGCATCGCTTCGCGGCTCGGTGTCGACCGCCATGAAGTTGGCGAGCTGCACGATCAGGAAAGGGAAGTCGCCGACGCCAAAGCGGGCGCGCCAGTCGCGGATGAGCGTCGGCAGCAGGCGGGCATACTGTTCATCCCGGCCCGCGTTCGACTCGCCCTGGTACCAGATGGCGCCACGGATGCCGAAGGGCACCAGGGGGTTGATCATGGCATTGTAGAGTACGCTGACCTGATTCGGATTCCCTTGGTCGAGGCGCTGCGGCACCGGTTTAGTCTGTGCCAAGGCGACGCTCTCGCGGTACTGCCACGGCCCCTGCAGCGGGAGCGCGGCGCCGCCCGGCAATTCGATGCGCAGATCGTCGGGCTTGCCACAGAAGCCGCCGGCGCCGCCGGTGTCGAGCACGCGCACCGCGATCAGGTTGCGTCCGGCCTTGACCACCCCGGCCGGCACGGCATAGTCGCGGGGCGCCTGCCAGTTGCTGAGGGTGCCGACCGCGGTGCCGTTGACGAAGGTCGCGTCCATGTCGTCGATCGGGCCGAGGTGCAGCGTCAGCGCCTTGCCCGCCCACTCCGGCGGCGCCTCAAACTCACGGCGGAACCAGACCACGCCGTCGAAGCCCGGCAACCCAGCCTGTTCCCAGGCCGCTGGCACCGTCATCGTCTTCCATGTGCTGGTATCGAGGTCGGCGGCCGCCCAGCCCTGGCCTGCGGCCGAACCCGGGTCATTGGCGGCCCACCAGCGCTCCATCTCCGCGTCGAAGCTGTAAGCCTGGGTGCGCACCGCCTCGATCAGGGCGTCCTGCTGTGCGAAGGCCGGCAGGAAGTCGGGCATGGTCTTGAGGGCCTGACTGCTGACCCACGCCTCGGCGATCGTGCCGCCCCACGAGCTGTTGATCAGGCCGATGGGGATGCCGAGTTCCTGGTGCAACTGGCGTCCAAAGAAGAAGCCGACGGCCGAGAAGCCACCGACGCTGGCTGGAGCGCAGGCCTGCCAGCCGCCCTGGAACAGGTCGCGGGGCGCGTAAGCGGTCACGCAGGGCACGGTCAGCAGGCGGATCTGCGGGTAGTTCGCCGCCGCGATCTCCTGCTCGGCGTTCACGACCCCGCCCACACTCCACTGCATGTTCGATTGCCCGGAGCAGATCCAGACGTCCCCCGTGAGCACGTCACTCACGGTCACCGCCTCCGGGCCGCTGACCGTCAGCGTGAAGGGACCGCCGGCAGCAAAGGGACCCAGCAGCGCCTGCCACCTGCCGTCCGCTCCCGCCGTCGCCGCCGCCGATACCTCGCCCATCTTGACCTGGACCTTGGCCCCGGGTGTGGTCCAGCCCCAGACTGGAGCCTTGAGCTCACGCGGGAAGACCATATGATCGGAGAACAGCGGGTGCAGGAACGGCCGGGCCTCATCGGCACCCAGCGCCGCCCACGCCGACGCCACGAGACTGAGCTTTGCCAGGGCACCGATTGACCGTCGTAGGCTGCGCATGGTATCTCCTTAGGACATTCGCACATCAGGCGCTGGGGCCGCCGGCCGTGTTGCCCCGCCTGCCCACACCGTCGCGTTCTCAACTCAGCGTTAGCATACACCCGCCCCGCCGGGTTGTCTGCCGCCGCACTCACAGGCCCAGAGCGGTTCCGTTTTCCCAACGACCATCGGTGTTGGTCACCGGCACGGTGAAAGCGTGAGAGCGTGATTGCGTGAGGGTTAGGGCGCGTGTGCCGGCCGTCTGTCGCGCCAGGATAAGCCTGGAGAAAGGGGAAGCCGATGACCTGAACTGTCAGAGGCGAAACTTTCAGTGCAACCCAGTGGGTAGCGAATCCCACCCGGCAAAGGTTGGCCACCAGCCGGAAGCGAGTCTTGCC
>CAILUI010000431.1 GCA_903837355.1 uncultured Victivallales bacterium
ACGCGGGAGGCTGTCAACCACGTTGGCAACGACGCGGCACTCAGGAAGCTGCACCGCCTGGCGGTCACCGCCAAGAGCCTGGATGCGTTCAGCGTCTGACTCCGGCGGTATCCGCCTCCGCAGGTTCGTTACCGGCCCGGTTCATCTCCGTGTGAGATGATCCGGGCCTTGTGTTTCTGCTGGTCGCTGCACTTCCCCCTAACCCACCTTCGACGCCGAGACCTGCCCGCTTGCGGACCCCGTGCGACGGCCTATCTTCATGGCATGGAAGGGACTCGACACCCGAAACCCCGGCATGCCTGCGGACGCGTTGCCCCCTGGTCAGCCAGGCCCAGAAACGCGGTACCAGGAAACCTCGGTGTAGTAGCGGGCCGTCGCTACTACAGTCCGGGAATCGGCAGATGGACCAGCCGGGACCCATCGGAGGAGGGGCGTGGGGGGACCAACCTGCAAGCGTTTGTCGGTAACGATCCCGCAACGCGCCACGACTACCTCGGCCTGTGGCCTTGGACCGGCTGCTGCGACGGCCAGGCCTTCAACAGGTTGACCCACTGCTGCTGTTGCGGCGGTACGCCCTCGGGACAAGGGGGGCCGGGCTGTAATGTGCTGTCACGCCTACCCCAAGACACGGGCATAAGGATGGTCTGCCTTTACGAGAGCCCATTCTCGCTCGTCTTCGCGCCCAAGCACTGCTACATCGAGGCCCCCGGCCTGATGGGAGGATCCGCGGGCTTCTACGCAACGGGGATCAGATCACCCGAACAGCCTGTCTACGCGAACAACACGCCCGGATATGACCGCCGAGTCACCACGATAGGGAACCTATCTCCGTGCAGCTTCAACCTCAAGGCCATGCGTGATTTCATCAAGGCCAAGGTTGGGGAGCCTCCACCGTGGTACAATGTCTACACCTACAATTGCCGGCACTGGGCAATGGACATGCTCGGTGGGGCTCTGAATGCCGGGAAGGGTGCATGTGGCCTCTAACTCTCGTTGGATGCAACTCAGGGGTTGGTACGGTTGCACGGGATGTGACCGTGGCCGCCCGCCAGACTTGAGTTCGGGCCCCGGCGGTAAAACGCTAGTTCCCTGTGGGTGTGTTAGCCGTGGGTGAGCAGGCCTGCCATGAACGCGAACATATCGCATGAAGCACTGCGCAGACCTCGGGCCGGCAGCTTACTGGCTGGCGTTGTCCTCCTTGCATTCGTTGCGGGACTCGTGCTGGCCGTCTGCTGTCGAGAGGAACTGATCACCATACTTGGGGGGCCGGCTTCGTCCGGGACTCCGGTGCTGGTCCGACTGTCGGACTCCCTGGCTCAGGTCAACACAGTCGACCTGATTCCCCCGCAGGGAGCAGGCTTGGAGCTGCTGCTCGGGAACCCTGATCGTAGCGACATCGGTTCAGCGCTTCCGGCAACGCTAGCAGTCCAGCGCGAGGGTGTGGACATGCTCCGACTGTGCGTAACAGCCGAGGCCGTTCAGGAATGTAACTGGCTCAGGCGCTATGGGCTCCGTGGCCTGATACTGACGTACAGAACGAAGGACTCGCCCAAGGGCAACCCGCTCGATGACTGCCTCAAGCCCGGGCAACGCTACCAGGTCGCCCTCGTCTTTGCGGCAGACCCACCCCCGAACAGCTCCCTTTGGCTGAGCTATCTTTCGCCCGAGTGACTGGATTGGAGCAATGGAGTCGGCCCGAATGGCCCCAACTTGGGGCCGGCCGCGGGTCTGCCTGGCTGCGACTGATGCCGAGTGGGCGCGCGTCTCTACACCCATGCCTTCAGCCCCCTTGCCCTGCCTCCAATCCCACCTATCTTCATGGCATGGAAGGGACTCGACACCAGAAACCCCGGCAGGCCTGGAAGCGCGGCACCCCCTGGTCCATGGGAAGCCGGAACGTGCGGCCCGGAAACACCGGTGTAGTAGCGGGCCGTCGCTACTACAGCCCGGGGGTGGGGAGATGGGCCAGCCGGGATCCGATTGAGGAGAGGGGCGGTATGGCCTTGTACGGCTTTGTCGGAAACAGCCCCACTGACAAGACAGACACACTTGGACTATTGGATCTCAGCTATATCCAGGGGGTTGTTGAGATAACCGACAAGGCGATTAGCAGGACGAGGTGTTGCTGCGAGAAGAAGCCGATACCCTACGTGGATGTGGGTTTCACTTGGACGATCTCTGGAAAGACGATTGCGGCCGAATTGACGACCAAGACGCATGGTTGTGTGTTCAGCATCCTCTCCATTTGGTGGTGGGACTGTGTCGGCGCACAAGCAGAGGCACCTTGGTGGACACTCATATGGGGAGACGCATGGCAGAACTACGGATGGCACAAGAACGGCAGGACCATGACGAAGACACATGAAGGCAGTTCATCTTCTGGTCATTTTGATGCGAGTCATTGGGATTGGACAGCTGGTGTTATCTACACCAAATGCGGGGAAGACGGGTACCTCCACGCCGCCTGGCAAGAAGCTAACGACGTGAATTTCGAGTGGGATGGGAAGAGTAAGTCCTGGACTATGCCCTAACCAGACGGAAGACACGAGGAGTTGGCGGGGCCATGTCTTCACGGTCATAGGCATGGGGCTACCAACTGCAGTCTTGGCCGTCAGTCCTGAATCGGGTGACGTCCACTGGACGGAGCAGGACCAACCCGTAAGAGAAGAATAGGATTCCTCAGGCATGCAGATGCAATCTCCTGCACAGCGATGTTGTTGGGCCTCAGTGAGATCCTGGAAGCTAGATCCGAGATTGGTGGGGGGCTTGGCGCTGGCACTCTGGGCTGCCATTGTCGGTGTGGAGGTTGTCAAGGGCGGCAGGTGGGCATGGTCTCTTCCGTACATTCTGCTGAGCACACCAATCGCCATCATCGCGACACTCCTGCTCTGCCGCTCTTGCTCTGCGAGCAAGAAGCCGATGACGTATGGTACGCTGCTGATCGGGCCCTTCGGCTCCGCCCTGCTCGTGCTGGTGTGCTATCGACTCTGCTGCGACGGATGGCGCGTTCTCACGGCCCACTACTGGCTTGACAGCAAAGGCGGCTGGTTTGGGGTGTTGGTTGACCTGGCACTTGTGGGTGGCGTCAGCGTTCTGCCAGCCATGGTAGTCGTGGCCTATTCCGCGATGCGATGCCCAGCGCCTGAAGCACGAGCAGATGCGGGCACTGCTCCAGGGCCTCAAGACCTCCCGGCCCGAGGGCTACCGGGATCGGACCATGCTGGAGCTCCTCTACAGCAGCGGCCTGCGCGCGGCCGAGCTGCTGGGGCTGGACGTGGACGGGGTGG
>CAILUI010000432.1 GCA_903837355.1 uncultured Victivallales bacterium
AAAGCGGCGTCCAGCCGCCGCAGTCCAAAGCGCGGCGATTACGCCACGCGGTATCATACTGCGCCACAACAACGTGTGGCGCTTTGGAGTGCTGTGGCTTGACACAGCTTTGGCACCGCGCGGAGCGCGGTAAGTTAGCGCTTATGGGCGGACGCCCCGCTGAGCCGCTGGCCGGGTCCACGGGAACGGCTCACCGCCTGCGAAGCAGGCCGTGGAGGTTCGCCCTCCAAGGTAAGGCGCGAGGGTTGGCGCGTGGCGGCCATTCTGGCTGGAGTTCCGCCCCGGTCAGCGCTCCGGCAGCCGTTGCAGGAAGTCCGTCGCCAACTGGGCGAGCTGTGCCTTGAGGGCCATGGAAGGGAAGTTGTGGCTGGCGTCGGGGATCTCGAGGAACGTGACCGGCAGTTTCTTGGCGCGGGCATAGTCGCCGAAGTAGGTCAGGGCGGCGGGGGCATCGGGGTCGGCGGTGCCGTAGACCATCAGGGCGGGCAGGTCCGGACGCAGGTTGGCGAGGTGCTTCTTCGGGGGCTCTTTGGCCTGTCCACGGCTCTCGGTGGCGGTGGCCTTGGCCGTGCGTCCCAGCCCAGCGGCGCCGGCGGGGGGCGGTGCAGGCGGTGTGGCCGGGGCGGCGCTGTCGCCCTCCTTGCGGCGGTTTCGGCCCTTCTTCAGGAAGTGTCCGAAGAGCACATTGGCCACCTGGCTGAGGTGCACATCGCCGCGGCACAGCCGGCGCCAGGTGTCCCCCTGCAGGGCTTTGCGCAGGTAGACGCCCCCGTAGTGCCAGGTCCGGTGGACGTCGCGGCCGAAGGCATCGCCGTCGGAGAACGGGTAGACGCTGAGGAGGATCAGGCCGCGGGCGAGCGGCAAGCGCGGCAGGGTGCCGATGGTGACGTTGCCACCCGAACAGAGGCCGAGGTAGACGAGGCGCTCAAGGCCGCAGCGCGTCGCCAGCCAGGCCGAGGCGGCGACCAGGTCATCGGCCATGGTGACGAGAGTGCTCTCGAGGCCGTCGCCGCCACTCTCGCCGCGCCCGCGGAAATCGAAGCGGAGTGTGGGATAGCCGGCGGCAGCCAGCTCGCGGCCGAGGCAGGTGAGCACACCGTGGGGGCCGCTGCGATAGCCACTCCAGCCGTGGACCAGCACGACGCCGACGGAGCGCGGCTGGGCGGGCCGTACCAGGTTGCCGCAGACGAGGGCGCCGTTGACGGTCAGGCTGACGACCTCTTCAACCGTGCCCTGGTCAAGGTCGAGGCGGGGGGCGAGCGCGGCGGACAGATCAGTTTCCATGGAGGGTTCCCGGGGGCTGCGGCAACGGCGTCATCAGGGCGTCTTTCCCGTCATCGGCGGGCGCGTAGCGGTGAGCAAACCGGCTCAGCCGTCGCAGGGCGTCTTTGGCGGGGGGGCTGCGGAGGTCGTCGGTGAAGCCCCGCTGCGTGCCGGCGGGGGCTTCCAGGGCGGCCTCGCCGCCGGCTGCGGTCAGGCGTGTCACCACGTCGCGATGCGCCTCTTCGGCGCTGCTGCCGAGGCTGTCGGCGGGCAGGAGCATGAGCACGGGGCAGCGGATGGCGGCGGCCTGATGCGCCACACTGCGGCGGGCCATATCGGCCAACTGCGCCGCCGGTTCACGACTGCAGAAGCTCTCCCAGTCGGGCCAGCGGTTCTCGCGGCGGGCCAGGCGATTCCAGTAGTCACGGAACGGGTTCAGCCCGACCGCCTCGGCCACCGCCACGCAGGTCGGCAGCGGCGAGCGCGTCGCCGCCAGCAGGGCGCTGCTGGCGCCGCTGCCGAGGCCGAGCAGGACGCACGCTTGCGGGCGGACGGCGGGCAGTGCGGCGGCGCCCTGCATCGCGGTCACGACCGCGCTGGCAGCCTCGACCGCAGCGCTTGCCGATCCGGCACTGCGGTACGACTTCAGGCTGGCGATCGCGGCTTCCGCCAGGGGCTGGCCAGGCCGGCCCGGCGCGATCACGGCGTAGCCGCGACGACACTGCTCGCCCAGCCACGCGACCTCGTCGGCCGTGATCCCCTCCTGGCCGTGATGGACGTAGGCCAGGAGTGGAAAACGGTGGTCCTTGGGGATGGATTGCGGGACCAGAAAAAGGCCGTATTGCGCGCCGGCGTCCGCCGTCCAACTCACCACGAATGCGGTCACCAGATAGAGATCGCGCCCCTCGAGCTTCCGCAGCGGCCGCAGGCGCCCGCTGGCGGGCGTCGGCCAGGTGGGCGCCGGCAGGGCCTGGAGGTTCTCCAACGCCGCGCCACCGGCGGCCCAGGCGGCGGCCGCCGCGTCCTTGTCCCCCCGCACGTCGGCGCTGCGACCGTCGAGCCAGCATTGCAGGGCCGCCGCGCAATCCATGGCCCCCAGCAATGGCTCCCGCAGGGCCGCGACCAGCGGCCGCTCGGTCGCGTGGATGCTCTCCGGGGACTTTGAGGAGAAGCCCTCGAGGCCAGTCCGTACGGAATCCTGGGCCGCCAACGGCAGCAGCAGCGTCAGGCACAGCGCCAGGATACGCTTCGGACTATCCGGCGCGAGGGTCACGACGGCGCCGCCTCCGCGCTGCCTGGCGCCCGCGCCGCCGGCCCGTGCAGGGCCTCGATGAACGCCAGGACCGCGTCCTGAACCAGGTCAGACTCGTAGTACTCGAGCTGGCCCCAGAAAGGCTTGTCACGCACGACCTCGGCCCGGCCCGGCGGGCACGCCTCCGCCCGTTCGGTCAACGCTTTCCAGGCGGGCGGGAAGGCCTTGGATCCCGAGACCCGCAGCACCTGCAGCGGGCAGTCCGGACGCAGGCTCGCGAGCCGGGTTGCCAGGCTCTCGGAACGGAGTTCGGCGGCCAGCCGGGCGCCGACCTCGAAGCCACCGAAGTCCACTGCCTCGCCGCGCGCCCAGCGGGCCGCGCTGTCCTCCTCGGCGCCGCCGGCACCGGAGACGACCTGCTTGAGGCGCTGGCGACGGTCCAGGTCCCGCAGGCACTCCTCGCCCGTCAGCACCGGCTCCACCAGCGCCAGCGCCTGCGCGCCGCCCTGGCTGGCCGCGTGGATCGCCTGGAACGCACCCAGGCGCACGCCGACCGCGACCCAACGGCTGGTGGCGGCTTCAGTCTGGGCGAAAGCGGCTGCGGCCAGGGCATCCTCCTGCCAGTCCGGCCACGTGGCGGCGGCATGCACACCGGCACTTTCACCGGTGCCGCTGAGGTCGAAGCGGAAGGTGGTGAACCCACGCTCGGCACAGGCGCGGGCCAGGCGCACCATGACGCGGAAGGCGCTCTTCTTCTCCTCGCCAAAGGCGTCGTAGAGCACGACCGCCAGCGGCCGGGGAGTAGCGGGGCGAAAGACCGTCCCATACAGCCGGCGGCGGCCGACACTCAGGTACCCACTGGTCTGCGTCTGGCCCATGCGTGTACTCCCGGCGGGACCGTGCCCGCAGCCTCGTCAGAAAACCCAATCTGCCGCCTGGCGACGGCAATGCAAGGCGGCCCTATGGGCGGCGCAGCACCAGGGTGAAGTCATTCTCGAGGTAGTCATCGATGAGAGTGACGTGCAGGCCGCGCCGTTCGAGCGCGGCGCCGAGGGCGGCGGGATCGAAATAGTGGCAGTGCTCGTACTTCCGGCGGCAACGGCAGTGCAGGAAGTTCGCCACTGCGACCGTCTCCGCCAGGTCGAGCAGGCGCGGCAGTGCGGCCAGCGCGAAATCGTCGTTGTTGCCCAGGCTGAGGTTGAAGACGCCCGAGCAGTAGGTCGCGTCGAAGGTGCGGGCGGCAAACGGCGGCGCGGTGAACACATCGGCGGCCAGCAGGCAGCGGCGGGGGCTGCGGCGCCGGGCTTCGGCGAGGATGCCCAGGGTGATATCGGCGCCGACGTAGCGGACAGGCAGGCGATGCCGCTCGAGGAATCCCGCCAGGTCGGTCATGCCGCAGCCGACGTCCAGCAGGCGCAGCACGTGGTCGGACCGCGCGGCCTGCCGCAGGATCTGCAGCAGCACCGTGAAGCGGACCTCCTGGGATTCACGACTGGACCAGTCGAGAATGTCGTAGGTCTCGCGGTGCGGGGCGACGCGGGCCTCGTAGTGTCGGCGGATGCGATGGAGGCGGTCTCCGGGCATAGTTCACGCCAGCGGCGGGCTGGCTCCCTCCGGGATGATCTCTGCCTGCGCGATCAGACGGCGGTACAGGGCCTCACCCTCCAGGGCGGTGCACCAGGGCAGCAGGGCGCCGCGGGAGTCGTAGTAGGCGACGTCGAGGAGGCGCAGCAACTGCAGTACCCATTCGGCGTGGGCCGCGGCGAGGCGGCGGTCGATCTCTTTGATGCGTTGCCAGAGCGCGGTGGCCGCCGGCCGCTGCTGTGGATCGGCAGCGATCTGCCGACGCTCCGCGTCGAGCGCCTCGCGTTCGGCGCTCCAGGCGGCAAAGCGGGTGCGGACGAGCCCCTCGCGCTGGCCGCTGTCGCGCAGGGCCTCGAGGGTCCGCCGCGCCGCGACCATGGCCGCCTCCAGGGCTTCGCCCACGACCGTTGCCGGGGCCTCGTCGATCCCCAGCGCCTGGCACAGGTAGGCCGGTGGCCGCACCAGGGTGCGGCAGCCACGCCAGTGCTCGAGGAAGCGGAAGCGGACGCGGATCACGGGCCGCGGCGCTTCCCGGAGCAGTCCGCGCTCGCGCAGGATGCGTTCGAAGGCATAGGCCGCCGGCATGTAGAGCGAGCCCAGATGCGGCAAGGCCAGGGTGGCGCCTTCTGGCCCCAGTCGGGCCTGGAGCACGAGCAGCAGGGCCTTGCCGGCCAAGGCCACGACGCCGTCGCGCTCGAGGTCGGCCACCGGCAGGCCGCCCGCCGCCGTGAGCGGCCAGCGCCGACCCGCCGCCTCGATGGCCCCCGTGCGCCAGGCCGCGGCACTGCGCAGCAGCCGGCCCTCCTGGCGGATGGTGACGAAGAACGGCAGCTCGCCCGCCTCCACGTGCAGCGGCGTCATCCCGGTGGCCGTCTGCTGCAGGGCGGTGTTGTAGGCGTCGGCCGCCTCGGCATAGCGCTCGAGGAAGAGCCGCAGCAGCGGATCTGTGGCCGCCAGGCGGCGCAGCGCAAAGCGCTCCGAGGTCAGCGCCAAGCGCGTCGACGGGCCCAGGCAGGCCAGCAGCCAGCGCCGATAGAGCTCGGTGAGGGGCGCCTGCGGTTCGCTGGCGATGACCGTGGCGGCCAGGGAGCGCTGACCGGCAAACCACTCCTGCAGGCGCTGTTGCGGCCCGGACTCGGGGAAGCGTTCCAGCAGATCCGCGCGGGCGTGGTCCAGGAGCTGCAGCACGAAGGGGCCGGCTTCGGCCAGGCGGACATCGCCGATGAGGCGGTGCCAGCGCGGGTCGGCCGCATAGCTGGGCCCCACGAGTTGCCAGTTGTCCGAGCCGGCCCAGCGTTCGTAGAGCCCGTCGACACTGGTCTCGAGGAACCTGGCCAGGGCGGCCGTCGTCCGGCCGGTGTAGGGCTCGAGGGTGCGCACATCGAGCGGCAGGCGCCCGAGCAGGTCGTGGGCGAACAGTGCTGCCCCCCAATCCGAATGGCCACCCCGGTAGGTGCGCTCGGGCAGCAGCGCCAGGCCGGTGTCGCCGGGCAAGGCGCCCTGCCGACTGAAGGCGACGTCGATGTCCTCGATGCAGTGCACGCCCTGCCAGCCGTGCGCCGCCAGGGCCTCGAGCTTGGGGACCGTGTCCCACAGCGGGTGGCAGTTCTGGTCGATGCTGATGTACGAGGCGTCCGTCATGGGGCCGTGAGTGACTCCTGTTGCCGGGTGCTGCGCACGGCGGGTATTGCCGGTTGCCGGTCGCGGCAGATCGTGAGTAGTTATATGGAGTCTGATCCCGAAAAAACAACCTGGCGGGCGTGGCCGGCTCAGCCCTCATCCCAGCGTACGAGACGGGCGGGGAAGACCGGGCCGGACTTGCAGGTGCGGACATACTCCCAGCCGTCGGCGTTGTCGGCCGTCAGCTTGACCACGCAGGCGAAACAGGCACCGACGCCGCAGCACATGGCATGATCCAGGCTGACTTCTGCATCCAGTCCGCGGCGGTCAACGAGGCGACAGACGGCCTTGAGCATCGGATTGGGGCCGCAGGCGACCACGAAGGGGTTCGCCGTCTGCTCGAGGGCCGCTTCCAGGAGGTCGGTGACGACGCCCCGATGGCCGCGGCTGCCGTCATCCGTGGCCAGACGGACGTCAGCACCGAGGGCGGTGAACTCGTCGACCAGCAGCAGGTCCTCGGCCGTCCGTCCGCCCAGCAGCACGATGCAGGGCCCGGGACTGCGCCGGACCAGGAGATAGGTGGCCGCACACCCGTAACCACCGGCCACGACCACCGCCGTCTGCCCGGGCGGCGGGACCGAGTAGCCATGCCCCAGGGGCCCCAGCAGATCGAGGCCGACGCCGGCGCCCAGTCCGGAGAGGTGCGCGGTGCCCTCGCCGACCGTCTTGTAGATAAGGCTCAGCGTCCCGGTGGCGGGTTCGGCATTGAAGACGCTGAAGGGCCGCCGCAAGACGTGATGCTCGAAGGCGGGCAGTTGCACGTGCACGAATTGGCCCGGGGCGACCGTCGCGGCGATCTGCTCGGCACGGAGGTCGACCCGGTAGTAACTGCCCTGCAGACGCTGGTTCCGCAGGATAGGGGCCTTTTCCTGGCATGGCGTCATGGCGCACTCTCGCTGGCTGAAGTGGGCGATCAGGAGGGGTACCATAGGGCGCCGCAGGCGGCGCCGCAATGCGGGCCGAGCCCGCGGCAGGGCGGTTCCGTTTTCCCAACGACCATCGCTGTTGGTCGCCGGCACGGTGAAAGCGTGAGAGCGTGATTGCGTGAGGGTTACGGCGCGTGTGCCGGCCGTCTGCCACGAATCCACGCTTTCACGTTCTCACGCGCTCACCCGTAGCGGGAACCGCGATCTTGGAACAGCCCTGAGCCCGCGGCGCTCAGGCGTGCTTCTCCGCCAGGGCGATGGCCAGACGGGCCCAGTCGCGCAAGCGCTCGGGGCGACCGTGCAGGGTCTGCAGTTCCCGCAGCACGATCTGGTAGTAATGACCACGCAAGCGCTTCAGTCCGGCATCCAGGTGCTGCCGGTGCTCGTCCAGAGTTGCATTCACCGTCACCTGCGCCGCCGCCTGGCGCCACATGATGGTGCAGCTCGTGCCGCAGGCTTCGAGGATGCGGTCGAGGTCGCTCCAGAAGGAGCACACGAAGATGCGCAGGTTAGGGAGGCGGCGCACGATCGCGGTCTTGGTGGTCAGGCTCTCGCAGCAGCCGTACTGGACCGCGCCGTACTGCTGCAGGATGACGCGCTGGTAGCTGAGCAGGAACTCGTCCTGCATATCCGGCGACACCAGGTCGAACTCCTGGCTGTTGGCGGCGACCCAGAGGTGGCGCAGGCGGGCCGGGCCGGGGCTCGGGCTGCCGGGCAGCGGGTCACTGCAGAACATGGGCTCATGGTGGTTGGGGGTCAGGACCCCGGCCGCCTCGGCGACGCGCTGCGCCCGCAGCACCGCCTCTGTAAACGTCGCCATGGCCGCATGGACGAGGGCCGGCTCGAAGGCCATGTCTTCCATCAGGCCCATCATGCCGCGGAGTTGCTCGATGTAGGTGTTCTGGTGCGGCCCCAGCGGCGGGGTCCCGACCAGGCGGATCGGCAGCACGTCGCCGAGCAGGTCCTGCATCTCGGCCGCCGCCCGCTCGCTGGCCTCGCGATCATAGGCGAAGCTGGGCAGACAGATTTTCTCGTAATCGGCGGGCGCCTGCAGCGGGTGGTGGTAGGAAAACCCGCCCTGGGGGGTCGTGCCCAGCGACTGCTGCACGGGCAGGCCCCAGGGGTGCGGGCGGTCGCAGCGGAAGACGGCGTTCACGCCCCACCACGGCTCGACAATGTGATCATCGCCTACCCAGATCTTGTAGAGATGCTGCCGTAGCACGTATTCCACCTGCCGGCAGAGGGCGTTCGCCGTGACCAGGGCCGTGGGCGGCAGGATCTCCTCCCACACCGCGGCCGGGCGGCACCAGACCGGCGCGCGGTCAGCGCGCCGGCAGCCGTTGGCCGCCCGCCAGCGCGCCCGGCGGACCTCGCACTCGTCGCTGCGGGCAAAGTCCGCGACCTGCGCCGCCAGGTCACGGACGACCCTGACGTCACGCGGGAGTGCGCCGTGAGCTGTCGGTGTATACATCGTCTGCGCCTTCACTCCGTCCGACCGCCGCTGCTGGCGGTTGCCCGGTTCACTGCCGGGACTATAGTGTCTGTGGTCACGTTTCCCCGCGGGGATACCCCTGCCGCGCCGCTATCCTTCTGTTTGCTGGGCAGCGCCGGCCGGATCCCCCAAGCCCAGGGCCAGCACGACACACGCATGAACGACGATCTGTTCCGCGAGATCCAGCGCCGGCGAACCTTCGCCATCATCTCCCACCCGGACGCCGGCAAGACGACGTTGACGGAGAAACTGCTGCTCTACGGCGGCGCCGTGCAGCTCGCCGGCTCCGTACGGTCACGACGCAACCAGCGCGCCACTACCTCGGACTGGATGAAGCTCGAGCAGGAGCGCGGCATCTCGGTCTCGTCCACCGTGCTGCAGTTCGACTACGACGGCTACGTGGTGAACCTGCTCGACACGCCCGGCCATCGCGACTTCAGTGAAGACACCTACCGGGTGCTGACCGCCGTGGACAGCGTCGTGATGGTCATCGACGCCGGTAAAGGCATCGAGGAGCGCACTCGCAAACTCTTCGAAATCTGTAGATTACGTCATATTCCGATCTTCACGTTCGTCAACAAGATGGACCGGCCGGCGAAGGACGCCCTGGCCCTGGTGGACGAACTGGAGAATGTCCTGGGGATCCATGCCTTTCCGGTGACCTGGCCGCTCGGGGATGGCCCGGACTTCCGTGGCGTCTACGACCGCATCACCCACCAGTTGCACCTCTTCGAGAGTGTCGCCAAGGGCAGCACGCGCGCCATGGTCGAGGTGACCGGGGCGACGGATCCGCGCATCGCGGACATGATCCATCCGGACCGCTACGGCGAGTGGCTGGGGCACCTGGACCTGCTGGCCGGGGCGGGTGCGGAGTTCGACGCCGCGCAGATCCGCGCCGGGGAGCTGACGCCGGTGTTTTTCGGCAGCGCCATGAACAACTTCGGCGTGCAGTTGCTGCTGGACTACTTCGTGAAGTACGCCATTCCGCCCTGCGCCCGGCCCTCGCCGTTGGGGCCGATCGAGCCCGAGCGGCCCGAGTTCTCCGGCTTCGTCTTCAAGGTCCAGGCGAACATGAACCCGAACCACCGCGACAGCCTGGCCTTCATCCGCATCTGTTCCGGGATCTTCGAAAAGGACATGTGGGTGCCCAACCCGCGGGACGGCCGGCCGCTGCGCCTCTCCTACCCGCAACGGCTCTTCGGCCAGGAGCGCGAGAGTGTTGAACGGGCCTATCCGGGCGACATCGTGGGCCTGGTCAGCCACGGCGGCTTCCGCATCGGCGACACCTTCACCACGATTCCCGGGCTGCTCTTCCGCGAGATCCCGCGTTTTGCCCCCGAGGTCTTCGCCTACCTGCATAACCCCTCACCCTCCAAGTACAAGCAGTTCCGCGCCGGGCTGGACCAGTTGCTGGACGAGGGGGTGATCCAGGTCTTCCACATCGGGCAGGGCCAGCAGCGCGTGCCGCTGCTGGGCGCCGTGGGCCAACTGCAGTTCGATGTGGTGCGCTACCGCCTCGAGACCGAGTATGGCGCCGAGTCCCGCCTCGAGAATGCCCCGTACCACGAGATCCGCTGGCTGGATCCGGGCACCGACCGCCAGCCTTTCAGCGACGGCTATCAGGGTGCGAATGTGCGCCTGGCCACGGATATTTCGGACGCTGCCGTGCTGCTCTTCCCCGATGCCTGGAGTGTGACCTACTTCCAGGAGAAACATCCGAAGGTGGTGCTGCACAAGGTATCGCCCCTGGACAAGGGGAAGGTATGAACCCGCGCCCGCTCGACACCGAGATGCTGAAGCCGGCGGCCTACCCGGCGCTGACCCTGGACGGCGCGGCCTGGGAGTGGTTCCTTACGGCCTGCGCCGACCTCGAGATCACGGTGGATGCGGAGCAGCACCGGATCCTCGAAGCCCTGTACAGCCATCTCATCGGGGTCAATGCCTGGCTGAACCTGACGCGGCTGACCACGCCGGCCGAGTACCTCAAGTTCCATGTCTTCGATTCGCTGACGGCCCTGGCCCCGGTCGCGGAGTTGACCGCGCCTGGGGATCTGTGCCTGGACCTGGGCTCGGGTGGCGGTTACCCCGGTCTGCCCCTGATGACCTGGCTGCCGGATCGGCACTGGGTGCTGCTGGACAGCCGTGGCAAGAAAGCTGCCTTCCTCGCCGAGGCCCTCAAGCTGACTCCGTGTCGGACGGCGGAGGCCGCCTCCTGCCGTGGCCGCGAGGCGGGCCATGCCCGGCCGGATCTGGCCCGGCGCTGTGCCCTGGTGACGGCGCGCGCCGTTGGCCCGGCCGAGGACGTGTTGGTCGAGGCGGACGCACTGGTGCGGCCCGACGGCTTCCTGCTGCTGCTCAAGGGGCCTTCGTTCGTCGAGCAGGAACGCCAGGCGGCCCTGGCCAGCGCCGCACGCTTCGGTTTCGAACTGGTTCAGGAGATGCAGATCGCGCTGGACGACACCGACCCCAGCCGCATCCTCGTGCTGTTTGAGCGCGTCGAGGTGCCGGCGCCGGCGACTCGGCACGGCCAGCGCCCCGGCGGCCGCGACCGCCGTTCGCCGCGCTGAGTGCCGGTACGAGCGCCAACGTGGCGCTGCAACCCGGTCGGCGCGCCGCGGTCTAAGGGGCGGAGAGTGGCTCGACGAAACCGCCTGCGACCACGCCAACGGGGAGGCGATTGTAGCGATGGATAAGTTACTGCCCGATACTGTGATGTTCACCAAGATGACGGCGGGCGGCAACGACTTCATCTGCATCGATAACACGCGCGGCGAGTACGACGCCTTGCTGAAGTCGCCGGGGCTGGCCGACATCGTGCGGACCCTGTGCCGGCGCGGCTTGTGCGTCGGGGCGGACGGCGTCATCGTCGCCGGCGGCCAAGGCAGCGGTCAGGGTATCGACATCATCGCCCGCTTCCTGGAACCCGACGGCTCCGAGGCCCGCCTGTGCGGCAACGGCACCGCCTGTTTCGCCTACTGGTGTCTCACCGAGGGCCTGGCGCGCGGCCCGAAGGTCGACATCCTGACCGCCGCCGGCACGGCGCAGGCCTGTCCGAACGACGACGATTGTTCGCGCATCCGCGTCTGCGTTCCCAATCCCCGCAACCTGCAGCTCGGACAGCGTATCCGGGCCTGCAGTCGCCCGTGGACCGTGCATACCATCGACACCGGTGTCCCGCACGCCGTGATCTTTGTGCGCGACGTGAACACGATGGATGTCGGCCGCTGCGGCGCCGCCATCCGGCGCCACGACGCCTTCGCCGCCATGGGCGGCGTCAACGCCAACTTCACCCAGATCCTCGCGGTCGGCCATCTGCGGGTTCGCACCTTCGAGTTCGGCGTCGAAGCCGAGACCCTGGCCTGTGGGACCGGCTCGACCGCCGCCGCCATCGTCGCCGCCATCACCCACCACTGGCCGGCCGCCTACAGCCACGGCCAGGAACCGGTCCTGGTCGACGTGCGCGGCGAGGACACCCTGCGCATCTGGTTCACGCTGCGCCCCGACGGCGGCTTTGCCGACGTCTGCCTCGAAGCCCGGGCGCGGGCCATCTACACGGGCATCCTGCGGCTTGAACTCGTGCATGAACTGCGCTGCCTGCTGCAGACCCCGCGAGCCGGTTGACAAACCCGGCCGGCGGGGTTCATTAGCGGGTGCAGAGATCGCGTCCGGCCGCCCTGGCTCCTCCGGCCTGGCCGACGCGCCTGCCGGGGCTCACGCAGAGGGAGCAGATACCCATGGGTGGCATGATTCCGCAGCCGGCACCGACGGTCGGCGACACGAGTTGGTTCCAGAATGACCGCTTCGGGCTCTTCATCCACTGGGGGCTGTACGCCCTGCCCGCCCGCCATGAGTGGGTCCGGCACAATGAGAAGATCCCGAATGAGGTCTACGACGCCAACTACTTCAAGCGCTTCGACCCGGACCTCTACGACCCCGGGCTCTGGGCCGACGCTGCCGCCAAGGCGGGCATGAAGTACTTCGTGGTGACCACCAAGCACCACGAGGGGTTCTGTCTGTGGGATTCGCAGGTCAGCGCCTACAAGGCCCCGAATACTCCCGCCGGCCGCGACCTGCTGCGGCCGTTGGTCGACGCCTTCCGCGCCCGCAACCTGCATGTCGGCTTCTACCACTCCCTGATCGACTGGCACCACGAGAACTACATCCTCGATCCGCACATCGGACCGTACCGCGATCACGCCGATCGACTGAAGCTGAACGAAGGCCGCGACCAGCGCCGGTACGCCGAGTACCTGCGGGCCCAGGTGCGCGAACTGCTGACGCAGTATGGCAAGGTCGACGTCCTCTGGTTCGACTTCAGCTACCCGAAACCGGATGGTTCCGGCAAGGGCCGCCAGGATTGGGACAGCGAGAACCTGCTGAAGATGATCCGCGAACTGCAGCCGCACGTCATCCTCGATGACCGCCTCGACCTGGGGGACGCGCACGGCGCTTGGGACATCAAGACGCCGGAGCAGTTCCAGCCGCGCGAGTGGGTGACCGTGAACGGCCAGCCGGTGGTCTGGGAAGCCTGCCAGACCTTCAGCGGCTCCTGGGGCTACCACCGCGACGAGCAGACCTGGCGTAGCGTCGACGAACTGCTGCGCACGCTCATCGACTGCGTCTCCAAGGGGGGCAATCTCCTGCTCAATGTCGGCCCCACCGGCCGCGGCGAGTTCGACTACCGCGCCATGGACCGGCTCGCCGGCATGGGCCAGTGGATGCGCCAGCACAGCCGCGCCATTTACGGCTGCACCCAGGCCCCGGATGACATCCCCACCCCCCAAGACTGCCGCCTGACCTACAACCCGCAGACGCGGCGGCTGTACGTGCACTGCTTCGCCTGGCCGTACCACCACCTGCACCTGGACGGCCTCAAGGACCGCGTCGAGTACGCCCAGTTGCTCCACGATGCCAGCGAAGTCGGCATGCGCATGAGCGACTGGCACGCCGGCCAGAACAGCGCCGGCGACCGCAAGACGCTGACCCTGACACTGCCCACGATCAAGCCGAATGTCGCCATCCCGGTGATCGAGCTGTTCCTCAAAGGCTGAGCCGAGGTCCCTCCGGGGGGCGCGGCCACGCTGAGCCGTCTTCCCCCTGGAGGGCGAAGCTCCACGGCCTGCCCCTGCAGGCGCTGAGCCGTGGTCCCCCTGGAGGGCGAAGCTCCACAGCCTGCCCGGCAGGCGCTGAGCCGCGGTCTCTCCGGGGGGCGCGGCCACACAGAGCCGTCTTCCCCCTGGAGGGCGAAGCTCCACAGCCTGCCCGGCAGGCGCTGAGCCGCGGTCCGCGCCCCACTCACCCGCCCGCACCCCACGGCGGCTTACTCGGGCTTGTCGGGCTTGTCGTCCTTGGCGGCCAGGTCGACGCCGACGAAGCGCTTGCTGCCGCGCCGGTCGATGTAGAAGACCGCCGCGTTGCCGCGCGTCTTCTGCAGCGCCGCGACGACGTCTTCGGCGGTCTTGGTCTCGGCCTGGTTGACCTCGATGATACGGTCACCGCGGCGCAGTTCGGCGCGGTCGGCGGGGCTGCCGGTGACGACCGCCGAAATGAAGAGGCCGTCCGCGGTGGTTTCGACGGTGAGGCCGACCTTGTCGAGCATGTCCTGCCGGCCGCCAACGGTGGCGGCCGCCACATCGGTCTTGCCGCGCTGGCGCGCCACGACCTCGACGGTCTTGCTCTCGCCCTTACGCACGAAGTGCACCGGGATCTTGTCGCCGGGGTTGAAGGCCAGGACGGCGAACAGCAGGTCGTGAGGGGTACGTACAGCCTTGTCGCCGATCTGGGTGATGACATCGCCCGCCTTGATGCCGGCCTTGTCGGCCGGATCGCCGGCGATGGCTTCGCTGACCAGAACCCCCTGCTCGACGCCGAATTGCTGGCTGTTGCTGAGGCCGCCCTCCAGGGGCTGCATCTGAATGCCCAGGAAGGGCCGCACCACTTCACCGTGCGCAATCAGGCTCTCGCTGACCTGGCGCACCAGGTTGCTGGAGATGGCAAACCCCACGCCGACACTGCCCCGGCTCATGCCACCGGTGACGATGAACTCGTTGATGCCCATGATCTCACCGTGGATATTGAGCAGCGGCCCGCCGCTGTTGCCAGGATTGATGGAGGCGTCGGTCTGGATGTAGTTCTCGAAGGTGGTCATGCCGGTGTCATAGCGCCCCTTCTGGCTGACGTTCCCGATCGTGACCGAGTAGTCCAGATTGAAGGGAGCGCCGATGGCGATGGCCCACTCGCCGACGCGCACCTTGTCCGAATCCGCGAACGGCAGGGTGGGCAGGTCCTGGACGGCGCCGTTGCCGACCCGCAGCACGGCCAGGTCGGTATCCTCGTCGAAACCCACGACCTGCACCTCCTTGGCGTCACGCTCGTTGTCGAAGATGCGGCCATCTTCGAGCCGCACCTCGAGAGCCGCATTGTCCTGAATAACGTGCCAGTTGGTCACGATGTAGCCATCGGCCCGGATGATCACGCCAGAGCCCTTGCCCGCCACCTGCGGCCGCGGCCGGCCACCCCGGCGCTCACGCGGATCGGGGCGTTGCGGCTGCCCCTGCTGGTCCGGGCCGGGCTGCGGCGTGCCGAAGTAGTGGTAGAGCTCGGGCGGCATCTGCTGCATGTTCATGTCGGGGCCGGTCTGCCGGTTGGTGATCACCACCACGGCTGGCTTGGCCTTATCACCGACGGCGGCAAAGGCCTCCTCCAGCTTCTCGGCGATGGCGATGGCGTCGTCGGCAGCACGCAGCCCCGGCTGGCCCAGGCCGGCCAACAGGGCTGCCGCCGCAGTGGCACGCCAGAGAGTGGCGATGGCGTACGGGGATCCGCGCTTCATGGTCTTCGTCTCCGTTGTGGATGAGTGTGGTCAAGATGACTGTTTATGATACCTAACGATAGCGTATTAGAGTAAAAACACGGGAATCGGTTCCCGCTACCTGTAGTAATAACGTGGCAGCATCGCGGGATGTTGAGGCGAGTGCCCGTCGCCGGGGGCCGGCTCTGGAAGACCGCTCCCACTCCACGAAACTGCCGCGCTGTCGGTGCTGGGGCATGGACAAGGCCGGGGCGCAGGCTGTAAGGTAGAGGAGTTGCGTCCGGCAGCGGCCTGCGGTAACCCGCCCGTCTGCCGGCGGCGAGGAGTCAGGGAGACACGAGCCATGCCAGGCAGTGATGACGTCGCGCTCTGGGTTCGCGAACTCGGCAGTTTCCGGACCCGCGCCAAGGCCCGCAAGCACCTGGAGCGCTGCGGTCCGGCCGCGGCCGAGCAGGTGCTGCCCCTGCTGAGCGACAGCTCGTTACCCGAGAACGTGCGCTGGGCGGCGATCATGATCGTCAAGGCCTGGGGCTACGCGCCGGCGGCGCCGCTGCTCTTGGCGGTGGTACGGGCGCACAGCGGTCTGCGCGGTACGGCCATCCAGGCGCTGGAGGCGCTGACCGGCCTGGCGATTGGCTACGCTCCGGACGAATGGGAGCACGCCCTGGCAAACCCGGAGGCCTATCGGCGCGAGCACCAGGAACCCGGGAGCCTGGCGTTGGCCGACCCCAGCGGCGAGCCCGATGGCTGCCGGCTGTTTCGCCAGGCGCTGGGCAACCTGGCCACCGAGATCACCTGGGAGGACGATGCGTACCTCTACCTGCGCATGCCCCTGGAGGGCAGCCGCAAGCAGCAGATCGTGGTCACCTTCAGCGAGGTGGATGCCGGCGGCAAACCGCTGACCACGATGTACACCGAATGCGGCGCCCTGCGGCCGGATGTCGTGGAGAGCATCGCCCGCCGCAATGTCACCGCCCGTTACGGCAAGTTTTACACCCAGAAAGACGACCAGGGCAACGACATCGTGGTCATGCGCGAGACCGTGCCGGCATTGCGGTTGACCCCGAAGCTGGCGCGCGACATCGTGCTCTCGATCGCGGCGGAGGCGGATTCGCTCGAGTTCGAGATGTCGGGAGCAGACCATATCTGAAGCGTACGCTGGGGTGCGCCGGGAGGGGCGGCAGCGTGAGAACGGCGATCCTGTCCGACGTCCACGCCAACCTGCAGGCGCTGAATGTCGTGCTCACGGACATCTTCAGCGTGGGCGTGGACCGCATCATCAGCCTGGGCGACCTGGTGGGCTACGGTCCGCAGCCGGCCGAGGTCCTCGAAGTGGCCTACGCTCGCCTGGGCCACTTCGTGCTGGGCAACCACGATGCGGTGATTGCCGGCCGCATGGACCCGGGGGTGTTCAACCCCGCGGCCCGCGCCATGATCGACTGGACCGCCAGCCGCGTCGCCGGCAAGGCGCGCGCCTTCCTGGCGACACAGCCCTACATCCTCACCGGGACCGCCTTCCGCTGCAGCCACGGTAACCCGGCCAGTCCGGCGACCTTCGCTTACCTGCTGGAGGCCGCCGATGCCAGCGCGGCCTGGTCGGCGGCTCCGGAACCGTGCCTGTTTGTCGGCCACAGCCACGTGCCCGGGCTCTATGTGCTCGGCCCCAGCGGCACGCCGCACTGGCTGGCGCCGCAGGACTTCGCCTTCGAGGAACAGAAGCGCTACATCGTCAACGTCGGCGCGGTCGGGGAGCCGCGCGACGGCGATGTGCGCGCCTCGTACTGCATCTTCGATGAGGAGCGCCGGGAGGTGTTCTTCCGCCGCGTGGCCTTCGACCTGGAGGCCTACCGCCGCGCCGTCGAGCAGGCCGCGCCACCGTTGCGCACGGCCTACTTCCTGCAGGTCGCCGCCAACGGTACACCCCGGCCGCTGCGGGAGGTCCTGGACTTCCATCCGCCCAGCCGGGCGGCGGTGCGCGAGCAGAAGGTCACGGTGCAGCATCTCGATCGGGCCGTACGCTCGGCCAAACGCTGGCGCCTGGGCGCGGCGGCGCTGCTGGGGTTGCTGCTCGTGGCGCTGGCCGGGGCGGGATATCTCTACCGCCGCGCCCCCCCGGGCACGGTCGAGATGGCAGCGGTCAACACCACCGCCCTCGTCGCCCCCGCCTGTAACAGCGGCTGCCTGGCGGCCCCGGATCGCGCCGGAGCCGTCACCACCACGGCCCCGCTGCGGGACTGGACCGTCCGCGTCACCGACCCGGCGCGGCAGACGGTGACCGTCCGCGATGAGGCGAAGGACGAGGGCCCGACCCGAGTCTTCCGCCTGGCCTCGGCCGCGGCTTTGCCCATGGCGCTGCTGGCGCGCCCGGTCAAGGCCGCGGCCGGCATGCGCTTCCAACTACAGGCCACCTGCCGCAGCGGCCCCGCGCTCCAGGGCTATGCCGAACTGACCCTCATCCACCGCGGCCAGGACGGCCTCGAACGGCCGCTGTTGCATTGCCCTCTGGACCGCCTGTCCGGCGAGCGCTGGCGCTCCTACCGGCGCAGCCTCGCGGCCACGGGGCTGCCGCAGGATGGCGAACTGCGCTGGACCCTCAGCGGCAAGTTCGCCGGCGAACTCCTGGTGCGCGACGCCGAGCTGCAACGCACCAAATGAACGACTCGGGTGAGGAGATGCGGCTCTGAGGCCTGAAGGGCCGGCATCCCTTAGCCCAGGCCACCGGCCTGGGTGAAGGTGGCGCAACGCTGCGGCCTGAAGGGTCGCGCTAGCCTCCGTGCACCTCGCTCGCCCCTTCAGCGCCAGGCGGGCGCTGCGGTTGCCCGATCATGTCAGGATCAAACTCCGGAAGGGCGTGAAGGACGGGCGCCTGCCGTTGGAGGGCGAAGCTCCACGGGGGCATATGCCCCGCTGAGCCGCCGGCCGCCAGCCGGATCTCCCGAACGGCTCACCGCCTGCAGGCAGGTCCTGCCGGACAGGAGGATTCGCCATCCACACCGTCACACTCCCGCGCGACCGCGGTCGATGTTCACAGGAGCGCCACGGAGAATGGGGGCTCTCAACCCAGCCCGCTGGGCTGAGGGATTGTCGCACCGTGGGCGCTGATCCCTCACGAACCGCTCGTAAGGTCCAGCAAGGGCCTCGTTAGCTTCCCCGTTCTGTCTGGCAGCGCGGGAGGATTGCCGGTCGCGCGCCGAGCTTGCGGCCGGGGTCGGGTACTGGCACCCCCCGACCTACTTGCCCGTCTGCAGCCAAGGGCGCGTCCGCCGCGCGGCCTGGGCGCCCATGGGTTGCGGGCTCCGCTGGGGGTGTTATACTCACGGACACGCCGGCGTCGACCGCTCCGCAGTGGGCTGCCCGGCCCGCGTCCCGGCGTTTGTGATCAGGGAGGATGCCATGAGCCACGCTGAGATCAGCCTGTCGCGGCGACGTTTTCTGGGCAAATCGGCCCTGGCCGGTGCCGCCATCACCATCCTTCCCAGGGGTGTTCTGGGGGCCGATGGGCAGCCGGCGGCCAACGACCGCATCAACCACGCGGTGATCGGCTGCGGTGGCATGGGCAACGGCCATATCGATATGATCAAGAGCGACCCCTCCGCCAAGCTGGTGGCGGTCTGCGATGTCGATGCCAACCGCCTGGCCGCCGCCAAGGCCAAAGGCGGCGATGACTGCAAAGCCTACCGCGACTTCCGCGAGATGCTGGCCAGCGAGGATATCGACTGCTGTCACGTCGTCACCCCGCCGCACTGGCATGCCCTGCAGAATGTTGCGGCGCTGGACGCCGGTTGCGATGTGTGGGCCGAGAAGCCGATGACGCGGACCCTCGGCGAGGGCCGTTACGTCGCCGAGGCCGTGCGCCGCAATGGCCGCGTCTTTCGTCTCAATACCTGGTTCCGGCTCTACGGCGGTTTCTACGGCCTGGGCACGGCCGTCAAGCCACTCAAGAAGCTGGTCATGAGCGGCGCCTTGGGCTGGCCGTTGACGGTCCGCGTCAGCGCCCACACCGGCTTCAACTGGAAGGCCAGCATGTGGTCGGGCAAGATCAACGTCCCGCCGGAGCCCATCCCGCCGGAGCTGGACTATGACCGTTGGCTGGGGCCGGCGCCGGTCAAGCCCTACTTCAGCCACCGCGTTCATGGCAGTTTCCGCGGCTACTGGGACTACGACGGCGGCGGTCTGGCGGACATGGGCCAGCACTACCTCGACCCGGTGCAGTACCTGCTCGACAAAGACGATACCAGCCCCGTCGAGGTCGAGGCCTACGCGCCCTGGCCACAGCACGACGACGCGGTCGGGCCCTGGGGGCGGGTATGGATGAAGTACGCCGACGGCTGCACGCTGATCCTTGAGTCCTGCGAATGGGGCGATCAGGAGACCAAGGACAAGCCCTATATCGAGGGCCCGAACGGCAAGGTCTACCCCGGCTTCCGCACCGATCCGCCCGAGCTCGCCGAACTGGTCAAGCGGCTGCCCGATCCGGAGCCCATGATCAGCGACTTCAACGTCTCCATGCGCACCCTCCGCAAATTCGGTCTGAACGAACTCAACGGCAACCGCAGCAACGCCCTGATCCACCTGGCCAACGCCGCCATCCGGACCGGCCGTAAGCTGCATTTCGATCCGGTGAAGATGGAGTTCATCAACGACGACGGCGCCAATCGCCTGGTCTACCAGCCGATGCGCGCGCCCTGGCGCTTGTGCTGATTGGGGAGAGTTGAAGCCGATGAGACGCACTTACGGAAAGAGGGGACAGGCCATGGCCCATATGAAACGTATCCTTGGGGTTGCCGCGCTGGCGATCATGACGGGATGGAGCGCCAGCGCGCAGCCGGTGGACCGGGCCGCGCAGGCGGCCAAGCTGGTTTTCGCCGATGCGGTGGAGGGCCAGCGTATCGTGGCGGAGATGCTGGCCGAGGGCGCGCCGGCGATCAAAGCCGTCATCGCCTCGCTCAAAGCCCCTGGACAGGGCGAGGATGCCGGCCCCCGTGCCACCCTGCATGCCATGACGTTTGCGGTGAACAGCGGCGCGGACGAAGCCCGCCGGACCCTCGTCTCGACCGCGTTGCTCGAGGGCCTGCAGCAGCCGCTCGATCCCGAGATCCAGGCGTTCCTGGTCGCCCAGATCCAACTGGTTGGCCGCGACGAGGCGGTGGCGCCGTTGGCCGCCCGCCTGGCGGACGCGCGCCTCGGCGAGCCGGCCACCCGGGCTCTGCTCCAGATCGGGACGCCGGCGGCCATCGCCGCCCTGCGTCAGGCGCTGCCCAAGGCCGAGGGGCCCCTGGTGCTGCACCTGGTCAGCGCCCTCGGCAACGCCCGCGACATGGAGTCCGCCCCGGCCATCCTCGCCCTGGCCGCGTCTCAGGATGTGCGCGTGCACGAGATCGCGCTGACCGCTCTGGCTGACATCGGCGCAGCCGCAGCCAAGGACGTCATCCTCAAGGCTGCCGCGGCGGCGCCGGGACCCGAGCGTCGACTCGGCTTCCATGCCGCGTCGATGCTGGCTCGGCGTCTGCACGCCGCCGGTCAGACCGCGGCGGCCCTGGCGCTGCAGAAGGAACTCGCCGCCCTGCCCGGCGCCGCTCTGCCGGCGCTGGCGCTGCTCGTCGATCTGCGCGGGGCCGAGGCCATGGGTGATCTCGGCGCCGTGGTCACAACCGGCGACCTCGACCTGCGTGAATCCGCCCTCAAACTCGGCCAGGCGCTCCCGGGAGAGCCCGTCACCGCCACTTGGTGCGCCTTGGCGACGACCGCCGCGAAAGCCGACGTCCGCGCCGCCGTGGTGGCCATGCTCGGCCAGCGGCTCGACGCGGCCGCGGTGCCGACGCTGCTGAAGTCTCTGCAGGATCCCGACGCGGGGGTCCGCGCCACCGCCATGGAAGCCCTGGCGCGCTTCGGCGCCGAGACCGCTCTGCAGCCGCTGGTCGCGGTGGCGGCGGCCGGTGTCGAGGGGGATGCCGCGGCCGCGGCCGGCGTGCTCTCCTGGGTCGGCGGGACGGACTTCGCGGCGGTGGTGGGGGCGGCGCTGCCGCAGGCGACGCCGGCCGGCAAGGTCATTCTCCTGGATCTGCTGGCGGCGCGTCAGGCCGGGGCGCAGGCCCCGGTGGCCGTCGTCGCCCTTGCCGATGCCGACGCCAACGTACGCAAGGCGGCGCTGAAGACGCTCGAAGGCATCGCCGCGGCCGCGCAGGTTCCCGCGGTGCTCGAGTTCGTCGTCAGGGCCACCGAGGATGCCGAGCGCAAGGCGGCGCAGAAGGTCCTTGCCGCGACCTGCCGGCGCGACGCCGCGGCAGCGGCGCCGGTGGTGGCGGCACTGAAGGCGGCGCAGGGCGAGACACGGGTCACCCTGCTGGACACCGCGTCAAAGATCGGTGGCGCCGAGGCCCTGGCCCTCGTCATTGCCGATGCCAACAGCACCGACGCGGCCCTGCGCACGGCTGGGACGAAGTCGCTCGCCGACTGGCCCGATGCCAGCGCCGCCGAGCCCCTGCTCGCTCTGGCCACGACCACGCCGGACGCCAAGGCCCGGGTTCTGGCCCTGCGCGGCTATGTGCGGGTCGTCGGGCTGCCGGCAGATCGCGCGCCGGCAGCGTCGGCCGCCATGCTCGGCCAGGCCTGGGAGATCGCCGCGAGTGCCGACGAGCGCCGGCTGCTGCTGAGTGGCCTCGCCGCGGTGCGCGATGACGCGGCGCTGGCGATCGTGGCCAAGGCGCTGGACACCGAGGAGATCCGCGAAGAGGCCGCCGCCGCCGCCGTCGGCGTCTGCTGCCCCCGCAACGACAACGACCCCGGCCTGGTCACGCCCGCTGCCTTCGCCGCCATGGTCAAGGTCAAAGGCACGGCCACCACTGCGGCCACGGTTGAGAAGGCCACCGCGCACCTGGAGAACTTCCCCATGGGCGCCGGGACCAACGTCGCCTTCGGCAAGCCGGTCAAAGCCTCCTGCCCGCAACAGGGTGACAATGCGCCCTGGAAGCTGGTGGACGGCAAGATCACCCGCGAGGATGCCTGGTTCGGCGACCGCTGGCCCAGTTCCATCGAGGTCGACCTGACGCAGGAAATCATCATCAACGCCGCGCGTGTGGTGTTCTACTGGGACGGCACGCGCTCCTACCAGTACAAGGTGGAAGGCTCCACCGACGGCCAAACCTGGAACGTTCTCGCCGATAACTCCGCCAACACCAAGGTGGCGACCGAGAAGGGCGTCGTGCACCGTTTCCAGCCGACGAAGGCCAAGCTGGTCCGTCTCAGCATCCTGAAGAACAGCGTTAACGAAGCCGTCCACGTCGCCGAACTGCTGGTCTACTCCGACGATCCCGCGGCGGTGCCGAATACGGCCGTGCAGATGAACCAGCCCGGGAATGTGGCCCTGGGCCGGCCGGTGACCACCACGGTGGCGCAGGAGACCGACAAGGCCCCGCCGCGGGCCGTCGACGGCCTGCTGGGCCGCGAGGAGGGTTGGTGGGGCGGGGCCACGCCGGCGGCCTTCCAGGTCGATCTTGGCAGCGCGCAGAGCATCGATACGGTCCGCGCTGTGTTCTATTGGGACGGCACGCGTTACTACCAGTACAGCGTTGAGGGTTCCGTCGACGGCGCCGCCTGGACCGTGCTGGCCGACAACGCCAAGAACACCACGCCCTCGACCAGCCTCGGCTACGTGCATAGCTTCACGGCGGCGACGGCCCGCTACGTGCGCCTGAACATCATCAAGGGCAGCGCCAACCCCTCGTGCCATCTGGCCGAGTTCGAGGTCTACGCTGCCGGCCAGGCCCCGACCACCTTCGCTACCGCCGAACCGCCGCCACCCCCGCCGCCGGTCCAGGCCGCGCCGATTGTCGCGCCGCCCTTGCCGGCGCCGGACCAGGACGGCTTCATCAGCCTCTTCAACGGCACCGACCTGAGCGGCTGGATGGGCTCGCTCGGCGGCTATACGGTCGAGGACGGCGCCATGGTCTGCCTGGAGAAGGGCGGCGGCACCTTGCTGACCATGCACCGCTTCAGCGACTTCGTCCTGCACTTCGACTTCCGCATGCCCAAGGGCGCCAACAACGGCCTCGCCATCCGCACCCCAGCCGAGGGCAATCCGGCCTACGTCGGCATGGAGCTGCAGATCATCGACAACGACGGCTACAAGGAGGTCCACAACTATGAGCTGCAGCCCTGGCAGACGCACGGCTCCATCTATGGTTGCGTCCCGGCCAAGACCGGCGCCCTCAAGCCCTGCGGCGAATGGAATCACCAGGAGGTCCGCGCCGTCGGCAGCCGCATCACCGTCATCCTCAACGACCAGACCATCGTCGATGCCGATGTCGATGCGCTCACCGCCGCGGCCGACGGCGGCGGGCTCGACAAGCACCCCGGGCTGAAGCGCCGGACCGGCCATATCGGCTGGCTCGGCCACGGCGCCAAGGTGGACTTCAAAGGTATCCGCGTCAAACCCCTCGAGCCCTACACCGCCGGGCCGCACAACACTCCGCCGGCTGGCTTCACGGCGCTCTTCAACGGTAAGGACCTCGAGGGCTGGAAGGGGCTGGCCAAGGTCGAGAACCCCGAGCAGCGGGCAGCGCTTCCGGAGGCCGAGCGGAAGGCGCTCCAGGCCGAGGCCGACGCCGACATGCGCGCCAACTGGAAGATCGAAGACGGCACGCTCGTCTTCAGCGGCAAGGGCCGCAGCCTGTGCACCGCCAAGGACTACGCCGATTTCGAGATGTACGTCGACTGGAAGATCAAGGACAAGGGCGACAGCGGCATCTACCTGCGCGGTTCGCCGCAGGTACAGATCTGGGATCCGGCGCAGTGGCCGCAGGGCTCGGGGGGGCTCTACAACAACCAGAAGAACCCCAGCAACCCCAGCGAGTGCGCCGACACCCCCATCGGCCAGTGGAACCGCTTCTTCATCCGCATGGTCGGCGAGAAGGTCACCGTGGTCCTCAACGGCGTGACGGTGGTGGACAACGTGACTCTCGAGAACTACTGGAACCGCGCCATCCCCATCTTCCCCAGCGGCCAGATTGAACTGCAGAACCACGGCAACACCCTCTGGTTCCGTAACGTCTACATCCGCGAACTGACCGGGAAATAGCATGAAGACGGCGAGGCTGTGCGCTGCCCTGCTGGCCTTGGCGCTGCAGCTTGGGGCGCAGCCGTTGGTGTTTGAGGCCGAGGCGTTTGTGGTCAACCCGGAGGCGCTGGTCCGCGACCGCAGCGTCGTGGACACGTGGAACGTCTGGAGCACCGACAAGGAGGCGTTGGCGAAGTGGTCGGGTGGGGTGGTGCTGCAATCGCCGCGGGTGCTGGCCGACCGGGCCACGCCAGAGGAAGGTGCGCCGGCTCTGCGCCTGCGCCTGACCGGCATCCCGGCCGGGGCGTACTTCATCGATCTCAAGTACGGTCGTGGCCTGGCGGTCTCGACCGATGGCAAGGCCTGGCAGCGCCTGTCCGAGATCGGTGGACACCTGGGCCGCTTCGAGATCCCCGCGGGGACCTTCGAGTTCTGGGCCGACGACCGCTATGTCGAGCCGAACAGCCCAGGTTCGTGCTACCTCGATACCATCACCCTGACCCGCGCCCCGGTGGCCACCCCCAAGGCCAAGGTGACGGGGTACGCCACGACGCGGGTGGAGGAGCGGTTGAACCGCGGCCTGGTGGCGATGCCCATTGCGGATGGCAAGGTCTACCTGGGCTGGCGGCTGCTGGCGTCCGATCCCGCCGCCATCGCCTTCAACCTCTACCGCCGCAGCGGCAGGGCAGCGCCCGCTAAGGTCAACGACGCGCCCCTGACCCGCACCACCGACGCCGTGGACGGTCAGGCGCCGCTGGATCAGGAAAATGCCTGGTTCGTCAAGCCGGTGTTGGAGGGCAAGGAACTGGCCGCCTCGGAGACCGCCACGCTGCCGGCCAAGGCGGAGGTGAAGGGCTACCAGTCGTTCCCGTTGCAGGGCGACTACACCTTCCAGAAGGTCGGCCTGGGCGACCTCGACGGCGACGGCCAGCTCGACTACGTGATCAAGCAGCCGGGCGACAACATCGACCCCGCCCCGAGCTACTGGGAAAAGAGCCCGGATACCTACAAACTCGAGGCCTACACCGGCGCCGGGCGCTTCCTCTGGCGCCAGGATCTGGGCTGGGGGATCGAGCGCGGAATCTGGTACTCGCCCTATCTCGTCTACGACTTCGATGGCGATGGCAAGGCGGAAGTGGCCGCCAAGACCAGTGCCGGCGACCCCCGCGGACCCGATGGCCGCGTCACCAGCGGCCCGGAATACCTCAGCATCTTCGACGGCGAGACCGGCACCGAGGAGACGCGGATTCCATGGACTGACCGGGCCGACTACGGTACCGGCATGAGTGGCTACAATTTCGCCTCGCGCAATCAGTTGGGGCTCGCTTTTCTGGATGGCAAGACGCCCTGCCTGCTGGTCGCACGCGGCACCTACACGGTGATGAAAGTCAGCGCTTACCAGTACCGCGACGGCGCCCTGCAGGAGCTCTGGGCCTGGGACAACCGCGAGGAGACGCGGCGGCCGAACTGGGCTGGACAGGGGGCACACTTCATGCACTGCGGCGACGTGGACGCCGACGGGCGCGACGAGGTGCTGCTCGGGTCCTGCCTGCTCGACGACGACGGCCGGGGCCTTTGGTCCACCGGCCTCGGCCACCCGGACCGCTGCTTCCTGGGGGACATCGACCCGAGCCGTCCGGGCCTGGAGATCTTCTACCACATCGAGCCGCCGCAGAAGCAGAATGGCCTGTGCCTGGTCGAGGCGCTGACCGGGAAGATCATCTGGGGCCTGCCGGAGCAGACCTATCACGTCGGCTCGGGACTGGCGGCTGACATCGACCCGACCGTGCCGGGGCAGGAAGTCTGGGCCGCGGAAGATGGCAAAGGCGACCCCGCCGGCAGGAACTACGGCGGCAATCCGCCGCGCTGGCTGCTGTCGTGCCGCGGCGACCTCCTGGCGCGCGACGAGAAAGTCCCGGCCGCCACTGCGGTCTACTGGGACGCCGACTCGCAGCGTGAACTGGTGTCCGGCCGTACCATCCGCAAGTACAAGGGCGCCGCGGTCGCACAGGACATCGAGGGCGGGCAAAGCTTCTGGGCCGATGTCAGCGGCGACTGGCGGGAGGAGCTGGTGACCTCGGTCAAGGGTGAACTGCGCCTGTACACGACGACGATCCCGGCGACCGACCGGCGCGTCTGCCTGCTGCAGGACCCGATCTACCGTATCGACGTGGCGCATAACGCGATGGGCTACCACCAGCCGCCCACGCTGAGTACCTTCCTCGGCCAGATCGGCCCGGCGCTGTGGCTTAACAGCGCGGCGACGAGCCTGGCGGTCGGCCAGTCGGAGCCGCTGACCGTGACCCTCTCCGCGCCACCCGGGGTGGCGACGGCGGGAACGGTGACGCTCACGGCCGACGCGGGCCTGACGGTCACGCCGGATGCGGCGGAACTCCGCGCCGCGCCGGGGCAACTGGCCACCGCGAGCTTCACGGTTGCGCTCAAGCAGGCGCCGGCCCTGCTCTACGGCGGCAAGCAGTATCGTGTCAGCGCCACCCTCGGCGGTGACCTTCCCACCACCGCCAGCGCCAGCTTCCGCAGCGAGGAATTGCCGCTGACGGGCGTGCCCCTGGTCCAGGCGGAGACCTATGCTGAACAGACCGGCGGCCAGGTGCAGAGGCGGGACGACAAGCTCGGTGCCGTAGGTCAGGCCATTTCGCATTGGGACAGCAAAGGCCACGCCCTCACCTGGACGCTCAGCGTTCCGGCCGCTGGGACCTACTGGCTGGTGTTGCGCTACTGCGCCCCGGCCGGCGTCGCCCGCGATCTCAGCCTCGACGGCGCCGCGCTGGGCCAGACCGTGTTTGGCGCTACCGGCGGCTTCGGCAGTCCCACCCAGAGCGACTGGGCCCACCAGTGCTTCCGGGACAAGGAGGGCCAGCGCGTGAACATCACGCTGACCGCCGGCGAGCACGTCATCACCCTCACCAATGCCGACGGCAAGGGAATGAACCTCGACTACCTGGCGTTGGTGCCGGCTCAGTAGGCGCGGCGCCGTCCCCAAACGCATGGCGCGCTGCCTTGACCACCGCCGGGTGGCGCGGCATACTAGGGCGGGCGGGTTGGAGGTAAGGTTCGCCTGCCGAGATCGAGCGGACACGGGTGCCAGGAGTTTCCCCTATGCGCGAATTGCTCAAGCAAGCCCGGGCCGGCGGCTATGCCGTACCCTCCTTCTGTGTGTGGAGCGCCGAAAGCATGCAGGTCGTGCTGACGGCAGCGGAACGTCTGCGGTCGCCGGTCATCCTGATGGCCGGTCCGTGCGAAATGACGCTGCTGAGTCCGGCCCAGATGGCGGAGCTCTACCACGAGGCCAGGCTTGGGACCCACGTGCCCACGGCACTGCATCTCGACCACGGCGACACGCCGGAGCTCTGCTGGGCCTGCATCGAGGCCGGTTTTGACGCGGTGATGCTCGACTACTCGGCGCGGCCGTTCGCCGAGAATGTCGCCGCGCTGAAGGCGATCTCCGAGCGGGCCCATGCGGTCGGGGTCACCGTGGAAGGCGAGTTGGGGGCGGTGGGGCGGGTCGATGACCAGACGCCGGAGGGCCAGCACGGCTCGGTACTGACGGATCCTGCCCTGGCCGAGGAGTATGTGCGCAAGACCGGCGTCGATGCGCTGGCGGTGGCGATTGGCAATGCGCACGGCATCTACACGCGCTTGCC
The DNA here is from genome assembly GCA_903837355.1 of uncultured Victivallales bacterium. Classification (GTDB taxonomy): domain Bacteria; phylum Verrucomicrobiota; class Lentisphaeria; order Oligosphaerales; family JAFGRS01; genus CAILUI01. The sequence goes on from CAILUI010000432.1 coordinate 27,729, forward strand.
GGAATTCGATATCCCGCGTTTGGAGGCCATTCACCGGCGCGTCGATACCGCGCTGGTCCTGCACGGCGGTTCGGGCACGCCGGACGACGTCCTGCAGCGCAGCATTGGCCTGGGCATCGCCAAGGTCAACGTGGCCAGTGATCTGGTCCGCGCCCTGCAGAGCTCGCTGTTGGAGAAGTGGGCGCGGCAGCCGAAGAGCTGGCCAACCACCGATCTGGCTGATGCCTACCGCGCCATGGAGCCGGCGATCGTCAGTTGGATCGAGCGCCTGGGTTCGGCGGGAAAGGCCTGACCCATGCGCCGGGTTCATTGCCTCGGAATCCTGGTGACGGATGCCTTGTGCGGCCCGCTCCGGCGCTACCCGCAACCGCGGATCTGCCCGCAGGTCACCGCGGACAGCATCCGCTTCCTGCCGGGCGGCGGCGCCGTCAACACCGCCGCCGCCCTGGCGCAGATCGGCATCCCGGTCGGGCTCTTCACCAAGATCGGTGCCGATGCCAACGGCCGCGCGGCGCTGGACTACCTGGCCGCGCTCGGGGTCGAGGTCGGCGGTGTGGTCCGTTCGGCACTGGAGACCACCCCTTTCACCTTCGTCGGCATCCACCCGCGCGGGGAGCGGACCTTCGTGCATACGCCGGGCTGTAACCGCACCTTCTGTCCGGCGGATCTTGATCTGGAACTGCTGCTGCAGGCGGACGTGCTGCTGGCGCAGGATCTGTGGGCGTTGCCGGCCATGGACGGCAAGCCCCTGGCCGGGCTGCTGGCGGCGGCGCGCCGCCGCGGCGTGGTCACGGTGTTGGACGAGTGCTGGGGCTACGGCCCACGGCGGCGGGCGCTGGAGGCGGTTCTGCCGCACGCCGATTACGTCCTGCCGAGCTATGACGACTTGCTGGCCATCTACCCGGGACTCAGCCCCGAGGACATGATCCGCCGCCTGCAGGAGCGTGGCGCCACGAACGTCGTGCTGAAAACCGGGCCGCGGGGCTGCCTGTTCGACCTGGGCGGCAGCCTCGGCTACCGCCCCTCGGTGGCGGACGCCATTGTCGATCCGACCGGCGCCGGGGACTGCTTCGACGCGGGGTTCATCGCCGGGCTGGTTGAGGGGCTGCGGGCGGACAAGGCGATCGACATCGCCTTGCGGGCCGCGGCCGCCTGCCTGCGCCAGGTCGGTGGCGCGGTCGGCATCCCACGCTTCGCGGAGTTGCTGGGTCCTAAGCCCTCACTGCCGGGGTGATCACATGACCACACGAGCTGACGTCCTGGCCATGCTCTCGAGTCTGGACCTGGTCGACGCCCACACGCACCTGGTCGGCGGCCGGCTCGGCGCCCGTGGGCTGCATGACATCCTGCTCTACCACATGGCGGTCAGCGAGCTCTACGCGGCAGGCTGTCCGTCGGGAGCGCGGTTGACCCAGTTCCCCGGCTGGCCGGACCGGGCCGAGGCCCACGCCCGTATTCGCGAGGCGCTGCCCTTCCTCGGGGCGGTGCGCAACACGCACATCTCCTGGGGCATCCGCACCCTGCTGCGGGATCTGTACGGCTGGACCGAGCCCGTGACCGAGGCGAACTGGCTGCGGCTGGATGATCTGATCCGCGAACGGGCCGACGACCGGCGCTGGCAGCGCGAGGTGCTGGCGCGGGCCGGTATCCGGCGCGTCTGCACCGAGTGGGCCCGCCGCGGTCAGGGCGAGGAGGATGACCTCTGTGCTTACGCCCTCGAGTGGGCCTTCTTCACGCGCTGCCAGTGGGGCGAGTACGATACGGCACTCTACGAGCTCGAACGCTGCTGGGGCAAGACCCCGGAGAGTCCGACGCCCATCGGCGCTGGCGGGCGTCCGCAGCCGGAGCGGGTCATCCGCACCCGGGCCGATCTCGAAGCCGCGGTCGAGCACTACGTCAAGGCTATCCCGGCTGACCGTATCGTCTCGACGGCCACGCATATCTCGACCGACCTCGATCTCGATCCGGTGTCGGACCGCCGCCTGGACGCAGCGCTGCGCCGCCGGGCTCGGGCGGGCGAGGCCGAACGCAGCCTCTACGCCGCCGCCGTCAACGAGCGCTTCCTGACGGCGTTGGCGCGACACGCGCCGCACGTCGTCTTCCAGTTCAGCTATGGCGCCGAGCCCCTGCCGTTTGAGACTGGCAGCCGTCTGTCGCAGCGCAGCATCGCCCAGGTGGGCGCCATGATAGCGCGGCACCCCGGACTGCGCTTTCAGTGTTTCCTGGCCAGCCAGCACGCCAACCAGTCCCTCTGCACCCTGGCGCGCGAGTTGCCGAACCTGACCCTGGTGGGGGCCTGGTGGCACACCTTCTACCCGCCCATCCTGCGCACTCTGATCGAAGAGCGGCTGGACATGCTGCCCATGAACCGTCACATCGCCTTCTTCTCCGACGCCTATTGTGTGGAATGGGCCTACGCCAAGGCGTTCCTCGTCCGGCAGCAGATGGCCGCGGTGTTGCAGGCGAAGATCGAGCAGGGACAGTATGACCGTGCCCTGGCCGAGACCGTGGCCCGCGCCGTCCTCTGTGAAAACGCCGCGGGCCTGTTGCGCGGCTGACCGACAGTCAGACGTCCTGCCGGTGCCTCGTGCCCGTCTTCGTGTTCGTGTTCGTAGTCGTGTTCGTGTTCGTAGTCGTGTTCGTAGTCGTGTTCGTAGTCGTGTTCGTAGTCGTGTTCGTGTTCGTAGTCGTGTTCGTGTTCGTAGTCGTGTTCGTAGTCGTGTTCGTAGTCGTCTTCGTAGTCGCCCTGGCCCTCGTCATCATGGAGCCTCCGCATGAAGCGCTTCTCTCTGCCGCTGGCGGCCCTGGCCATGTGCCTGAACGCACAGGGGCTCAGTGTCGAGTCCGGCAACCTGGCCGCGGAGTTCCTGTCCACGGACATGACCCTCGCCTACGGCCCGCAGACGGTCATCGAGAGCCTCAGTTTCTACCTGGCCGATGCGGCCTGGAAGCCGGTGTTTCCGGAGGGAGCCGCGTACGATATCACCCAGTCCGGGACGGTCGTCACCAAGGCGACCAAGCCCAATCCGAGCGTCAAGGTCGAGGAGGTCTACACGATCACCCCGGATGGCCTGCGCGTGGACCTGACCGCCGAGATCCTGCCCCAGTCCGGGGCCCATTACGCCGTCTGCGACCTGTTCCTCAACAAGCCGATGTTCGCCAACGCCCAGGTCCGGCGCGAAGGCCAGCCGGCCATGGTACTGGATCCCGTGCAGTGGACCCAGCTCGAGGCCAGCCAGCTCACCCTGGCCACGCCGCTCGGCGACTGGCACTTTGCGTTCACCTCCAGCGGCCCCGCCCAATGGGTGCTGCGCTCGGTCTGCGACCGCAGTTGGGGGGCGGAAGAGAGGAAGACCTTCACGTTCCTCAACCAGGTGGTGGGTATCCCCGCGGCAGGCTTGACGCAGCGCCTGTCGATCGAGGCGAAGTTTGTACCCAAGGCCGGCAGCCTGCAGGATATCGAGCGCCTGTTCAGCGCGGCGTCCTCGTCCTATCTGACCGCGCTGCTGGCACGCTATGGCGCTCCGGTTGCGGCGGCGGCGCTGCCGGCTGAGCCGGCGGCGCGCGTCGCCTGGTTGGCGGCGAAGCTCGCCAGTGCCTCTGCCGATCTCGACGACAGCCGGCTCGAGCCGGCGGCGGGCACGATCATCCCGGCCCCGAAGACCTACCAGCGCGGGACGGGCGTGTTCGCGGTGCCGGCGGAGCTTGCGGTGACGAGTACCGCCACCCACGCGGCCGCCATCGAGGTTCTGGCCGAGGATCTGGCGCGCTTCGGGGTGCAGACGGTGCGCCGCGAGCCGGGCGGCGAGCCGGCAGCCCCCGTGGTCCTGCTGGGCGTCCCGGCGCGCGATGACGCCGTCCGGCAAGCCTGCGCACGGCTCGGCGTCCGCGTCGACGCGACGACGCCTGGCCCCGAGGGCTACGCACTGGTCGTCACTCCCGAGATCGTACTCATCGCCGGCGGTGACGATGCCGGCGTCCTCTATGGCGCGCAGAGCCTGCGGCAACTCCTCCGCAAGGGCGCCGCGGGCGCTGAGATCCCAGTGGTCACCATCACGGATCACCCGGATCTGTCCTTCCGCGGCTTCTACGTGGAAGGGGCGGGGCAGGTTGCCAACAGCGACACTCTGCGGCGGCTGATCCGCAACACCTACTCCACCTTCAAGGCCAACGCGGTGGTTCTGGAGGTACGCTGGTCTGAGTTCAAGTGGGCCACGCATCCGGAGCTCGCCGGCGAGAGAGCGCTGGCCCTCGAGGAGCTGGCCGCCATTTCGGCCTACGCGCGGCGCTTCCATCTCGAGGTCATCCCGGCAGTCTTCACCTATGGCAAAGTGGGCGACCTCATCGCTACGCATCCCGAGATCGCCGAGATACCGCCCGGCCCCGAGCGGCGCCGCACCGACACCGCCTACTGCCCCAACCAGCCGGCGACCTATGCCTTGGTCTTCGACCTGCTGAGCGAGGTCGTGAGCGCGACGCAGTGCCGGCGGCTGCACATCGGCCATGATGAGATCGAGGGCATGGCGCGTTGCCCGGCCTGTCAGGCGGTCGCGCCGGCCGAGCTGTTCGCCAAGGACGTCAACACCCTCGCGGACTGGCTCGCACAACGCCAGGTCGAGACCATGATCTGGGGTGATTTCCTCCTCGACAACGCGCGCTGGACGCCGCTCGGGGTCGATGCGGCTAACAGCGGCAACCCGGCCTATGGCGGGCACGCCGTGCACCCCGCCATCGACCACCTCCGCAAGCAGGTGATCATCGCCGATTGGCACTATGCGGACGTGACACGCTACCCCAGCCTGGCCTACTTCGCCGAGAAGGGCTTCCGTGTCATCGGCTGTCCCTGGCACAAGACCCGGAACAACTACAGCCTCGCGCAGGACGTCCACGCCATCCAGCAACTGGGGGTCCTGGTTACCGACTGGGGCTTTCTGGCGACCCGTTCGCCGGGCGCGAACTCGATGGTTGGGGTCGCCTGCGCCTGGGACACCGCCATGCCTGAGCCCGAGCGTCTGCCGTGGTCGCCGGAGGCGGTGCTGGCGGCGTCGATCCAGCGGCGGGACCGGCCATCGCGGTCGGCCGCCGCCCGCTGCCAGCCGCTGAGCCTGGGGCCGGCCGCCAAGCGGCCGCTAGCGGGGGCGACGGAGGCCTGGTTCGGGGGCAGCGCACGGCACGCGCTGATCGCGCCGCCGGCAGGACCCGTACGGCTCTTTGGCGTCGACTACCAGATCGCCACGAACTGCGTGGTGGTGGGGAACGCAGCCGGGGGAGCGGACTTCCCGGCCGGCAGCCTGCCGATCCCTGTCGGACAGACCGCCCGCAGCCTGGTCTTTCTGCAGGCGTTGAGCGTGGACGAGCCCGCCGTGGGTCGGCGCACCTATGGCCACTATCGCTTGACCTATGCCAGCGGCCAGGTCGCGGAGATCGCCATCGACACCGAGAACAGCACCCACTGGCTCTCGCGGACCCCGCGCCTGACCCCTTGGATGCCGTGGATCTATGGCTACACCTGGGACGCGACCCTCGCCTGGGAGGGCTGCACGGCCTCGGGCGAACCGGTCAACCTCCAGGCCTACGAATGGCCCAACCCGCGTCCCGATGACCCCATCGCCGGCGTCGAGCTCCTGGCGCAACAGGACGTGCCCGGCCTGAAGATCGCGCTGGTGGCGCTGACCGCGGTCCGCTAAGGGACGATGGGCAGGACGATGGCCGAGGGATGGCACTCGTCGTGCAGAATGGTCTGTTCGGCCAGGCGGGCCGCGACGCCCGCGCCCGGGGCGGCGCCGGTGTTCAGATTGCGGTCCCAGAGCGGGAAGCTGCTGCTGGTGATATCGAGGCGCAGGCAGTGTCCCTGGCGGAAGACGTTGCTGGTCGCCTGCAGGTCGATGGTGTACGGCAGCGGCTGGCCTGGCTCGATCGGCTGCGGAAGACCCCATACCGACTCGCGAAAACGGGCCCGAATGACGCCCTCGGTGATGTTGATAGCGCGGCCATCGGGGTAGAGATCCACCAGACGCGCCACGAAATCGGTGTCCGGCGCCGAGGTCGCGGCCCAGAGCGTGACGCAGACCGGCCCGGTCACTTCCGTGTCCGCCGCCAGCGGGGCCGAGGTGTAGACCAGCACGTCGTCGCGGCGCTCGATCGGGGCTTGGTCAAAGGGCCCGGGCGGCGCCATCTCGTAGAGTCCCGGGTTGTAGGGGCCGATGGAGTGATTGCCGCCCAGGGTCGGCACCGGCTGGTCGGGGTCGTAAGTGTAGAGGTCCGGCGGCTCCGCGGTCGGGGCGGTCCGGCTGAGCGTGCCGTCGCCGAACTGGCTGTTGGCAGTGCCGCCGGAATGCAGGTACCAGGTCGTGGACTGCGCCCGTTGCAGGGGCCATTCCTGCTCGTCGCGCCAGACGTTGGTACCCATCACGAAGATGCGGATGGGGGCGGGCTGGCAGTCGGCGGGGGCACGGCCATGGAGGAGGCCGTCCAGCCAGCGCAGGGTGGCATCGTTCTCGGCCAGGGCAGCGCTGCCGAAGTCGAGTTGGCCGAGGCCCGAGGAGCCCGAGATACCATGCGTCCAGGGCCCGATCAGCACCCGATGGCTGTCACGCCGGGCGGCGCTGGTGGCAGTGTCGCGCAGGCGCTGGTAGTTGGCGAAGGTCTCAGCCGCGTAGTAGTCGTACCAGCCGCCGATCAGCAGCGTCGGCGGGGTCGCCCCATTCAGGCGGGCGCGGAAGTTGAACTGCTCCCAGAAAGCGTCGTAGTGGGCATGCCGCAGGCAGTCCCGATAGGCGGCCGGCTCGGCCGCGCAGCCACTGCGCTCGTCCAGCGTCAGCAGCGGTAAGGTGTGCAGGAGGCTGGGCACATCGAAGAGCGGTAGCAGGGCCGCACTCGAGGTCGGTGCGGCGCACTCGAAGCACAGCCAGCTCCAGGTCAGGCCGAGGCTGAAAGCGCCGTCGCAGTAGTAGGCCCGCTTCCAGCAGTCGCCGGCCATGAAGCGCGGATTCAGCGCCTTCAGGAAGCGACTGCCCTCGGGGGCCACGCTGAACTGGGTCGCGGCCAGGTACGAGTCGCCGAACATGCCGATGCTGCCATTGCACCACGGCTGCGCCCCGATCCACTCGAGGGTGTCGAAGCCGTCCTGGCCCTCGTTCACAAAGGGGTACCAGACGCCCTCCGAGTCGTAACGGCCACGGCAGTCCTGCGCCACCACGGCCAGCCCGCGGTTGACCCACTCGCGCGGCCCGATGCCATGCTTGTTGTAGGCCGTGCGCACGAGGACCACCGGAAAGCTCGTGCCCGTGCCGGGCAGAAAGACATTGGTCGACAGGCCAACCCCGTCGCGCATCGGCACCCGTACGCTCTTCAGCACCCGCAGGCTCTGGTCCATGGGCGGCTCTCCTGAATGCTGGCCACCCGCAGAAGGTAACGCGCCTCCTGGCCATTGCATCCGCAGTGGCGGAGCACTAGCCTGACGTCACGTCCCGAAGCTGGCCCCGCGGCGGCAGGCGCATTGGGTACACCCGGTGCCGATGGTATAGTGAGACCAAGCGCGGTGGTTCTGTACAAAACGAATTCACTGCGATCGTGGAGCGTCAGGGAGGCGGGTTCGTCGCCTGGATCCTGAGCGCCTGTATGAGAGCCGTGGTTCGGATGTCGGCATGTGCGGCCCGCTCCCGGAAGCCGGGTTCTCCGCAACCCGGCCGCGGCATACGGAGATGCCGCGTTCCACCGCAACGGGCCGGAGGCCCTGCTGAACCCTGAGCTGAACTCTGAACTCCCCCTCCAACACCTACACCTGGCTGACCACCGGCACGGCCTTCTACGCCGCCATGGGCGCTGCTATTAAGGCGGCACGGAAGAGCGTGCGCCTTGAGACCTACTGCTACAGCTCGGGGCAGCCCGGCGACGCGATCCGGGAAGCCCTGGTGCAGGCCGCCCAGCGCCGGGTGGACGTGCAGGTGCTGATCGACGGCTTCGGATCGCGGGACTTGCCGGGCGGCTACTGGGATGTCCTGCGCCAGGCCGGCGGCCGCGCCAAGGTGTTCAATCCGTTACGCTGGCACTGCATTGCCTGCCGGGACCACCGCAAGCTGCTGGTCTGTGACGATCGGGTGGCCTTTGTGGGCGGCTTCAATGTGACGACGGCAGAGGCTGGAGATGGGGTCACCCTGGGCTGGCGCGACCTGGGGTTGCGCTTCAGCAGCCCACTGGCGGCGGAGTTGGCAGCCTCCTCGGACCGGCACTACGAGTTGGCCGATCTGCGGCCGAAGCGTCTGCCGCGCCTGCGCCTGCCGGCCTTCCTGCAGCGTGGCCGGCATCGGCGCGACCGCTACCCGCAGCTCCTGGAAAGCGGTCCCACCGGCACCAGCACCCCGATCAAAGGGGCGCTGATGGCGGATCTGCGGCAGGCCCACAGCGTGCGCATCATCTCGGCCTACTTCCTGCCGACCTGGCGGGTGCGCCAGGCGCTGCTGCGCACGGTCCGGCGCGGCGGCGACGTGCAGTTCATCACCGCCGGCCAATCCGACGTCCCCGTGGCCCGGCTTGCCGGTCGCACGCTGTACCAGAAGTTCCTGCGCGCCGGCCTGCGCATCTTCGAGTACGAGGCGCAGATCCTGCACAGCAAACTGCTCATCATCGATGACATTGTCTACATCGGCTCGGCGAACCTCGACAGTCGTAGTCTGAACATCAACTACGAGCTGCTGGTGCGCCTGGATTCGCGGCAACTGGCGTGCGAGGCCGGCGCCATCTTCGCCGACCACCTGCGGCACTGTCGCGAGATTGAGCCAGGCACCTGGGAGCACTCACGCGGCTTCTGGGAGAAGCTTAAGGAGCGCCTGGCCTACCTCCTGCTGGCGCGGGTGGACCCCCTCCTGGCGCGCCGTCAACTGCGTCGCTTGCGCTGAGTGGGCAGGCGTCAGCGCGGCGCCTTCGGGCGCGGTTTCCCGTCGTCGGGCCAGGAGTAGCCGCAGGGCTGATCCGGGCAGATCAGGTTGCGGTCGGCGATATCGCGCTGATCGATGGGGAAGTTGTGGCAGCTCGGAGGCCGGAAGCGGCCATAGAACCGACAGGCGGGCAGGCCATCGCCATCGTGGAAGCGCGGGCAGTGCCAACCCAACTGGCAGCAGGCCCCGCAGCGTATGCACTCACCCTGGCGCAAGGCCCGTTGCGCCCGTACATAGCCGGGCTGAAACAGGGTCAACCGCAAGCGCCTGAACACGCCCCGAAGCCGTATCCAGCGCCCGCGAAACGTGGTCGTCGGAGAACTCATAGTATTGGGATGCTGGCGCAGGATCCAGAAGGATACCCGGGCCGACTGCCGCGAAATCTGTGGGCGCGCACGCTCAGGATTGCGGGGGCGCCGTACCAGACGCCTGCAAACGCTTCCGGGCGAGCTTCGTCAAAGTGCAAAAAGTACTCGTTCGCAGGTACTCGCGCAAGAGCCACGGCGGGATTATTGTCCCCGCTCCAGACGGATCTCGGCGATCTGGGCGCGGTCGCCGTCCGTCGAAGCGGGGAGCTCGATGGCCAGACCACCCAGCGCCCCGCGGTAGGAGGGCACGGCCGCGAGATCCAGCACATACTCGTGCATGGCGCCATCGTTGACGATGGTGAGCGGGAGGCTGCACTCGGGCGTCCACCAGGTCTTGGCCCACTGCTCCCACGAGGCGACCGTGTGGACCTGTCCCGAGAAACTCCGCCAGAACAGGCGCAGTTCACTGCCGCGGGTCTTGAACGCGGCGCGTAGCCGCAGGCGCGGGGCCTGCTCGGCCCGCCAGTAGCTCAAGGGGCTCTCCAGCCGGGCCCGACGCGCGTCCAGTTCCAGCGCCAGGGCGTCAACGATGGGCCACGGGCTCCGGGCCTGCAGGAAGGCCCAGTGCTGACGGTCTTTGGCGAACACCCAGGCCGGGAGGGCATCCTTGGCCGCGTGCTGGTAGACGTAATCCCGGATCTCCTGCAGGGTCCCCACCACAAACACGCACTCGTACTCGTAGACAATATCCGAGTCGAGGATGTCGGTACGCATCGGGGAGAAGTAGCCCGTCGGCCCGTCCTTGGGGCCGCCCTTGCCACGCGCGCCGGCGAAACCGCCATGGAACTCGAAGACCCCGGGGTGCCAGGCGCCAATGCCAAAGCCCGCGTCATCCACCAGCGCCGACCAGTTCTCCGCCGCCAGCCACTTCGACCAGGGCCAGGCCTCCTGCGCCGTCTTGCGCACCTCGGTCAACTCGCCGCCGCTGAAGGGCTGGTCGCCGACATAGGTCATCAGGCGGTGCCAGACGGCGTTAGTGTACACCGCCGGGACTTCCTGGTGGCAGGGGCCGTAGACCGTCTTGTCGGTGCGCTGATTGGTCAACCGTCCGCGGTAGCGGAACGTCTTTCCCTCCAGATCAATCCAGGTCTCGAAGACACACTCGCCGGGGTCGTTTTCCATGGGCCACAACATGGGGATGGACTTCACGTACAGGGCGGTGCCTGCGGCCCGGCTTTCCAGGGTCTTGGAGCCGTTGCCGAAGCTGTCGCCGGACTGGATCGGGTTCCACGGGAAGCCGGCCCAGGCCGGACTCTTGCGCTTGCCCTCGCGCTGGTAGTTGGCCGGCCCGGAGTAGAACGACATCTGGATCTGCCGGCCCCAGTCGTGGCTGTTGATCAGGTTCTCGCCGCGCCCCAGATCGGAGACATGCGTGATGGCCCCGCCGATGCTCAGGTCCACACCGACCCGAATCTGGCCATTGTCAACGAAGCTCATGCGTTCTCCCCCCGCCGCGCCCAGAGCGATCCCGCCCGCCAGGACGGCAAGCCAGACGGTGACTGTCTGTGTCTGCATGGTGTCCCTTTCCAATGCCCGCCGCCGCACCCGTCGCGCCATCGCAGACGCTAGCCCGCCGGGAGGCCGGGGTCAAGCTTTGGACACCATGGGCCAGGACCGCATCGGGAACTCACCATGCTGCCGGTTTCGCGAAAGCGCGGCCGTCTGGACGCACGGTTTCGCGAAAGCGCCAGGGCGTGCCGCACGGGTTTCGCGAAAGCACGGCCGGCTGTACGTACGGGTTTCGCGAAAGCACGGCCGGCTGTACGCACGGTTTCGCGAAACCCGGCTTGCAGGATGGGCGGGGGCGTGCTATGGCTGTTCGGGCCGGAGCGCCACGCCGACAGGGCACGCAAGGGTCGGCACGGATGCTCTCGACGAGGGTGCGTAACGATGGCTATAGAGAAGCACGAGAATGACGCTGGCCGAAGGTCATGAGGCCGGGTCCAGATTCCGTGCATGGGAGGCGATGGGGATGCCTGAAGGTCGTTGCTGGATGTGGGCACGTTACCTGATCGCCCTGGTGGTGCTGAGCGCTGGGCGGCTGGCAGGGCAGGGGGCAGCGCCGGCGGACAGGCTGGATGTGGGGGTCCGCTTCTGCGGTTTTGGTGGTGACCGCGAGGTCCTGACCGGGTTGGCCGCGTGGTGGCCGAACCTGGAGTACTGCCGGGCCTATGACGCGGGTCAGGTAGCCGGGATGAAGGCGCTCGGGGAGGAGGCCCGTGGCCTGGGCATCCGCTACACGGTTCAGGCGTGCGCGCCAGCCTTCCCCGCTGGGTACCTGGAGACGCATGGGAACTGGGCCGTGGACTTCCTGGGGCGGCATCCGGCCGACCTGGGCTTCAGCCACCCGCAGGCCGACTACTGCCACCCGGCGACCGTGGCGGCGCTACGGCGGAATCTGGAGGTTGCGTTGGGCGAGGCGGGCGCCAAGGCGTTCACGATGGTGGACTTCGTCTGGCCCTACATCGGTGGTCGCTGGGGGTATTCGGAGGCGGACCTGGCAGCCTACCGGGCGGCCCTGCAGGAGGCCGATGGTGGTCTGGAGGTGCATGACGGCGGTGGGGTGCGGACGCTGACCTTCTGGGACTACCTGGAGGAGTTGTCGGGCCTGCGCTTGCGGCCGGCGGACCTGGGCTACGCGAGTTGGGCCGAATACACGCCGGTGCGGCCCCCCGATCTGGGCGTGCAGCCGAGCCCGGAGAAGCGGCGGAATGGGTTCGTGTTCACCGGCCTGTACCACTACTGCTGGCTCCGGTACGCCCAGGAGGGCGGACGTCAGGCGCGCTTGTTGGGCGGCGACCTGCAGGCCTCGCTGAACCCGGAGAACTGTAGCAACGGCGGCGATCTGCTGGCCTGGGGCCGACTGACCGCGACGGGCGAGCCCTGGCTCGAGGAATGGGGCAGTCCCTGGATCGCCATGGCCGGCTACCACAACCTACCCTACTTCGCCCGCGCCTACCGGAAGGTGGGCAAACGACTGGGGCTGATCGGTGAGACCGGAGCGGCCGGCGGCCATCCCGACAGCGGCTTCGGCCCGGCGCGGCCCCACTACTGGGACCCTGACAGCAACTACGCCATTACCTGGGCGCTGGGAGCGGCCGCGGCCTTCAATGACCGCGAGGAGGACTACATCTGGGCCTCCTGGGCCGAGACCGTGGACCCTGAGAGCCCGCAGCGGGACCTGTGGCGCGGCTATATCCGCGGCATGGATGGCTTCCGCCAGTACGCTGTGGACGGCGCCCGGCGGCCGCCGTGTGCGGTGCTGTCGATCGTGAACCGCTCGGTGCTGCACGAAACCGAGAGTACGGACTACAGCACCGGCCAAGCCTACAGCCTCGCTCCGGCCCTGCTCGACCTGCACACGGACTACCTGCAGGGCGGCTTCCCGCTGGACGCCGACATGCTCAACGAGGCACGGGTGGTGCTGTTCTCGCCCTGGGACTACCCGCGACCGTTTGCGGCGCGCCTGCAGGCCTGGCTGGCCGCGGCGCCGGGGCGTGTGCTGGTCACCCACGGTTTCGTGCCGGCCCGGCCCTGCAACGGCATGGACACTGGCCCCGTACTACGGCTGGACGACGCGGCGGCCGCGGCGACGCTGGGCCTCACGGGCCTGCGGGAGACAGAGTGGCGGGAAGGCACGGTGAACCCGGTGGCGTCGGCCTGGCAGGGGCTGTTCCCATTGGCCGCGGGGACGCGGCTGGCTCTGCCCCGTCCGCTGCTGCAGTGCGACGGGGTGCCGCTGCTGACCCTGGACGGGCACCCGCTGGTGACGGAGGTCTCCGTACCCGGCGGCGGCCGCATCGTTTACCTCAACTTCGTGGCCCCCGAGCGCTACCAGGCCGGCGAGCCCGCGAGCGACCTGCTGCGGGCCTGTCTACAGACGATCCTGTCCGAAGCCCAGGTCCAGCCCCAGGCGGAGGGCTCTGTGAAGTGGGCCTGCTCGCGCTACGACCTCGAGGGCGGCAGTGCCTATCTGCTGCTCGACCGCGCGGCCTGCGACCAGCCCCGGATGACCGTCGAGACGCCCAGCCTGGCCCCGGCGGAGAAGCTGGCGCTCCGGCTGCAGCCGTCGGCGACCTATCTGGTCTACGATGGCCTGGAGGGCACCCGGTCGCTGCGCCAGACCGACGCGGCAGGGCGGCTGGCGGTGACCCTCGATGGCAAGAACCTGCGCCTGCTCTATGTGTTGCCCGCGCCCGCGGTGCCCTGCCTGGTGTGGACCGATGGCGAGCGCCTGGACGGCGCCCCGCGAACCGCCTTGCCGGCCCGCCTCTACGTCCATCGCCCCGGCAAACTGGTAGTGGGCGGCCTGCCCCCTGGCGCGACCGTTTGGATCGATGGCAAGGCCGCCGCGACCTCAAGCGACGCGGCCAGCCGGACCGCGCTGGTACAGCTCGAAGCCGGCGAGCGGCAGGTGCAGGTGCGCTGATCGCGAACGGCGACACCGGCGCGCTGGCGCCTGGCGCCGACTGGCTCTATCTTGCTGTGGATCGGTGACCCACGTATCCAGGCCGGCACGCCAGCGCCGGCAGGAAGGCTGCCTATGGACGCGCGCCAGAGATTCCTCAACACGCTGAACTACCGCCCCGTGGACCGTGGTTTCTACGGCATGTGGGTCGGCTGGTGGCCGGAGACGGCGCAACATTGGCAGACCGAGGGCTTCGACCCGCAGGTGGGCCACGGTTTCGCGACCGACCCCTATGCCTGGCACGGCGGCTGGTTCTTTCCCAATCCGCCCTTCGCGCATGAGGTCGTGGCGGAGGATGCCGAGACCATCACCTACGTCAACCATGAGGGCATCCTGCTGCGGGAGCGCCGGGACAACCCGCATTCCTCGATGCCGCAGTTTGTACGGTTCCCGGTAGAAACGCGGGCGGACTTCCGGCGCTTCTGGGCCGAGCGCATGCAGCCCGACCTGGTGGCGCGCCTGGGGGCGGACTACGCGGCCGGGCTAGCGGCCTGCCGGACCCGCGAGGCGCCCCTGATCGTCATTGCCGACCGCTGGGGCGGCTTCTTCGGCGGCCCCCGCAATCTGACCGGCGTCGAGAACCTCTGCCTGTTGTTCTACGATGATCCGGCCTTCGTGGAAGAGATGATGGACACCACCGCGGACTTCCTGATCGCGATGATGGACCAGATTCTGCTCCATACCGACATCGACGTCTTCGGTTTCTGGGAGGACATGGCCTACAAGACGGCGCCGTTGCTCGGGCCGGAGATGGTGCGCCGCTTCATGCTGCCGCGCTACCGGCGCGTGGTGGAGCACCTGCGTGCCAAGGGGGTGCAGTGGTTCGCCCTGGACAGCGATGGCGACATCTCCTCGCTGATCCCGGTGTGGCTCGATGCCGGCATCAACATCCTCTACCCCTTCGAGGTGCAGTGCGGCATGGATGTGCTGCAGGTGCGTAAGCAGTACGGCCGGGACCTGCGCCTGTGGTGTGGCATCGACAAGCGGGCCTTGGCCCTGGGGCCGGCCGCCATCGATGCGGAACTGCGGCGGATCCGGCCGCTGTTCGAGGAGGGCGGCTATATTCCCGGTCTGGACCATTCGATGCCGCCGGATGTGTCGTATCCGCACTTCCGCTACTACATGGAGCGTCTCTGGGATCTGGTGAACGGCAGGCTGTGAGAGGGTTTCCGACATGAGCGACCGCATCGATACCATCCGCACGCGGGTTCTGAGCAGCCGCCAGTTGGGCGATCCGCGGGCCGGGGCGCTGCATGCCGAGTCGTTGGCGCAGACCGTGGGCGAGCCCGAGGTCATCCGCCACGCCAAGGCGGCGGCGCACTACGACCGCCAGCAGGCCATCACCATTAACCCCGGCGAACTCATTGTCGGCACGCGGCCCGGCCTGACCCTCGACCCGGCAGGCAAGATCACGCAGCAGATCTTCGGCCGCCAGGGCTTCGGCGTGCCGGCGCCCGCCTGGTGGCCGGTGCCCGAGGAAGCGCGGCCCTTCTGGACTGAGGGGGTCTTCTCACCGGCCGGCAACCATACCACACTCGACTACGAGAGCATCTTTGCGGCGGGCTTCGAGGGCCTGCTCCGCCGGGTCGACCAGCGCCGGGCCACCCTCGCTGCCGACGATCCCGAGTTGGCGGCTAAGCGCGACTTCCTGAACGCGCTGCAGATCGTGGGTGAGGGGCACCTGGACCTGAGCCGGCGCTATGCCGACGCGGCCCTGGCCCAGGCCGCGCAGAGCACGGACCCGACCCGCCGCCGCGAGCTCGAGACCATCGCCCGCAACTGCCGTCAGGTCCCGGCCCAGCCCCCGACCACCTTCTGGGAAGCCTGCCAGTGCGCCTGGTTCTCGTTCTTCTTCCTGCCCGATGCCCCCGGCCGGGTCGACCAGTACCTGTACCCCTGCTACCGCCGCGACCTCGAGAACGGCACCCTGACCCGTGATTTCGCCAAGGAATTGCTGTCTTCTCTATGGCTGAAGTACTTCGAGTCCGTCGGCGCGGCCAGCGCGGTCAGCGCGCACAACCACCTGACGCTCGGCGGGGTCACCCCCGACGGCCGCGATGCGTCCAATGAGGTGACCGTCCTCTGCCTCGAGGTGACCGAGGAGCTGCGTCTGCAACGTCCGCAGATCGGCCTGCGCTGGCATCGCGGCACGCCCGTCGAGCTGCTGCAGCGGGCCGTCCGCGTCTTGCGTTGTGGGTCCGGCAACCCGGACTTCTGCAGCGATGAGCAGATCGTCCCCGCCCTGGCAGGAATCGGCGTCAGCCTCGAGGACGCCCGCGACTTTTCCCTGTCGGGCTGCCATGAGGTGATCGTCACCGGCCGCGCGCAGATGGGCTCGGTCGAGGGCTTCATCAACCTGCCCAAGGTCCTGCGGATGGCCCTCGGCCTCGAACCGGCCTTGCAGGCGGAGGCCCGGCTGGATGAGCTCACCACCCCGGCCGCGCTCTGGGACGCCCTCAGCGCCGCGCTGGAGCGCGTCGCTGAGATGGCCCACCGTTCGGCGCTGGGGCGCGATCAACTTGCCGCTGCCCAGCCCGGCGGTCACCTGCAGGCGTCGCTGGTGGTGCGGGACTGCATTGAGGCCTGCAAGGGCTACACCCAGGGCGGGGCGCGCTACAACTTCTGCAACTGGGACGTGATCGGCCTCGCCAACCTGGCCGATGCGCTGGCGGTCCTGCACCGGATCGTCTTCGCGGAACGCTTCCTGACGTTGCGCGAGTTCGTCGGGATCCTGGCCCGCGACTGGGATGGCGCCGAGACGCTGCGGCAGCGGGTGCTCAGTGACCCCAAGCACTTTGGCAACGACGACAGTGAGGTCGATGAGCTTGCCGGCCGCGTCATCGAGACGCTCTCTGCCACGTTGCGGCGGCACACGCCGTTCCGCGGCGGCTCCTACATCCTCGGGACTACGGCCGGCGGCGAGAACATGCACATCGAGTACGGCCGGGTCACCGGTGCCACCCCGGACGGCCGCAAGGCCGGCGCGACGCTGGCCGACAGCCTGGGCGCGGCCCAGGGCCGGGACCGCCATGGCGTCACCGCCCTGCTCAACTCCGTGGCCCGTCTGCCGCACCGGCTGCTGCCCACCGCCACCACCCTCAACGTCAAGCTGGATCCCTACATCATCACCACGGATGACGGGGTGGCCAAAGTCGCCGCCTTGATCGAGGCGCACTTCCGCGGCGGTGGCCAGCAACTGCAGTTCAACCTGGTCAACCGCGCCTTGCTGCTCGAGGCAAGACAGCATCCGGAAGCCTATCCAGAGCTGATGGTGCGCGTGGCCGGCTACTGTGCTCCCTTCACGTCCCTCTGGACGGACCTGCAGGACGAGATCATCGCCCGCACCGAGCATCTGACCCAGACGAGCTGAGCGCTCCTGGCGGTGCGAGGCGGGGCATTCGCCCATAGGCGCCCACTTGTTGGTCTATCAGTTATTGCATATCTCGTTGTTCTGCAAGTACATAAAGCAGAATCCGTAGACTCTCGTCAGGCTCCTCTGGAGCCAAAGCGGCGTCCAGCCGCCGCAGTCCAAAGCGCGGCGATTACGCCACGCGATATCATACTGCGCCACAATAACATGTGGCGCTTTGGAGTGCCGTGGCTCGACACCGCTTTGGCACCGCGCGGAGCGCGGTAAGTCAGCGCCTATGGACCGGCGCGCCCGGGGAGCTTCGCCCTCCAGTGGGTCCAGTGCGTCCAGCCTGCCCAGCCTGCGCTCAATCGCAGTGGAAGGCCTCTTCCATGCTGGCCCACCACTCGCCGGCGGCGCGGTCGGGGAGCGGTTCCTGGCAGGGCATGCAGAGGGCCCACCAGCGCTGGGTGGTAGGATCGGCGGCCATGGCCGCCATATCGGCGGCGAAGTCGGTACCGACGTACTCGAAATAGCTGAAGAGATAGTGCTGGCCGTCGGGCAGCCGGCGCAGGAAGATGCTGTAGTTGCGCAGGTTGCATGTGGCAATCTGGCGCAGCACCTCGGGCCAGACCGCCGCGTGCAACCGCTTATACTCCGCGATCCTGTCGGCCTTGAGTCCGAGCACCATGCCGTAGCGCTGCATATCAGGTCTCCTCGGTGTACTCGCCCAGTTCCAGGGGGTAACGCCCGTAGTCCCGCACCAGCTTGACGATGCTGTCGTAGGTGTGTCCGGAGACGGCGCTGGAGACCGAGTGGTCGGACTGGAAGATGTAGCCGCCGCCGCGGGCGGCATTGAGCTTGCGCAGCACCTCGCGGCGGAGGCGGGCCGGGTCGCCGCTCTCCCATACCTGCATGTCGCTATTGCCGCAGAGGCCCAGGCGGTGGCCATAGCGGCGGCGCAGGTCTACGGCGTCCATACCGGCCTTGACCTCGAGCGGGTTGAGGGCGTCCACGCCGATCTCGATGAAGTCATCGAGCAGGGCATGGATCTTGCCGCAGCCATGGTAGATCACCGGCAGGCCCTGCGCGTGGGCGGCGGCGGTGATGCGGGCCACCCAGGGTTTGTAGTACTCGCGCCAGTAGGCCGGCGAGGTGAAGGTGCCCGCCTGGTAGGCGACGTCGCCCCAGATGACGAAGCCGTCCAGCAGACCGCGGCCCGCGGCCATCTCGGCCTGGGCGCACTCGAGGTAGAACTCACCGAGGCGGTTCGCCACCTCTCCCATCGCCTCCGGGTACAGCCCCGTCCACAGCATGGCGTTGGCCTGCCCGACCAGCCGGGTCAGGCACTCGGAGACCTCGATAACACTGCCGAACACCGGGAAGTCGGGGTGCAGAGAACGCACGGTATCGAGCCAGGGCGGGGAGTTCCGCGTGAAGCCGTCCCCGACGCCGGAGATCTGGTTGTCGCCCCCGGCGTGAAACCGGCGCCGGTCGGTCGGATCATCGAACACCGCGCTTTGCAGTTGCTCGAACTCGGCGATCTCCCAGGCCACCATTTCCGGCATGGGCAGCGCGAAGATCTTACGCATGACCGCGCCGAAACCGGTCCTGACCGTGACCTCGTCCTGGCTCTCGCTCAGGGTCTCGAAGGGCCGGATCCAGGGGTCGAGGTTGGGCACGGTCACGATCCAGTCCAGATCGTAGTGGTAGTACGGGTTGGCATCCGGCGGCAGGCCCAGATCCGCCGCCCAGCGCTGGGTGAAGCTGCCCCAGAAGAAGTCGCTGATCGGGACGCGGTCCGGTTCCTCGTGGCGCAGGGTGCGCCGCATGCGCTCGAGCTTCTGCAGCGTCCCCGCCTTGCGGGCGCCCTGGCCGGCCGTCTTGCCCGTGGTCTCGAACATACTCATGAGCGGGTCCCCTACCACTGTGCTGGCATGTACTGATCGACATCCGCCTGGGTGATCACGTGTTTGGGCAGGTAGCGCACCGGTTCCAGTTCCGCCCCATTGAACCAGTCCGCGCCGGCCTTGAGGGCGACAGCGCCATCGGCTTCGGCAGACTGGTAGGTGATGGCCTGGAGGTCGCCGGCCTTGACGGCGTCCATGCCGATCTTGCTATTGCCGGCGGCGACCACGACGATGTCACTGCGGCCGGCCTTCCGGCAGGCCTCGACGATGCCGATCGCCTGGGCCGAGTCGTCGGCGGCGCAGATGCCCTTGATGTCCTGGCCAAAGCGCGTGATCCAGTCGGCGACGACCTGCTGGGTCTTGGCGGCTTCGAAGCCGGGAGCCTGCAGGTCGAGGACCTTGATCCCGGGCGCGTAGCCGCTGAGTTCGGAGATCGGGCCGAAGGTGCGTGCGAAGTAGGGAGACCCGCCGGGCGCGTGGCGCACGTAGCAGACCCCGCCCTGCTTGCCGAGCTTGTCGGCCCAGGCGTGCGCCAGCAGGCGGAACTGGCCCCAGTCATCCGGGCCGGTCCAGCAGATGGCGAACTTCATGGCCTCGTTATCGGGATGCATGTTGCTGAGGAGGATGGGCACCCCGGCCTGGTTGACCTTGCGCACCTGCTGCACGGCAACCTTGGCGTCGAGCGGGATCAGGATGATCAGGTCCGGCCGGTCGTTGACGGCCTCGTCCAGCATCTGGTTCTGGACGTCGACCTTCCAGTTCGGCGAGAGGATGCGCAGGTCCATGCGATAGGCCTCGGCGACTTTGCGCATGCCGGCGCTGTACGCCGTCAGGTAGGGGTGGTCGCCGTTGATGATGGTGATGACGCGCTTGCCCATGGCGCCGTCCTTCGGCGACGGCGGGAGGTTTTCCTTGGCCGCGCTCCAGCCGGCGTACTCCATATCGTACCAGTGCAGCGGATCGGTCTCGGGCAGCTTGGCCGGGTCGGCCGGGCGCGGCGGCGGGGTCTTCTTCTCGAGGGCGAGGAGCAAGGGCTGGCCATCGGCGGACTTGAGGGCGGAGAGGTCAACGGCCAACGATTGCTGCAGCGTCGAACCGGCGCCGGCGGCCGGCGGCGCGGCCCGCTGGGGAGCGGCGGCGCCCTCTTTAGGTCCGCAGCCCGCCAGCAGCACCAGCCCCAGGGAACCCGCGATGCGCGACAGCGTCCAGCGTTCCATCATCCTTGCCCTCCATCAGCCGTGCGCTTGCACGGCTCCAACTCCGCCATCAGGTAGGCGCGGCGGCCGCGCCGCTGTTCGTGGCGGTAGCGGCTCCAGGCTTCATGCAGGACCACGAGCGCCAGCACCAGGCCGGCCACGAAGATGCGCAGCTCGCTGCCGAAGCCCAGCCGGTTGAACCCGTTAAACATAGCGGCAAACGTCAGCACCGCGAGGGCGCTGCGCACGACACTGCCACGCCCGCCGGCCATGGCGGTGCCGCCGATGATCGTCGCCGTGATCACGTCCATCAGGGCGCTGACGCCCAGGTCGGTCGTGGCCGAACTGATGCCCATCGCAAACAGCGCCCCGCCCAAGGCCGCGCAGAAGCCCGAGAGCACAAAGGCGGCGGTGACGTAGGCGTGCGGGTTCAGCCCCGCCAGCCAGGCCGTTTCCTTGCTGCCGCCGACCAGGTAGAGGTTCCGCCCCGGCCGCGTGCACGACAGGACCCACTGAATCACGACGACGAAGACCAGGGTCACCAGCACCCGCGGCGGCAACAGCGGCAGCACCGGCGTCTCCAGAAAATCGGCCAGGGCGAAGTCCCCCGCTCCGGTGACGCTGACCGAGGAGCCGTGGCTGTACATGTAGATGACGCCCTGCGCCACGGTCATCGTGCCCAGGGTGGCGATGAACGAATGGATGCGCGCGCGGGTGACCAGGACGCCATTGGCCAATCCGACCAGGACGCCGGCGCCCAGGGCGGCCAGGAGGCTGCCCCCCCAGCCCAGAGTCGGCCGCAGCCCGATGACCAGCATCGCCCCGAGGGTGAGGGTCGAGCTGACCGAGAGGTCCAACTCGCCGCAGATCATCACCACCGTGAAGCCGGCCGCCACCAGCGCGTTCAGACTCATCGACTTGGCGATGATGGTCAGGTTGTAGAGGTTCAGGAACTTCGGCGCCCACAGCGACATCACCAGCAGGGTGGCGCCGAGCAGCAGGTAGATGCGCTGCTCGCCCGCCCACTGCACCCCGCGACTGAGCCGTCCGTTAGCCATCTTCACGCCCCAGTTTGCGCAACACGGCGGCACTGATCCCGACCGCAGCGATGAAGACGATCCCCTTGATGATCCGCTGCGAGAAGGTGTCGATGCCCAGCAGCGTCATCAGGTTGCTCATCAGGCCGATGACCAGCACCCCGCCCAGCGCCCCGACGATGTCGCCCCGGCCGCCGGAGAGGGTCATCCCGCCGAGGACGATGGCGGTCACGGCATCGAAGTCGTAGCCGTCGCCGTTGTAGTAGGCCCCGACTTTGGCGAGCGAGGTGATGAAGATGCCGGCCACGGCCGCCGCCAGCGCTGCCAGTACGAAGGCGGTCCCGACCGTGCGGGCGGTGCGCACGCCGCTGAGGCGGGCCACCTCGAGGTTCGAGCCGACCAGCTTGAGGTGCTGGCCGAAGGCCGTACGGCGCAGCACGAACTGGGCGCCGACGGCCAGGGCCACCAGCACCAGCAACGGCAGGGTGACCTTGCCGAAGACCTCCTGCCGGTAGAGCTGAATGAACAGGTGTCCAGCACCCGTCTCGCCAGTCTTGACGTCGGGGTAGATCTGCCGGTTCAACCAGAGCCAGCGCATCAGGCCCTTGGTCACATAGGACATGGCCAGGGTCCAGATGATCGGGTTGGCACGCCAGCGACCGATGACCAGGGCGTTGATCAGGCCGATGACCAGGCCGGTGCCCAACCCGGCCAGCAGGGCAAGGCCGAAGCCGAAGCGCAGCAACTCGACGGCAATGACCCCCGCAAAGGCCATGGTGGTGGGCACGGACAGGTCAGCGTAGTGCCCGGAGTAGGTGACGAAGGCGACGCCGGTCACCACGATCCCCAGCAGCACCACGCTGTCGACCACATTGAGCAGGTTGGTGGCGGTCAGGAAACGTGGGCTGGCCAGCGCCCCGGCTACCACTAGCCCCAGGACCACGAGGTAGACGCCGAGCCGGCTGGCAAGGAGCGCGCCGCGGCTGAACGGGCGTTGGCGGCCATCAGCCATGCGCACCTCCACCACTGGCGGCCAAGAGCAGGGCCTCTTCGCTGAACTCGGCCCGGGCCAGCTCGCGGGCCACCCGCCCCCGGCGCAGCACCAGGACGCGGTCGGACAAACCCAGCAGCTCCGGCAGGTCGGACGAAATCAGGATGATCGCCGTGCCCGCGGCCGCCAGGCGTTCGATGGCCGCATGGATCACCACCTTGGCGCCGATGTCCACGCCGCGCGTCGGCTCGTCCAGGATGAGCACCTTGGGCGCCGTCGCCAGCCACTTCGCCAGGAGGACCTTCTGCTGGTTGCCGCCCGACAGGCTGCGCGTCGGCACCGAGCCCCCAGCCGGGTGGACCTGGAGCTCGGCGATCAGAGCCTGCACGATGGCGTCACACCCGCCGGAACGGAAGAGGCCATAGCGCGAATGGCGCGGGATGATGGCGGAGAGAATGTTCTCCCCTGTGGTCAGCCGCAGCGCCAGCCCTTGCCGTTTGCGGTCCTCGGTGAGGTAGGCGACCCCGCAACGGATGGCGTCGGCCAGCGCGCGGGGCCGGAAAGGGCAGCCATCCAGTTCCAGCTCGCCCGCATCCAGCCGGTCCAGGCCCACCAGGGCGCGCGCCAACTCGGTGCGTCCGGCTCCGGACAACCCGCCGATGCCGAGGACTTCGCCGGCACGGACGTCGAGGGAGACATCATGGAAGAAACCGTAGCGGCTCAGGCGCGTTGCCCGCAGACGCGAGGCGCCCAAGGCGTGGCGCGCCTGGTGGTGGTAGAGCGCGTCGGCAGCGCGCCCGACCATCATCTCGATGAGCTTGGCGGGAGTGACGTCCCCGATGGCGCAGGTGGCGATGCGGCGACCGTCGCGCAACACCGTCACCCGATCGGCGATCTGGAAAATCTCGGGCAGGTGGTGCGAGATATAGACCAAGGCCAGCCCCTCGCGACGCAGCCGGCGGATGATCGCGAACAGCCGCTCGACCTCCTCGCGGGAGAGCGCGGAGGTGGGCTCGTCGAGGACTAGGATGCAGGGGTGCCCATGCAACACCTTGGCGATCTCAACCAGTTGGGCTTCGTGCTGGCTCAGATCCTCCACCGGTCGCGCCGGGTCCAGCGCCAGCCCAACCCGCTCCAAGGCATGGCGCGCCAGCCGCTCCAGGCGCCGCCGATCCAGCACCACCCCCGCCCGTACCGGCAGGCGCCCAGCCAGGATGTTCTCCGCCACGCTCACCGGCCCGGCCAGGCTCAACTCCTGGTAGATCATGCCGATGCCGTACTGCCGAGCCACAGCGGGCGAACTCAGGCGCACCGGCAGACCATTGATGCAGACCTCGCCCTCGTAGTCCGGCAAGGCCCCGGCAATGATCTTCATCAAGGTCGACTTGCCGGCGCCGTTCTCGCCGATCAGGGCATGCACCTCGCCGGCGTGGACACTGAGGTCCACCCCGTCGACCGCCACCGTCCCCGGGAAGGTCTTGCGCACGCCGCGCATCTCCAGGGCCAGTCCGAGCCGGGTTGTATCGTTGTCGTCACTCACGGTCGCACGCCACCTCCAACAGGCCCGGTCGTCACCGGGCCGCTGCCGCGCCAGCGCCCCCAAGGATGCCGTCGCCGAATCCCCAACTCTAGACCCATAACGTCTGTTTCCCAACCTCAGCCGCTCTGTAGTCAGGGCGGTTTCATTCGGAAATAGGGGCAGCTCTCCAGCGCCAAGCGGGCGCGGTGGCCGCTGAGACGCTGTCTTCTGGAGGGCGAAGCTCCCCGGGCGCGCCAGCGCCGCTTAGCCGCCGTCTTCTGGAGGGCGAAGCTCCCCGGGCGCGGTGGCCGCTGAGCCGCTGTCTTCTGGAGGGCGAAGCTCCCCGGGCGCGCCAGCGCCGCTGAGCCGCCGTCTTCTGGAGGGCGAAGCTCCCCGGGCGC
>CAILUI010000433.1 GCA_903837355.1 uncultured Victivallales bacterium
GTTGGATCCCCATGAACGATGGCCTGAACGATACCTTCGGCGGTATCCGGCGCTTCTCGAGCCTGCGCGCGTACCACGACAAGGGAGACTTTGACCCGACGGAGACCGCCTCCGACACGCGCCTGATCGGGCGCTCGGTCTGGAACACACGCTGGCTCATCATCATCCCCGGCGGCACCCTGCTCTGGAACGCCGACGTTGGCCTGGACACCTTTGTCAACGGCCCGCTCGTCCCCGGCAGCAGCACGGAGCGCAACGGCGACGGGGTGGACGATATCAAGATTTTCTTCCAGACGTATTCGTACTCAGGGAACTGACGCAGAGAGCGAGCCTGTCGGTCGTCTCCGGCCGACCACGACAACCCAGGGTGTGCGGCGCTCGCCGACGAGCGTCGCCAGCGGGCCGAACACGTTTCAGGGACAACGGGAGCGACGACCTTGAGAATAACAGCGAACCTGGCGCGAGGTTTCATGCTCGGGGTGCTGGTGTGCGCAGCCGCCCTGCGGGCCGCCATCCCGGAGCCGCTCGTGCTCTATGGCACCATGACCGTGACCGGCCGCGTGCTCACGGCCGCGGACACCGCCTGCGTCGTCGAGGCCCGGCGCGCCAGCGACGGCACGCTGCTGGCGTCCTACGCTCTCGGCAGCGATCCGGCCGTGGCCGACCTCTTTTACACGCTCCGCCTTGAGCTTCTCGCCACCACCCCGACCGATCCGACCGCCGTGACCTACGGCGAGGTCCTACGTCTGGTGTTGCGCGAGAACTCGCTCGAACTGCTGCGCCAGGTCTATACCATCAGCGAGCGCGGGGTGGTCCGTCTGGACTTCGGCGCGCCCGCCGACACCGACGGCGATGGCATCCCGGACGCGGCTGAGACCGACAGCGACCCGAGCCTCTGGGACACCGACGCCGACGGCATGCCGGACGGCTGGGAGACGGCGCACGGGCTGAACCCGAACCTCAACGACGCGGGCGGCGGCAACCTGGCGGCGTACACCGCGGCGTGCGTCGTCTACGTGAAGGGCAACGCCAGCGGCTCCGGCACCGGCAGCTCATGGACGAACGCCTTCACCAACCTCACCGCGGCCCTGGCAGCAACCACCCTGGGCCAGGAGATCTGGGTGGCGTCGGGGACCTACAAGCCGGGCGGCGCCAGCCCGACCCGGAGCAGCACGTTCCAACTGCTGGCCGGGGTGCCGGTCTACGGCGGGTTCGCCGGTACCGAGGCGCAGCGCGCGGACCGCAACATGACCTCGAATCCGACGGTCCTGAGCGGCGACATCGGCACGGCCGGCGTGAGCACCGACAACTGCTACCACGTGGTGACCGGCGCCAACTGTATACTGGACGGTTTCATCGTCCGTGACGGCCGGGCCGACGGCAGCGCGCCGCACAATGCGGGCGGCGGTCTGCTCGCCAACGGCGTCTCGACCCGGGTGGCGAACTGCCGCTTCGCCTGCAACCGGGCCAGTGGCGGGGGCGGCGCTATTGCCGGGAACCACGGCCTGACCGTGGCCAA
>CAILUI010000434.1 GCA_903837355.1 uncultured Victivallales bacterium
GCTTCTGAGCCGCAGTGCCGAGGAGTACCGCAGCGATGGCAAGGCTTAAGTAAGCCTGGTGCAGGGCCTGGAACGGCTGCGCACCAAGGCCCGTGAACTCGCCGCACAGGACACCTCGGACCTGGCCGCGAACTTCGGCCGTATGGGCCAGCGGCGCTTTGCGCTGGCGTCGTGAGATCGTGTCAGCACTGGCGCGGGGTCCGTAGGGGTCACAACCCCCTGTGGACTCCGCTGCCGTCCCCGCTACCTACCCACCATCAGGAGAAACAGCAACCATGGCCACGTCCGTGCAGGTTCCCACAGAGCCCACGCAGTCTGTCCGCGAACGCATCAAGGGCTGGTGCCAGGAGAACGGCTACCGCACCGGCCACTACGGCAACTGCCGTCACCAGTGCGGCCTGCCGCGCATCGAGAGCGTCTGGGTGCGCCCCGACTGGTCGCCCGTCGATGGCGACCACGTGTTGCTGGTCACGGCACAGAGCGTGATCCAGGCCGTCTGTCCCTACCCCTGGGGCGACAACGACTGGCAGACCCGTGCCACCCACGTCTACAGCACGCCCGAGGAACTCAAGAGCATCCTCGAGCGCCTGGTGAAACCGCCACAGGGCTGCTGGCGCTGAGATTCCCGCCAGCCAGTGAACCCGTTCCGCACCCCACAGAGGAAAGCCGAACCCCCATGGCACCCATACCCGCCGACCCACCTGACCGCATCACCCTCCACTATCGCGCCGGTACGTCCGACAAGGTCTATCAGGCTGCCGTGGAACCGGCCGGCAACGGCCTGTTCACGGTGGCCTTCGCCTACGGCCGCCGGGGATCCACCCTGCAGACCGGCACCAAGACCAACGGCCCCGTCCCCTACCAGGAAGCCCGCGCCATCTACCAGCGCCTGGTGAGCGAGAAGACCGCCAAAGGCTACACGCCTGCCGACGATGGTACGCCCTACCGGAACACCGTCAACGAGAAGCGCGACACCGGCATCGCCTGTCAGCTCCTGAACCCCATCGACGAGACGGGGCTCATGCGCCTGCTGGACTCGCCCGACTATACCCTGCAGGAGAAGTTCGACGGCCGCCGCCTGCTGCTGCGCAAGTCAAACGGACTGCTCATTGGGGTCAACCGCCTGGGGCTGGAGATCGGACTGCCGTCACCTATGGCCGACGAGGCCAACGCCCTGCACGGCGAGTTCATCCTCGATGGCGAGGCCGTGGGCGAGATCCTGTACGTCTTCGATCTCCTCGTTGCCGATGGCATCGGCCTGCGCAGCGAAGCCTACGAGGTGCGTCTGCGGCGGCTGTACTTGCTGCTTGCCGCGGGGCCGCAACGGCATCTGCGCGCCGTGGAGACCGTCTTTCTGCCGGCGGCCAAGCGCGAGCGCTTCGAGCGCCTGCGCAGTGAAGGCAGAGAGGGCGCGGTGTTCAAGGACCTGCACGCGCCCTACACCCCTGGACGGCCGGCTTCAGGTGGAGCGCAGCTCAAGTTCAAGTTCTACGAGACTGCGTCGTGCCTGGTGATCGGCCGCAACGACAAACACAGCGTTGCGCTGGGCCTGTTCCGTGGCGGGAGTGTTGTCCCCTGCGGCAACGTCACCATCCCGGCAGGGCGGGAGATCCCCATTGAGGGCACCCCCGTGGACGTTCGCTACCTCCATGCCTTCCCGCAGA
>CAILUI010000435.1 GCA_903837355.1 uncultured Victivallales bacterium
CGGCCGCGATGGCGCGGCCGCGGCTCAGCCGGCGCTTCGCCCTCCACGGGAATGCGGCTCAGCGGGCCGGTCGGCGCGTCGCGTGTTGGAGGTCTTTCCTGGAGGGCGAAGCTCCCCAGACTGCTTGCAGGCGCTGAGCCGTTCCCCTTCCCAGACGGCCGCGATGGCGCGGCCGCGGCTCAGCCGGCGCTTCGCCCTCCACGGGAATGCGGCTCAGCCGGCGCTTCGCCCTCCACGGGAATGCGGCTCAGCGGGCGCTTCGCCCTCCACGGGAATGCTTCGCCCTCCACGGGAATGCGGCTCAGCGGGCGCTTCGCCCGACTGCCGGCCGGACAATCCGGCCGAACTCCCTCAGCATGGCCGCCGCCACGGCGCCGCTGGCGTACGTCTCCAGCATGAGCTGCCGTCCTCGGCGGCCCATCTCGGCACGCTCGTCGGGGTTTTGCAGCATCTGCACAAGGGCGGTCACGATCTCTGCCTCCTGGTCGCCGGCGACGACCCGCCCACAGCCGGCGCGGGCGATATCAGGCGCCAGCCCGACGCCGCTGCTCACCAGCACAGGCCGTTGCGCGGCCAGGGCCTCGGCGACCACCATACCGAAGTTCTCGCGCCGCGAGAGCAGGAGCAGGACGTCGGCATCCACGTAGGCCTGCAGCAGTTCCGCCTGCGGCAGCAAGCCGGCATAGTGAACACTCTCCGCCACGCCGTCGCGCCGGGCGATCTCCCGCACCGTCTGCAGCGACTCGTCTTCGTCGGCGCCGGCCAGCACCAGGTGGCTGTCGGGACAGTCCCGGTGCGCCTGGCCGAAGACGCGGGCGACGAGGTCCAGCCGTTTGATCTTCTGCAGGCGGCCAACGAACAGGCAGACCCGCGCCGTGGGCGGAATCCCGAGCTTCTGCCGCAGAGCGCCGCGCGCCGGCAAGCGCTCGAGATCGATGATCGGCAGCCCATTGGGGACGACCCTGAGCGGTGCCCGCAACTGCAGCCGCCGGGTCTGTGCCGACTCCATCTCACTGGCGCAGTGGATGAAGGCCGCGCCGTCCAGCAGTCGCCGCTCAAACAGCCGCAGGTAGGTCCGTTTGATCCCACTGTACTGCTGGGTGCTCCAGTCCATCAGGCAACCGTGTGGACCCATCACATAGGGCACGCCCAGGCGGCGCGCGCAGGCCGCCGCCAGCGAGGTCGGATAGTTCCAGTTGAGCACCGTGTAGCAGACATCCACCGTCGGCAGCGCCGCCCGCAGGGCCCGGCGCAGGGCCGGCGTGTAGAAGAACAACGGGTAGAAGAAAAGGTGCACACAGCGGAAGTAGACGACCTGCACGCCGTTGACCTCGACCGCCTGGCCGGTGGGTACCTCCAGATGCTTCCCATAGCCGTTCGCCGTGGTCGTGAAGACGGTGACCTCGGCCCCCTGGCGCACCATCTCCTCGCAGAGCAGCGAGATGCAACTCACCGGCCCGCCATAGCAGTGCGCCGGCTTGTAGAAAGGGATGACGACCAGCAGCTTCACGCCCGGAGAACCCCTCACACCCCCGCCAGCACCGCGCGCACCGCCGTGGCCAGGTCCTCGCGCGAGAAGGGCTTGGAGAGGAACTCTTCGCCTTCATCCAGCACGCCCCGGAGGGCTCGCGCTTGGGCGGTGTCCCCCGACATGAATAGACAGCGGATCCCCGGCCGGGTCGCCCGCAGCCGCTCCGCCAGGTGCCGTCCGTCCATCCCCGGCATGATCACATCGGACAGCAGCAGATGGATGGGGCCGGGATGGTTCGCCGCCAGGCGCAGGGCCGCTTCGGGAGATTCGGCCGCGAGCACCGTGTAACCGAACTTCTCGAGGAAACAGCCGGTGGTGATGCGGATCGACTTCTCGTCCTCCGCCACCAGGATGGTCTCCCGCCCGCCGGGGACCGGTTTCGGCATCGCGGCGGCCGCCGGCGCGACCGCGGCCTCAACGCGCGGCAGGTAGATCCGGAAGGTCGTGCCACGGACCAACTCGCTGGAGACGCAGACGAAGCCATGGTTCTGCTTGATGATGCCATAGACGGTGGGCAGCCCGAGCCCCGTGCCCTGAATCAGGCTCCTATTGGTGGCGAACGGATCGAACACCCGTTCCAGGCACTCCTTGTCCAAGCCGCAGCCGTTGTCGCTGACGACCAACTGCACATACTCGCCAGGGTCGGCGCCGGCATGTTCGGCGCTGTTGGCGCCATCCACCACGACGTTCCGCGTCTCCAGGCTCAGTTGGCCGACGCCGTCGATGGCATCCCGGGCATTGCTGGCCAGGTTGGCCAGGATCTGATCGAGCTGCGAGGGGTCCATCTGCACCGTCCAGACCGCTGCCCCCGGCATCCAGGCCAGGCTGATATCCTCGCCCAGCAGATGCTGCAGGGTCTTGAGCATGCGGGTCACCGCGTCGTTGAGGTCCAGCACCGTGGGCGCGATGATCTGCTTACGGGCGAAGGCCAGCAGTTGCCGGGTCAGGTCGGCGGCATGCTCGGCGCCGCCATTGATCTCGTCCAGGTATTCGCGGACGGCGTGCTCCGGCGGCAGCACGTCCCGGCACAGTTCCACGTAGTTCATGATGCCCATCAGCAGGTTGTTGAACTCGTGCGCCACACCGCCCGCCAGCCGGCCCACGGCTTCCAGCTTCTGGGCCTCGTAGAGTTGACCCTCCAGCCGGACCCGCTCCCCCTCCGCCTGCTTGCGCACCGAGATGTCGTTCAGGATGATGCGGAGGACACGGGTGCCAGTGGCCGCGGACGCGACGGTGGTGCCCAGCCGCGCCCAGAGCGCGGTGCCGTCGTGCCGCCGCAGCCGCAGCTCGCACTCCGCCGCCTTGCCAACCGTCGCGGGGGCGGCAAACAGTTGCTGGCGGTAGCGGTAGTAGAGACCCTGATCCTCGCTGTGGATGAACTGGGCAAACGCCCGCTTGACCAGCACGCCGCGGGCCACGCCCAGCAAGGTGGCGGCCGTGAGGTTGCCCTCCAGGATCAGCCCGGTCTCATCGACGGTGACGTAACCGACTGGTGCCAGGTCGTAGAGGTCGAAGTAGCGCTCCCGCGCCGCGTCCAGCTCGCCCTGGGCCCGCCGCAACTCCTCGTTCTGCATCTCCAGCTCGATCTGATGCACCCGCAGGTCGTGCAGCGTCTGCCGGATCGCCGCGGGCGCGAGCGCCGCCACATCCTCTGGCACCGACACTGCGTCCTGCTGGGCGAGCTCCTCGGCCTGCCGCCGCAACTCGTCACGTGTGGGCATCGCGGGCTCCCCTATCAACGCTGAACGTTGAGCGTTTTCATACCAGGCGCTCGGTGGTGGCGATGGCGTAGATCGTCCGGTGCTCGTCGAGCAGCGCGGTCGCGGTCAGCCAGACCTCCTTGACGCTGCCATCCTTGGCCAGGCGCTGGGTGCGGTAGGGGTCCAGGGCCTCGTGCGCCGTGGCCAGTTGGTGGACCACGTCCAGCTCCTGGACGGCAGGCCGGCCGGGCGGGATGCGGTCACGGACGTTCATGGCCAGCGCCTCGGCCTCACTCCAGCCGTAAATGCGTACCGCGCCGGGATTCCAGGCCAGGATGCGGCCGTTGAAGTCCTGCACCGTGATCGCATCGTGGGCATCGCGCACGACCACGGCCAGGCGCAGCAGGTCGTTGGCC